>JAKFVP010000226.1 GCA_021732175.1 Bradyrhizobium sp.
GGTTCGGCAATCGTCAGCCCGCTGCGCCGCGTGGCAGCCGGACTGACTAGTGGTTCTCCGACGACAGATGCGCCTCCGGCCTGGGCGCGCCGGATGAAACGTGCGCAGGCGGTGAGCCAAGGTGTCTCTGCTGCGACCCACGCGGTCCGCAGCGGTGACGGCTCTGGCGGCGGATCCTCCGTCGACTTGTCCGAGGGAGGGCGGTGATGTTCAAGCGACCGTCCGTTCACTACGGCCGCACGCCAGAGCCGGTGACGCCTTACCAGAAAGCGGCCCAGGTCTGGGATGAGCGCATCGGGTCAGCGCGCGTTCAGGCTAGAAACTGGCGGTTGATGGCATTCGGATGTCTATTGCTGTCGGGAGGGCTGGCCGTCGGCCTCGTCTGGCAGTCCACCAAAGGCACCGTCACGCCATGGGTGGTGGAGATTGACCATCTGGGTAAGACCCAGGTGGTCGCGCCGGCGAGTCCTTTCTATCAGCCGACCGATCCGCAAATCGCGTTTCATCTGGCGCGCTTCATCGAGGATGTACGAGCCCTGCCTGCCGATGCCGTTGTGTTGCGGCAAAACTGGCTACGAGCCTACGACTTCACGACCGATCGTGGCGCAGCGGCGCTGAACGACTACGCCCGTAACAACGATCCCTTCGCAAAGCTCGGCAACACGCAGGTGGCGATCGAGTTATCCAGTGTCATCCGGGCCTCGCCCGCAAGCTTTCGGGTCGCATGGACCGAGCGCCGCTACGACGGCGGTCAGCTGGCGGCGACCGAGCGCTGGACCGCAATCCTTTCCATCGTCATTGAAACCCCGCGCGATGCCGAACGTCTGCGCAAGAACCCGCTCGGCGTCTATGTCAATGCCATCAACTGGTCCAAGGAGCTCGGCTAGTGAGAACGCTTGTACCGCAATTGGCGCAACCACGACCCAATCGGGCGCCCTTCTGTCTAGCAGTGCTGTTGGCGATCGCGCTCTCCGGTTGCACGACCTTCAAGCCGCCACAGATCAGTTATGATGCCGAGGTGCCGCCATCTCCCGATCTTCCGATGCCGGCGGATGACCACGCGCGTCCCTTGCATGTCCCTCCGGCTTGGACTCCAACTCGTGGCGGCAACAAGGGTGAAGCAGAGTCAAAGGACCCGACCGGTCGCGTCGAGATCGCCAATGATGTGGCGCGTGTCCAGCCGCGCCGGGCAGGGTATTTCAACGCCGTCCAGGTCTTTTCCTACAGCCCCGGCGCGCTCTATCAAATCTATGCCTCGCCCGGACAGATTACGGATATCGCGCTTGAGCCGGGCGAACAATTGACCGGTTCGGGTCCGCTCGCGGCCGGCGATACCGTGCGCTGGATCGTCGCCGACACTGAGAGCGGCAGCGGTGATACCAGGCGCGTTCACATCATGGTTAAACCGACGCGGCCCGCCCTCGAGACGAATCTTGTCGTCAACACCGATCGACGAACCTACCTGATCGAACTCCGCTCTCGCGAAAAGCTGTATATGCCGTCGGTCGCCTGGTTTTACCCGGAAGACTGGTCCGGCCGCTCCCGGACTTTGCCGCTAGCGCCGCTCATTCCGGAGATGGATCGGCGCCGATACCGCTACGTGATCGAAGGCGACAATCCGCCGTGGCGGCCAGTGAATGCCTATGACGACGGTCGCAAGGTCTACATCGAGTTCTCGGCTGGTATCGGCCAGGGCGAAATGCCGCCATTGGTCGTGATTGGTCAGGACGGCAAACCCGAACTCGTCAACTATCGCATCTACAGGAATGTCGTGATTGCCGATCGTCTGTTCGCTGCGGCCGAGCTTCGCCTTGGCGGAGACACGCAGCAGAAAGTCCGAATTGTCAGAGCCGACGGGGGACGATCGTGACGAACAATGGCCCAAGCGAGAACCGCGGTCCGGCATCTGGACCGGAGCTATCAGCTGACGATCCGGCGCAGGCCTTGCGTCTGCGCTCAGACCGCCCCAGGATTACGCGGCTTTCCCGCAAGGTCCTTGGCGGCGGCACCGCGCTGGCATTGCTGCTCATTTCTGGCGCGGTTCTGTGGGCGCTGCGGGGCAACCATCAGCGCTATCCGACGCCGGACGAACTCTACAGCACAGATCACCACAACGTCGCAGATGTGCTCGCGACGTTGCCGAAAGACTATGCCGGCGTCCCTCGCGACGTTCCCCGGCTTGGGCCACCATTGCCAGGAGACCTGGGGCGACCAATCGTTACGGCCCAGAGTCAATCAACTCCGGTCGGGCTTGATGCCGAACAACAGCGCGTCAACCAGGAGACCGAGACGGCTCGGACGAGCAAGGTATTTGTACCGACCACTGCGCCCGTCACGCCGCCACGTGCCCCATCCCCGGAAACGGCCACCAACATCGTGTCATCTTCTGATGAAACCTTCGCGCAGAACGGGCAGGATCGCAAACTGCTGTTCGTAAATGCTCCCGTCGATCGGCGGACTACGGCGCCTGACAGGCTTTCACGTCCAGCATCTCCGTTTGTCGTGCAGGCCGGAACGACCATTCCTGCAGCTCTCATAACAGGTATTCGTTCGGACCTTCCCGGCCAAATCACCGCGCAGGTTACGGAGAACATTTTCGATACTCCGACCGGCCGCGCCAAGCTGGTGCCGCAAGGAGCGCGACTGATAGGGACCTACGATAGCCAGGTCGCATTTGGGCAGTCACGCGTGCTCTTGGTCTGGACCCGGCTCATTATGCCGAATGGGCGCTCGATCGTGTTGGAGCGACAGCCCGGCGCGGATACCGCGGGATATTCGGGCCTTGAGGATGAGGTCGACAACCATTGGAAAGAGTTGCTCGGAGCGGCTGCGCTGTCGACGCTGCTCGCCATCGCCTCCGAGGTGAATTCGAGGACGGACGTCAACAATACCAACAGCGCCATCATTCAGTCGCTTCGACGCGGGGCAGGGGACTCGCTCAATCAGACCGGTCAACAGGTCGTTCGGCGCAATCTCAACATCCAGCCAACATTGACGATCCGTCCGGGATTTCCGGTGAGGGTGATCGTAAATCGCGACCTGGTGCTCGAACCGTATAGAGGATGAAAGATGGCAAAGCTCAGATTGAGCGTTATCCCCAACGACAAACCGGTCAAGGTCGCCCTTGAATTGCCAGCAATCGTTCACAGGGACCCCGTCGTCTATGCCGAGATCCTCGCGCGCGAAAGCAATCAGCCGATCAGCGACCCAGTTAAGTTGATCGCCCCCATGCTTGCAAGCTTTATGCGGACGGACCGGGTCTTTGCTAAGGCTCGCCGCGGCCCCGAATATTCGAAGGCGAAGGAGGGTTAGCGCTCGAGGCTTGGTGGTAGGAGCCTCACAGTTTCAGCTCTTTCCGAATGAGATCGCAGTGAGCAACGTGTCCGGCCCGAACCGCGCGAAAGTGGCAATCAGGTCGAGAGCCAAAAGCGTTGGATGGCCCGCGGTCGCGGTCCATAGCGAGATCATACGCCAGCAGCGACCGTGCGCCCACTAATTCAAAGCTCGCTGCGTTCGTGTGTTCGGCTAGGTGGGCTTGATCCATTCTGGGATCTATCGCCGCGACGCTGGCGAACAAGTGCCGACGCGCGGGTGCAGCTCGTCGTCTTTCCTGTTTAGCTGGCTGGAGCAAGGGCCTCTTTGCACAACTCGATTAGGCAGGCTCGTTCGTGTCCAAAGAACCGCGAACTTAATCGATATTCGCATATTGCCTCGGATTCGAAGGAGATTGCGCAGTCCGAACTCTAGACAAGTCTATCCCACATTCGCCTTCAAACCAGCCGCTTCGATGCCGGCGACGGCGCAAATCTCGTCATTGTCCGAGGTGTCGCCGCTGACACCGATCGCGCCGAGCAGTTTCGTGCCGTCCTGGATGAGCACGCCGCCGGGCACCGGCACCAGGCGTCCCTGCGCTATCGTATTCACGGCGTCGACGAAATAGGCCTGCTCCTGCGCGCGCTGGAACAGCGCCCGCGAGCCCATGCCGAGCGCGAGCGCGCCATAGGCCTTGCCATGCGCGATCTCGGCCCGCATCAGGCTGGTGCCGTCCTGCGCGGCGGTGACCTTCACCGCGCCGCGCGCATCCAGGATCGTGATGACGAGCGGCTTGAATTTCTTCTCGACCGCCTTGGCGAGCGCGGCATCGAGGATCTTGCGGGCGGTGTCGAGGTTCAGTTCAGCCATAATTCATTCCTTTGGATTGGCGGATGTCGTTGATCTCTTGTCGAGGCTCATGGCGAGCACGCGGGCGACGTGAACAGCTTCGCGCGCGGTGCCATCCTTGATCTGGTGGCGGCAGGAGGTGCCGTCGGCGACGACGATCGTGCCAGCATCGGCACGCCGCACGGCGGGCAGCAGCGACAGCGCGGCCATCTCCATTGAGGCCGCATAGGTGTCGGCGCCATAGCCGAAGGCGCCGGCCATGCCGCAGCAACTGGAGTCGATGGTCTCAACCTTCAGTTCCGGAATCAGCCGCAGCGTCTTTTCCACCGGCTTGAAGGCGCCGAAGGACTTTTGGTGACAATGCCCATGCACCAGCGCTTGCCCTGTGATGGCGCCGAGCGGCAGCTTCAGGCGGCCGGCCTCGGCCTCACGCACCAGGAATTCCTCGAACAGCAGCGCGTGGGCGCTCACCGCCTTGGCGTCATCGTCGGAACGCAGCGACAGCAGTT
>JAKFVP010000509.1 GCA_021732175.1 Bradyrhizobium sp.
CTCACAAGTGAGTTGACGCCGTCGGCGGGTCCACTTGCCCGGAGTTGAGCAATCCGCGGTTCGCCTCGGGCACGAACGCCGTCACGCCGCTTCGTCGCGCTCGGCCAAAGCTTTCTCGATCTGCCGGCGAACAGCAGCGGTCGGCTGCCCCTGCCGTTGCAAGAGCCGAAGCCTGTTCCACAGTCGGATGATCTCGCGTTCTCGTTCGGCATCCATGGCCAGCGAATCCTTGATGCACTCATGATAGAACAAACAAGGAACAAACACCAGCGCTACTTGGGGTCGCAGCTCCGGAACTCCGCGACATCGCCAACATTGACCCGCATGAAGATGGCCAAGGCAATCCGCCAGCAGACGTTGACCGCCGAACGCGTGGCGTTCACGACCAACGACGCCGTGCTCGCCAATCAGATGCGCAATCTGGCGCCGGCGTTTCGCGCCCAGGCCGACACGCTGAAGAAGAGCAAGAAAAAGAAGAAGAAAAAATGAGTTTCGCGATCAAAGCGATGTGCAGGCACGGCGAGCTCGTGCACCGGCGCAAGACCTCGGAGGCCGCGCTGAAGAAGGCGCGCGAGATGTCGCGCACCGGCTGCTACGACATCCACATCATCACCCCCGAAGGACGCGATTATGCTTCGTCCGAATTCGGCGACCTGCCGCGCACACCGGTGACGCCGCAATCTGCCCGGACGGACAGGTCACATCGTTCGCCGACGCGCTGACTATCGCGGGATGTTCTGCCTCTGACTCCATTTCGTTCTCAAAGAACGAATCGGAATCGGAAAAATCAGCGCGGGCGATGTCTTAACAATCTGTTGGCGCGACAATCACACTCATCCATGCACCGCGAGCCGCCACGCGCCGATCGTGTACAGCAGATAGATCCCGCCATAGCCGGCGAGGAACGCGAAGGCAGCAAAATACTTCCATTGCGCCTTGTCGTGAAAGGCCATCCAGGCCGATGCCGCAAAGCACAGGATCGACGGAACCGCTGCCGCCAGGATACTGAGCGCGAACATCGCAGTAGCTCCTTCAATTGAGGTTGGCCTTCAGCTTCGCGCAAGCTCATGCCGCAAACCGTGGCTGATGTCACAGATGATTCCCTGTGCCGCACCTTGCTCGTCCCTTCGTGCCCTTCATGTTTGAGTAAGCATGCCGTGCCTAGAATCGACGAGTTAGTTGCGTGGAGTATGCGTATGATTGATTTCGAGGAGCTGCGCGGGCTCGCCGATGCGACCCGCTCCTATATCCAGATGTCCGAAGACAAGGCGCTGGCCCTGCGCGCGGTGATCGCCGGACACGATGTCGTTCTCGGCATCTACCCCTCGGCCGAAGACGGCGTCGGCCTGCACGTCATCAAGGGCGACGAGCTGCTGCGCGAGATCGCCAATTCCAACGAAGCCGGCGATTACACCCACACGGCGATCGCGGTCCACAATCTCGAACAGGCGATGGTATTGCGGGAATTGGTGGCCTGATCTTCAGACGACATCGGGCGGTTGTGCAATCACCGCCCGAGATTATGCCTTGCGCGTGATCAGGCAGTCCGGATTCTTCAGTTAGCCAGCAACCAGGCCAGTAGCGGCCAGATACCCCAGGCGGCAAGCCCGAGGAGGAGCCCGACGACAACAGTCGTGCGCCTGCCGAGCTTTTTCGAAGCCAGCCACGCGTCTGCTTTCTGCATCATCCGCCAAATGATCGCGTGCAGCTGGCGCCAGGCGAGGTCCCAGAGCAGTTCGAACAGCAACTGTCCAATAAATTTGGCCATGCCGCTTGGACGCAACAAGTTGCTCGCGGGTTCAATCCCTTCGATCGCCTGAGCCCGAAGATTGATTTCCAGAGGCGTTGCGGCGCAACAACCCCTGCCCCCGCGATCAAACTTCTGCTATCACGCCCCCACCAACAAAAACCCCTTCAGGGAGCCCCGAAATGCGTTTTCTCCACACCATGCTGCGCGTGCGCAATCTCGATGTTGCGATGAAGTTCTACCGGGACGCGCTGGGGCTGAAGGAGGTGCGCCGCGTCGATAACGAGAAGGGGCGCTTCACGCTGGTGTTCCTCTGCGCCCCCGAAGACCTCGACGCCCTCAAGAAGCTGCCGTCGACGCGCGGCGCGCCGCTGGTCGAGCTGACCTACAATTGGGACGAGGAGAAATACGGCGAGGACCGCTATTTCGGCCACCTCGCCTATGAGGTCGACGACATCTATGCCACCTGCGATCGACTGATGAAGATGGGCATCACCATCAACCGCCCGCCGCGCGACGGCAACATGGCGTTCGTGCGCTCGCCCGACCTGCACTCGATCGAGCTGTTGCAGAAGGGCGATCCCAAGCCGCCGGCCGAGCCGTGGACCTCGATGCCGAACACCGGCCACTGGTGAGCGCCTACGCCTTCTTCGTGCACGTCCGCCTGCCGGCCTATCGCCTGGTGCTGCAGGCGGACGCGCCGTTTCCGTCAGACACCAACGAAGCGGAGTGGCAGCGTACCCGCGTGCGCGAGGCTGCTGACGTCAATGCCGCGGTACGCGAGGCCGTCGATCGCGACGGCTATTCCCTGTTCCGCATCGGGCTGAAACTGTCGGAGATCCCGAAGGCCTGAAGGAACCGATCCTCCCTGCCGGTGTTGTCCAGACAACGCGAAACAAGGAGGAGATGATGGGACGCGGAATTCTGCTGTGGTTGCTGGGCGTGCCAATCCCGGTGATCCTTCTGCTCTGGCTGTTCTTCGGCCACTGAGCCGCCGGCCAGCCTTGGTTTGATCGGGCCTCGCCATCGCATGGCGGGGCCTGATTTTTGCCAGCGCCACCAGCGCCGATTTCCGCTATGTCAGGCCAAAAGCAACAGCGGGAGGCTGCGCGTGGCGGGACAATTGACGATCTGGGGCCGGGCCAATTCGGTCAATGTGCAGAAGGTGCTGTGGTGCCTGGCCGAACTCGATATTCCCTATCAACGCATCGACGCCGGCATGGCCTTCGGAAAGAACGACACCGCCGAATATCTCGCGATGAATCCCAACGGCCGCGTGCCGACCCTGGTCGACGGCGATTACGTGCTGTGGGAATCCAATTCCATCATGCGCTATCTCAACCTCGCCTACGGCAAGGGATCGCCGATCTATCCGCAGGACGCCAAAGGCCGCGCCTCGGTCGACCGCTGGCTCGACTGGACGCTGTCGACGCTGCAGCCGGTCGATCGCCCGGTGTTCTGGGGACTGGTGCGCACGCCGCCGGAAAAGCGCGACATGGTCGCGCTGCAAAGGGCTGCCGACGATGCGGCCGTGGTGTGGCGCGTGGTCGAGGCGCAGTTGGCGAGCCGCCGCTACATCGAGGGCGATGCGTTCACCATTGCCGACGTTGCGATCGGCGCCTTTGCGCGGCGCTGGTTCGGCGTCGAGGGCGTGAGCAAGCCGAAGCAGCCCAACATGGCGCGCTGGCTGGCACTGATCTCCGAACGTCCGGGATATCAAAAGTTCATCGCGCCGCCGATGTCGTGAGGCGCGCCGCGCCTGCTCAGCGCACGAACTTGACGCCGACGGTGCGGCCGCGGCGCCAGACCACTTCGCAGGGGCGCCCGCTGCGCGCATCGCGGGTAAACGCCAGCCGCAATCTGGCCGGCAGCGTGTTGTTGTCCTCGACCGTCACCTTGGCTCCGGAGGCAGAGAGGTCCTCGACCACGCAGGTGCGCGCGGCAAAGCCGCCCTCGAGCGTGATCCAGCCGGGCTGACGCAGCGATTTGCGCGTCTCGCGCTTCTTCGCCCCCAGCATCGGATTCTTTCGCAGTCCCGTCGTCATCGCGCTCATTCCATAAAACTCAAATCGATTTACGCGGGCCAACTTTAAATTCCGTTGCTGAATACCTGCCGATCTCGGCTAATGCGGAACCGCTTCGAAACGGATGAATTTGGCAAGGCGCACGACTTGCCCGCCCTCGCAAACGCCACTATACGTTCGCCCGCAAGCTGGCCGCGGCTTTCTGCGGCCGGCCGCAAACCGGGTTAAGTCATGCGCCCAAAGCCTTGATTTACCTTACGTTTTGCTCCCTTCGTCTATCGGTTAGGACGCCACCCTTTCACGGTGGAGAGAGCGGTTCGATTCCGCTAGGGAGCGCCATCGCGCACGGCGCGGACAACTCCTTCAGAAAATCCCGCTGGCCCGATCCGGACACGCCAAGGTTGCGTTTGCGCCGGATTGCTCCCTGTCACCGGTCCGTCCATGCCGCTATGATGCCCGGATTCGGCTGCTCATATTGGCTGCACCGTCAACGGCGCCGGTGCACGCAAGCAACATTTCTCCCGCCGCCAGGTAACAGGAAGCATGGACAGATCCCAGGCCGTCCACGAGGCCATGGTCGCGCTGCACGCGCCGGCGCCGCTCGGCCGCTTGAACGTATGGCTTTGTGTTGCTCTGGCTGTCGCCCTCGTGCTGGCGCTGATCGCCGCGCAAAATGGCGGGATCGCCGCGCTCTTCGGCCGCATCAGGCAAACGCTGCTGCGGCCGCCGGCCGGCGGGCCGACGACGTAAGGGCTGGCAGAGTCCGAAAGCTCAGCGCGGAAACAGCTTGTCGCGTATGTAGCGCGACGTCGCCGTCAGCCGGATGCCGCGCGGCTTGCACCAGGCCGCCTTGTCGATCT
>JAKFVP010000379.1 GCA_021732175.1 Bradyrhizobium sp.
AAAACCTCCCCCTTTCAGGGGGAGGTTTTCCGAGAGCTCAACCAGCGTCGGCAGGAACCCGGCCAAGGTCTTGCCGGCGCCGGTCGGCGCAATCAGCAGCGCAGAACGGTCGGCGCGGGCCTTGCCCAACAGCGCCAGTTGGTGCTCGCGCGGCGCCCAGCCGCGCGCGGCGAACCAATTCCGAAAACGCTCCGGCAGCAGCGCGGCCGTCGCCGGGAGCGCTGTTGGTGTCCAGGAGAAGAGGTCGGGCGACGGCGGCACGGAGCAAGAGGTAAGCCGTCAGGCGGGGTTCGTCGAGGGTTGTGCGCGTCATTCCGGGGCGATGCCAACGGCATCGAACCCGGAATCTCGGGATTCCGGGTTCGCGCTTCGCGCGCCCCGGAATGACACTCACTGCCTTGGCTGCGCTTGCTAACCCTTCGTCGCCACCACCACGAGGCCCGGCACCGGGATGTTGCTCTCGTCGCGCGGCGAGGCTTGCCGGAGGAGCGCAAGCTTCAATCCCGCCGCCGCAAGCGCGGCGCGCACATGCGCGGCGGCATGGGCGTAGCGCAACCCAGCGCCGAGGATGACGCCCTCGCCCGGATGCGTTTCGGTGGTGAAGGCGAGCAGTCCTCCGGAAGCGAGCACGCGCTGCGCTTCCGCCAGCACCGGGGCGATATCGGCGACGTAGACCATGGCATCCGCCGCCAGCAGAAAATCCGCGCTGGCATCCGGCTTGCTGGCAAGGCCTGCCACCATATCGGCGACCTCGAGCTCCGCGTAAAGATTGGAAGCCCGCGCCTTCTCGATCATGCCCGGCGACAGATCGATGCCGATGAAGCGATCGACGTTCTTCGCAAAGGCGGCGGCGCCGAGTCCCGTGCCGCAGCCGAGATCGATGCCGCGCTTGAAGAAGGCGGGCTTCTTCGCCGCATTGCGCGCTGCGAGCACCGCCTTGAACAGCAGCGACGGCGCGCGATAGTGGAGATCGTTGAGCAACGCGTGCTCGAAGCGCGGGGCATACTGGTCGAACAACGATTGCACGTAAGTCGCGGGCATCGCCGACAGCGGCTCGGCGCCGAGATGCATCAGCCGCACCGCCGCGCCGTGGCGATCGAGCGGATCGGCCTCGCGCGCCCTGCGGAACGCCTCCACCGCGGCATCGCGCTGTCCAAGTTCCTGACGAATTTCGGCGAGGGTGAACCAGGCCGACGCAAACTGCGGCGCCAGCTCGATCGCCTGCTGCAACAGGTCGGCCGCCGCCGGCAGGTCCCCGCGCAGTTGCAGGTCGCGCGCGAAGTCGTAGCGGCGGTCGGCAATCAGATCGCCGGAGGACAGGAACAGGCGGGCGGGCATCGGGCTTATGAACGGGTGAAAAATCGCTTTCCGGCGTCCTATATATCCGAGATGCGCCCGCAAGACATCCTGCTGCCAACTCCCGCCGGCCTGTGCTGCAAGCCGGGCGGTTTCCATATCGACCCGGTGCGGGCGGTGGAGCGGGCCGTGATCACCCACGGCCATTCCGACCACGCCCGGCCCGGCCATGGCGCGGTGCTGGCCACCCAGGAGACGCTCGACATGATGCGGCTGCGCTATGGCGACAATTTCGCCCGCAGCACGCAGGCCATCGCCTATGGCGCTGAGATCAGGCTCGGCGACGTCACGGTCAAGTTTCATCCCGCCGGGCACGTGCTGGGCTCGGCGCAGATCGCGGTGACCTGCAAGGACACCTGCATCGTTGCCTCCGGCGACTACAAGGACGCGCGCGATCCGACCTGCGCAGCCTTCGAGCTCGTACCCTGCGACGTCTTCATCACCGAGGCGACGTTCGGCCTGCCGGTGTTCCGGCATGGCGATGCGGGCGAGGAAGTGAAGAAATTGCTGGCCTCGGTGACGCTGTTTCCGGAGCGCGCGCATCTGGTCGGCGCCTATTCGCTCGGCAAGGCGCAGCGCGTGATCGCACTGCTGCGCGAATCTGGATTCGATGCGCCGATCTATCTTCATGGCGCGATGGAGAAGATCACGCAGTACTACCAGAGCCGCGGCATCGATCTCGGCGAACTCCGCGCCGTGCGCGGCATGAAGAAGGCCGATCTTGCCGGTACCATCACGCTGGCGCCGCCCTCCGCAACGTCGGATCTATGGACGCGGCGCTTCCCCGATCCGGTCACCGCGTTTGCTTCGGGCTGGATGCGGGTGCGCGCGCGGGCACGGCAACGCGGCGTCGAGTTGCCGCTGGTGATCTCGGATCATGCCGACTGGGACGGGCTGACGGCTACGATCGCGGCCACCGGCGCCGGCGAAGTCTGGGTCACGCATGGCCAGGAAGACGCGCTGGTGCATTGGTGCAAGAGCAAGGGCCTCGTCGCACGGCCGCTCGATCTCGTCGGCTATGGCGATGAGGATGAGGGCGAAGCCGCCGCCACCGACGAGGCGGACGCATGAACCGCTTCGCCGAATTGCTCGACCGCCTCGCCTACGAGCCCGGCCGCAACAACAAGCTGCGGCTGCTGACGGCGTATTTTCGCGAGGTGCCCGATCCCGACCGCGGCTACGCGCTCGCTGCGATCACTGGCGCGCTGTCGTTCAAGCATGCCAAGGCCGGCTTGATCCGCGATCTCATCACCGAACGCGCCGACCCCGAGCTGTTCCGGCTGTCATATGATTATGTCGGCGATCTCTCCGAGACAGTCGCGCTGATGTGGCCGAAGGCGCCGCTGATGGCGGGCCACAACAATCCGCCGCCGCCGACGCTGACCGAAGTCGTCACCACGCTGCGCACGCTGGGCAAGACCGAGCTGCCAAAGCAGCTGTCGCGCTGGCTCGACGAGCTCGACGAGACCGGTCGCTGGGCGCTGCTCAAACTTGTGACCGGCGCGATGCGGATCGGCATTTCCGCGCGGCTCGCAAAGACCGCCGCGGCCGCGCTCGGCGAAAAGGACCCGCATGACATCGAGCTCATGTGGCCGGGCCTGTCGCCGCCCTATCCCGATCTGTTTGCCTGGCTGGAAGGGCGCGGCGACAAGCCTGTTAACCGCGACGTGGCGCCGTTCCGCCCGGTGATGCTGGCGCATGCGATCGAGGATGAGGATTTCAAAAACCTCGACCCGGCCGATTTCATCGCGGAATGGAAATGGGACGGCATCCGCGTGCAGGCCGTGAGCGGCCGCGACTCTGCGGGACACATGCAGGCGCGGCTTTATTCGCGCACCGGCGAGGACATCACCAAGAGCTTCCCGGATCTCGTGCCGTCGCTGCACTTGCCGGCCGCGATCGACGGCGAACTTCTGGTGCTGCGCGACGGCCGCGTGCAGAGTTTCAACGTGCTGCAACAGCGGCTCAATCGAAAGCTGGTTTCGCCAAAGCTGATCAAGGAATTCCCGATTCATCTGCGCGCCTATGATCTGCTCGGCGACGACGCGAATGACTTGCGCGAGCTACCTTTCGCCGAGCGGCGCAAGCGATTGCAGGCGTTCGTGAAGAAGCTCGACGATGCCAGGATTGATCTTTCGCCGACCGTGCCGTTCGATAACTGGAACGCACTGATGGCGGCCCGTGCCGACCCCGCCAGCGCCGGCGCCGGCGAGGATGCCGACGCGGTGGAAGGCGTGATGCTGAAGCGGCGCGATGCGCCCTATCTGCCGGGCCGGCCCAAGGGCCAGTGGTGGAAATGGAAGCGCGACCCGCATCTGATCGACGCGGTCCTGATGTATGCGCAGCGCGGCCACGGCAAGCGCTCGTCTTATTATTCCGACTACACCTTTGGTGTTTGGACCGATGGCGAGGACGGCGAACAGCTGGTGCCGGTCGGCAAGGCCTATTTCGGCTTCACCGACGAGGAGCTGCTGCAGATCGATCGCTTCGTCCGCCGCAACACCACGGAAAAATTCGGCCCCGTGCGCCATGTGGTGCACGAGCCCGATCAGGGCCTCGTGCTGGAAGTCGCCTTCGAGGGATTGCAGCGCTCACCGCGGCACAAATCCGGCGTCGCCATGCGCTTTCCCCGCATCAGCCGGCTGCGCTGGGACAAGCCGCCGCGTGAAGCCGACCGGCTGGAGACACTTGAACGGATGTTAAAGAACGTGACGGGAAATTAAGTTTCGGGCGCAGCCTGCCGCCATTGACGGACATCAGCGGGTTCCCCCTCTGCCCCGCCGTGCCTATAATGGGCATGAACGGATGGAGAGATTGATGCCCAACGACGTCAGGGATTTGCCGGTCAGCCAGGACGGGCTTTACCGCTTTCTCGGCGGCACGCCGCTGGCGGTGGCGTTCCGGCTGATCCTGCTCTCGATCCTGGTCGGTGTCGTGCTCGCGGCGATCGGATTCGATCCCTGGAATATCCTGCACTCCATCCGCATGCTGTTCCAGCGGCTGTGGGATCTCGGCTTTGACGCCGTCAACTGGCTGTGGCGCTACTTCCTGCTCGGCGCCGTGATCGTGATCCCGGTCTGGCTGCTGACGCGCATTTTCGGCCGGCGGTAACCGCTGACAGCAAAGGGAGCGTGAGCGGCCGATGCAATTGCAATTTGTCGGCTGCGGCGACGCGTTCGGCTCGGGTGGCCGCTACAATACCTGCTTCCATATCACGGGCGCCGCGGTCAATTTCCTGATCGACTGCGGCGCCACCTCGC
>JAKFVP010000623.1 GCA_021732175.1 Bradyrhizobium sp.
AGCAAGGTCGGCGACAAGGTGGTTCTCGAGCCTGACGCAGAGGCGAAGCCCGCGACCGAGGAATAATTGTCAGTCGATACCAAAAGCACGAAAGCTGGATTGCTTCGCTTCCGCCTTCGCTCTTCGAGCTACGGCGGACAAGTCGCTCGCAATGACGGCGGGGCAAGCTCACGTGAACGTCGCTTCCACCACGCCGAGCCCGTCGAGCTCCATCCGCACGTGATCGCCGGCATTGAGCCACACCGTCTTCACCAGGCTCCCGGTCAGCACGATCTGCCCAGCATGCAGGCCCCGGCCTTCGCTCGCCAGATGATTGGCGAGCCAGGCCAGCGCATGGTGGGGATGGCCGAGCACGTCGGCGCCGGTGCCGCGGCCTTCCTCCTTGCCGTTGATGATGGCGGGGCCGGCGACCTTCAGAAGATCCGGCACGGCAGAGCGGGTGACCGGCGGGCCGAGCACGCAGCCGGCGGCGAAGAAATCGTCGCCCACCAGGGTCGGTGCGCCCGCCGTTTCCCATTTCACATAGCGGTCGTCGACGATCTCGATGGCGGGGTAATAGGCCTCGACCGCCTCGCCCATCCATTCCGCCGTAAACGGCTGCTCGGGCGGCAACAGGTCGCGCGCCAGCTTCACCGCGATCTCGCATTCGACGCCGACGCGGACGTAGTCGGAGGCACTGAGTTTTGCGCCGCTGTCATGCACGCCCTTCTCGAACACGCCGCCGCCGCAGGGATGCGGGATATCGAGATATTCCTGCATCACCTTGCTGGTGCAGCCGATCTTGTAGCCGACGAGGCTGCCGAGCTGCGGTCGCATCAGGTCGTGCAGCGCGCGCTGCACCTGGTAGCCTTCGGCTTCGTCTGCGGGGACAATGTCCGACGGCAGCGCGGCCAGCGGCGCGCGGCTGCGGCGGGCGGTGGCAATGAACTTGGCGGCCGCGAGAACTTTGTCCATACATTCCTCGCATTGCTGTATGACAATGTCATACAACGTGCTATGGTCAATCGACAAGGGAACCCGATCCATGCGGACAAGCAAGCCTATCACGGTCACACTTGGACCGATGCAAGCCAGCCTCGAACGAAGGCTGAAATCCGGCCGCTACGACAATGCCAGCGAAATCCTGCGTTCCGCGCTTCGCGCGCTGGATCGCGAGGAAGCAGCAATCGAAGAACACCTTCGTGCCAAAGTGACTGCCTCCTTGGCCGATCCGCGAAAGAATGTGCCTGCCGCCGACGTTTTCAGGCGCGTCCGGGCTGTTCATGCCAAAACATTACGGGCAGCCAAACGTGGCGCGTAGCGTCACCTTCCGACCCGAGGCGGAAGCCGACCTTGTGTCGCTCTATCACTACATTGCTGCGGCGTCCGGTCCGGTCACCGCTGGCGGCTATATCGACCGGATCGAAACTGCATGTCTTTCACTCGCTACGCTTCCCGATCGGGGCGTCAAACGCGACGACATCGTGCCGGGATTGCGAACACTCGTGCTCGAGCGGCGGCTCACAATTGCCTATCGCGTCCACAAAACGGAAGTCGAAATCGTGACGATCGCCTATGCTGGCCGCGATTTCGAGCGCGACCTGCGCAACGAGAACGATCAAGACAAGTAGCCTCGGTATCGGGCCTACTCGTCCCGATACACCTTCTCGCGCTTCTCGTGGCGCTCCTGGGCTTCCACGGAAAGCGTCGCGATCGGGCGGGCTTCGAGGCGCTTCAGCGAGATCGGCTCGCCCGTCTCCTCGCAATAGCCATAGGAGTTGTCCTCGATCCGCTGCAGCGCCGCGTCGATCTTGGAGATCAGCTTGCGCTGGCGGTCGCGGGCGCGCAGCTCGATGGCGCGGTCGGTCTCGGACGACGCGCGGTCGGCGAGATCGGGATGATTGACGTTCTCCTCCTGCAGGGCCTGCAGGGTGAGTTTTGACTCGCGCAGAATCTCGTCCTTCCAGGCCAGCAACTTGGCCCGGAAGTACTCCTTCTGCCGGTCGTTCATGAAAGGCTCTTTTTCGGAAGGCCGGTAGTTTTTCAACTTTTCCAAGGTCAGCCTATCTGCGTTCGCTGCGGCAAAGGTCGGTCCGCGGGCCGCCTTATATAGCGACCCCATGTCACAGACAATACGATCCCGGCCCAAAGCCGGACCGCCCCAAGGCCTTGCACAGGCAAGTTTATCTGTTCCGGCCGGGGGCGGCCCGGAGGGGCGGCCTGATCCCCCTCCGGCCCGACTCAGTAGCCGACGGTGAATCGCTGGCGGATATGGGCCGGCCGCTCGATCTCGTCGGCGAGTGCAACTGCGAAGTCCTCGAAGCTGATCCAGCTCTTGCCGTCGGCGGCGGTCAGGAGCTGGTCGGTTCCGAGCCGGAACCTGCCGGTCCGCTCCCCGGCCGTGAACAGGGCCGACGGCGACAGGAAGGTCCAGTTCAGTTCTTTTTCCTGCCGGAGCAGGTCCAGAAAGGCCGCGCCCTTTTCCGCCTCGGCCTTGTACTGGGCCGGGAAGCTAGGCGTCGTCACCAGCCGCACGCCGGGGGCCACCTCGAGACTGCCGGCGCCGCCGACCACGAGGTAGCGGCCGACGCCGGAGGCCTTGGCCGCGCCGATCAGCTTTTGGGGATCGCTGGCCAGGAAGTGGATGGAGGAGATCGCGGCGTCCTGCCCGCGGAGGAGTCGGGTCAACCCGGCCTCGTCCATCGCATCGCCCTGGGTCGGGATGACGTTGGCAAGCTTGACGATCTTGTCCGGGTTGCGGGCGATGGCGGTGACGGCGTGGCCGCGCAGCGCAAGTTCGGCAGTGATGCGCGCGCCGGCATTACCGGAGGCGCCGATGACGGCGATCTTCATGGGGAGGTCTCCATTGGGGTTGATATAGGTTTCCAATGGTGACTAGGTAACGAAATGAGTGTAGATGTTAAGAGAGCACTTCAAGGTCACTTGCCGTACCTCGACTTCACCTGATCACTCCGGAGTAACCGCCATGAAACCCAACGCCTATTCGGCCGATTGCCCGACCCGGCAGATCCTCGATCGCATCGGCGACAAATGGGCCGTGCTCATCCTGATTCTCATCCGCGACGAGCCCATGCGGTTCAATGCGTTACGTCGCAGCATTGAAGGCATCTCGCAGAAGATGCTGAGCCAGGTGTTGAAGAGTCTCGAGCGCGACGGACTGATCCGCCGCCGCGCCATCCCCACCGTTCCGGTGACGGTCGAATATTCGATCACGCCGCTGGGCACGACGCTGTCGGCCGCCGTCGATCCGCTGCGCGACTGGGCCGAACGCAATCTGAAGGAAGTGCTCGCCGCCCAGCGCCGCTACGACGCGCAGAAGGATGCCAAGGCGGCGTGAGGGAATGTAGGCGCGCCGCCGCCTTCGTAGGATGGGTAGAGCGCAGCGAAACCCATCATGGTTCAACGCAAGAGATTGATGGGTTTCGCTGCGCTCTACCCATCCTACAGATCTGTGAGTGTGTGAACCTACGCCCGCCCCGCCTTGGCGAGTTCGACCTCGACGCGCAGCTCGATCTCGGACAGCACCTGGTCGAGGCCGGGATCGCCGGAGGATGACTTCAGGTTGGCGGCGGCATCGCGCAGCCGGTTGACGGTGGAGGCGTCGAGATTGCCGGAGAGCAGCCCGATCTTGAGATCGTCGAGCACGTCGAGCGCGCCGCGGCCGCGCGCCACCGAGCGCTTGCGGCGTTCAGCCGGATCTTCCTCCACGCCCTGCAGCGCCAGCAGCGCGTCGATATTGCCGGCGGCCCTGGGCGGCCCGGCGGAACGCGTCTCGGGGGCGGCGGCGGCATCGGGGAGCGAGAAGCCGGTCGACGAGGTGCGGCGCGCATTGCTCGCCGGCGTGCCCAGCGTCGTGCCGTTCGGTCCGTAGATGCGCATCGTGATGCTGCCCCAGCAGGAATGCCTCAGCTGGACCATCGCCCTTTTATGGTTAACGACACGTAAACAGCCCGGCAATTTCTGCCGCACGCGGCAAACTCCCGCTCATTGGCGTGAACGCCGCGTTGCCGGCATCCCGAAAAATTTGCAGCGAAATCAATCCATTGAATCCGAAAGCGCGGCTGGCACGGCGCTCGCATAGAGATCAGCGGACCGCACGTCATGGGAGTGACGTGCAGTCCACGCGAATTTCCAGGGGAGTAGTTGGGATGCCCGGCGTCCAAAAGGCAAAACTGATCTGGACCGCCTGCGCCGCGCTGGTCGCGGTGGCGTTGTCGGCCGGATCCGCCGCTGCGACGTCGCGCATCAAGGACCTCGCCAATATCGAGGGCGTGCGCCAGAACCAGCTGATCGGCTACGGCCTCGTCGTCGGCCTCAACGGCACCGGCGACACGCTGAACAACATCCCCTTCACCAAGCAATCGCTGCAGGCGATGCTGGAGCGCATGGGCGTCAACATCCGCGGCGCCACCATCCGCACCGGCAACGTCGCGGCCGTCATGGTGACCGGCAATTTGCCGGCCTTCGGCACCCAGGGGACGCGGATGGACGTCACCGTCTCCGCGCTGGGCGATGCCAAGAACCTGACCGGCGGCACCCTGCTCGTCACCCCCCTGCTCGGCGCCGACGGCAACGTCTATGCGGTCGCCCAGGGCTCGGT
>JAKFVP010000326.1 GCA_021732175.1 Bradyrhizobium sp.
ACTACCTTGTCTATTACAACAACCTCAGGCCTCATCAGGCCCTCGCAGGACAAACCCCGAAGGCCTTCGCCGCCACCAAGACCACCGCGATCCAATCAGCGAATTAGTGAACATCGACAATTGCGAGCCAACGGGTCCGCGCGAAGCGCGGCCCGATGACAGGCTCCGCGAAGCAATCCAGCTTTGCCACACAAAGAAGGCTGGATTGCTTCCGCCTTCGCTCTCCGAGCTTCGGCGGACTCCCAGCCCGGCGTAGCTTGCGCAGCATGCGTAGACGGGTCGTCGCTGCGCTCCTCGCAATGACGACGGGGGCTCAATCCACCTTCGGCCCTGACTTCGCATCCGGTGTGACGTTAGTGTCGCCTGCCCTGCCCGTGATCTTCGGGACGTCGCGGCAGTTCTTCATGCAGGGGTTTTTGTTCCAGAACTTCTTCTCGGAAACCTCGCGATCGTCAGCGGAGAAGCCTGTTGCGTTCGGCATTTTGACCGACGCGAGGTTTCTGTCGTTCAACTCGAAACCATCGGGCACGATGTCGTTGAGATTGAGCAGGAACGCGACCACGGCGTAGGTCTCGTCGGCCGAGAGCGTGCGCGCATTGCCCCACGGCATCGTGCGCCTTGTGTAATCATAGAGCGGCGCAACCGCGGACCAGAACGAGCCAATGGTCTTGCTGGGGCGGTCCGCCTTCAGGCTGCCCTGCCCGCCCGCGAGCGCCGGCCAGCGGCCCGCGCCCTGCCCAAACTCGCCGTGGCAGGAAGCGCAGCGCGCAATGTAGATCTCCTCGCCCTGCTTCACGGTGCCGCGGCCGGGCGGCAAGCCTCTTCCGTCTGCCTGCACGTCGGTATCCCACGCCGCGATTTCCTCTGGCAGTGCCGGGCGGCCAATCCCCATCTTCGACGGCTTCTCGGCGGCATCGGCCGCGGCGACAGCGAGCAGGCCCACAACGAGCGCTGTGATACGGCTAGCCGAGTTCGACATTCTCGACCTCGCCATTGCCGCGCACCAGCCAGCTCTGGATGCCGTTATTGTGGTAGACCGAGTTGACGCCGCGAATCCTGCGCAGCTCCTGCTTGTCCGGCTGAACGTAACCGGTGGAGTCGATGGCGCGCGACTGCACCATCAGCTCTTCGCCGTTCCAGTCGAAATCGAGATGAAACCGCGTCATTGACTTGTCGAGCACCGGCGCCTCGAGCCGCGCCGTCTTCCAGTTGCGGCCACCATCCAGCGAGACATCGACCCGTTTGACAGCGCCGCGGCCCGACCAGGCAAAGCCGCTGAGCAAATTGCGGCCGCGGTATTTCAGCGGTGCCTGCGGCGATGGATTGGTTACCACCGATTTCGCGTCCATCACGAAGGTGTATTGCCGCGCGCGGCCGTCGGCGAGCAAGTCGGTGTAGCGCGCGGTCTCCTCGCGCGCGGCCCACGGCTTGTCGCCGACCTCGATGCGGCGCAGCCATTTGACCCAGAGATTGCCTTCCCAGCCGGGAATCACCGCGCGCAGCGGATAGCCCTGCTCGGGTCGCAGCGCCTCGCCGTTCATGGCAAAGGCGAGCAGCACGTCGGAGAGCGCTTTCTCTGTTGGCAGCGAGCGGTTCATCCCGGAGGCATCGCCGCCCTCCAGCATCAGCCATTTTGCATTCGGCTTCAGGCCGGCTTCGTCGAGCAGCAGCTTCAGCGGCACGCCGGTGTACATCACATTGTGGATCATGCCGTGGGTGAACTGGCAGCCGTTGAGCTGCGCGCCGCGCCATTCCATGCCGGTATTGGCCGCGCATTCCAGAAAGCAGATGCGGCTGGTGCGCGGCATCCGTCTTAAGTCGTCCATGGTGAAAACCAGCGGCTTGTCGACCAGACCGTTGATCATCAGGCGATGTTTGGCGGGATCGATCTCGGCGATACCGCTGTGATGGCGCTCGAAGCAGAGGCCCGACGGCGTGATGATGCCGTCGAGCGCGTGCAGCGGCGTGAAATTCGCGGCCGACTCCGGCGCCGCCGTCAGCCACGCCACGTTGCGCCTGACGACATGCGCCTCAAACTTCGACGGCGTGCCATAAGCGCGCTTGTCGACGCCATCGCCAAGCTGGCGCTGCCAGTCCTGCACCTCTGATATCGCGGGGTCGGGCTTTGCGGATTGCGCCAGTGCATGCAGTGGTAACGCGACGCTGGCTCCGGCAAGACCCGCGGCGGAGAACACGCCACGCCGCGTGAGGCGACCGGAAGACCAATTTTCGCGCATGCGTCCATCCTCTCGACAAATTCGGAGCAACTATAGCGCTGTGTCGATATGTCATCGCGAAAAATGTTGCCGAAATCGTACTGTTGACCGGCCGGGCACGAGGTGTGAATGCAATGGGTGACGAGAAATCCATCGTCGAAACGATCACGGAAGACCTCGCCGAGGCGGCCAAGGCTGTCGTCGCGGAGGTGAAATCGATCGCGGCGGAGGTGACCGACGCCGTCGAGAGCGCGGCGACGTGCGACGAAGGCGTTGCACAGCCAAAGGACGATGCGTCCCCGGCCAGGGACGACGAGCCCCCGCGCTAGCCGAAGCGGTGCTCGTACCGGCTCATCGCCAGCTCGCCTGTGTCGATGTCCGCCTTGCGGCCGGACAGCATGTCCGCCAGCACCCGCCCCGAGCCGCAGGCCATGGTCCAGCCCAGCGTGCCATGGCCGGTGTTGAGGTGCAGGTTCGCATAGCGCGTCGCGCCGATGATCGGCGGGCCGTCGGGAGTCATCGGGCGCAGGCCGCACCAGAACGTTGCATCGGAGAGATCGCCGCCGTGCGGGAACAGGTCGGTCAGGGAATGATCGAGCGTGGCGCGGCGCGCGGGGTGCAGCGTGTTGGAATAGCCCGATACTTCGGCGGTGCCGCCGACGCGGATGCGCGTTCCCAGCCGGGTGATGGCGACCTTGTAGCTTTCGTCCATCACGGTCGAGACCGGCGCGCCAGCCTCCTCGCGAACGGGCACGGTGATCGAATAGCCCTTCACGGCGTAGACGGGAATGGAGATGCCGACCGCGCGCAGCAATTGCTGCGACCAGCTCCCGAGCGCGACGACATAGGCATCGGCCTGCAGCAGGCCTTCGCTGCTGGCAACACCGCCGATGCGGCCGGCATCCACAATCAGGCTATCGATGCCGACATTGAACTTGAACTGCACGCCGAGCTTTGCCGCCTTATCCGCCAGCGCCGCGGTGAACATCTGGCAGTCGCCGGTCTCGTCCTGCGGCAAGCGGAGGCCCCCGGCGATCTTGTCCTGCACGGAAGCCAGCGCCGGCTCGGCGGCGATGCAGCCCTCGCGATCGAGCAGCTCAAACGGCACGCCATATTGCTTGAGCACGGCGATGTCGTCGGCCGTGTGGTCGAGCTGTTGCTGCTTGCGGAAGAGCTGCAGCGTGCCTTGGCTGCGCTCGTCATAGCGGATGCCGATTTCGGCGCGCAGTGCGCGCAGGCAGTCGCGGCTGTATTCGGCGAGCGGGATCATCCGGCTCTTGTTGACTGCATAGCGTGCGGCGGTGCAATTGCGCAGCATTTTTGCGAGGAACAGCCACATCACGGGATCCGTGGTGGGACGGATCACCAGAGGGCCGTGCTTCATCAGCAGCCACTTGATCGCCTTGACCGGCACGCCGGGGCCCGCCCAAGGCGAAGCATAGCCGGGCGAGACCTCGCCGGCATTGGCAAAGCTGGTCTCCAGCGCAGGGCCCGGCTGGCGATCGATGACCGTTACTTCATGGCCGGCGCGCGCCAGATAATACGCCGAGGTGACGCCAATGACGCCGCTGCCGAGGATCAGGACTTTCAAATGTCACGCTCCCGCGGGCGTCAGCCGTCCCGCTGCTTGCGAAGGCTACGTCTTCGCAAGCGGCGGAGCAATTATCAGGCCACGCGCTTGATCGAGTCGGACAGGATCGACACGATCTCGTCGATATGGCTGTTCTCGACGATCAGCGGCGGCGACATCGCGATCGCATCACCGCTGGTGCGGAAGTAAAGGCCACGGTTGAAGCAATCGACCATCACCTCGTAGCCGCGCGCGCCGGGCGCATCCTTGCGCGGGGCGAGTTCGACTGCGCCCATCAGGCCGACATTGCGGATGTCGATCACGTTGGGCAGGCCCTTCAGCGCATGCAGCGCGTCGCGCCAGTAGTCGGTGAACTTGGCGCCGCGCGTCAGCAGCCCCTCGTCCTTGTAGATGTCGAGCGTGGCAAGGCCGGCGGCGCAGGCCACCGGATGGGCCGAATAGGTGTAGCCGTGGAACAGCTCGATCTGGGCCTCCGGGCCGACCATCAGGCCGTCATGCACCTTGCGGCTGGCGAAAACAGCGCCGCAGGGAATGGCGCCGTTGGTGATGCCCTTGGCGGTCGTCATCATGTCGGGCGTGACACCGAAGAAATTGGCGGCGAACGGCGTTCCGAGGCGGCCGAAGCCGGTGATGACCTCGTCGAAGATCAGGAGAATACCGTGCTTGTCGCAGAGCTGGCGCAGCCGCTGCAGATAGTTCTGCGGCGGCGGCAGCACGCCGGTCGAACCGGGCACCGGCTCGACGATGACGGCGGCAATGGTTTCCGCGCCATGGAGGCCGACC
>JAKFVP010000234.1 GCA_021732175.1 Bradyrhizobium sp.
GGAAGATGGAGCAGGCGCAGGTGATCGGCCAGGTCGAGGAATCGCTGCTGCAGGCCGTCGACCAGACACTGGCCTGGCCGTCGCCGCGGGGGGACGAGGGGCGGGTGAGCCTCAGCCAATACCTGCTGCTGGTCCGCAAGCTCGACGAGTACCTCGAAGGCAATCCGGCGAGCGTGCCGCACAGCGCCGAACTCGCTGCCGAATTCGGCGTTTCCGTGCGCACGCTGAACAATGCCGTGGTTGCGATTCGCGGCCTCAGCATGCACCGCTACACCCGATTACGAAGGTTGTGGAATGTTCGGATGCAACTCATACAAGGTGCTCCGGCTGCGGAGCTGAAGGCGATCGCGCTGGCCAACGGCTTCTGGCACATGGGCGAATTCCGCTCGCTCTACCGCGACCTCTTTGGCGAAACGCCGCAGCAGACGCTGGAAGCCGCCGGGCGGCATTAGCGGCCCCTGCGGCATGCAGCCATGCATATCGGCAGTTCTACTGAACCGGACGTTAACTAACGGTCGGCTAGTTTCCGCCGAAAACCGCTAAGGTTGCGTCAGCAGAGACCAGGGACCACCGATTTGACTTTGGGATCGGGGTTCTGGGAATGATCAAGCTCAATCGTATCGGCTACAAGCTCGGCCTGGCCGGGGCCATCGGCGTGTTGCTCTCGGCTGGCCTAGTGGCCAATCAGATGATGTCCGAAGCGGAGATCACGGCCGCCAACCAGCGCACCGCGCGGTCCCAGAGCGTGATCGACGGCGTCTCCGCCGCGATGCTCGACCTCAGGATGATCCAGCTCTCCGAACGCACCATCCGGCTGGCCAAAACGGCGGAGGAGGTCGACAGGAACGTTGCCGACATGCAGCGCTCCAAGGCGACCCAAAAGAAGGCGCTCGACGCGACGCTGGTCAGCGCTCAGCGTCAGGACACCCGGGAGCGATTGCAGAAGATCCAGTCCCTGATGGATTCCTACACCTCCGGTGTCGAAGAGCTTGCGAAAGCGCAAAAAGCATCGCTGCTGGAAATCGAAAAGCGCGACACGATCTCGGGTGAGTGGTACCGCGCGTTCCAGAACAGCCTCAACTCGTCCGTGTTCGCGCGCATCGACAACCAGATGGAAGTCGAGAGCCTGTTCTACCAGGCCGATGCCAAGGTCAATGCGCTGCGGGCGCTGGTCTGGCGTTTCGGCGCCACCGGCGAGACCAAGCTGGTCCAGACCATCGGCCACAACAAGACGCAGCTCGCTTCGCTGCTGAAGCAGACGCGCGACAAGACCGATGAGAAGAAGCTGCACGAGCTGATCGACGGTCTCAGCGCGATCATCACGCGCTTCCTCGACGTCACGGATCAATCGGTGAAGACCGAAGGCGTGAAGGCCGAGATCGCCGGCAAGGCGGTCAAGCTCGTCGAAGAGGCGGGATCGCTGACCGAAACCCAGGTCGGGATTTCCCGCGACAATGCCAAAACTTCCCGCGAGGAGGCCGCTGCCGTCATCGCGCGCACCAGCGAGATCAACCTGATCATCGCGACGATCGTCGTGATCGCGCTGGTCGGCTCGATCATCTTCTCGTTCTTCAGCATCTCGCGCCCGATGATGCGCCTGAACGACGCGCTCGGCGAGATGGCCGGCGGCAATCTCGACGTTGTTGTCCCCGGCGCCAACCGCGGCGACGAAATCGGCGATCTCGCCAAGACCGTCACCGTCATCCGGCAGAACGCCGAGCAGAAGGCCCATGAGGAGGCCGATGCCAGGACGAAGCAGGATCAGGTCGCTGCAGAACGCCGCCGCGGCGACATGATCAGGCTTGCCGACCAGTTCGAGACCGCGGTCGGCGAGATTGTCGAGACCGTATCCTCGGCTTCCAGCGAACTCGAGGCCTCCGCCAGGACGCTCACCGCGACCGCCGACCGTTCGCAGGAGCTTACCACCATGGTGGCCACAGCTTCGGAGGAGGCTTCCACCAACGTGCAATCGGTTGCCTCGGCGACCGAGGAACTGTCCGGCTCGGTCAACGAGATCAGCCGCCAGGTGCAGGAATCGGCCCGCATGGCCAACGAGGCCGTCGATCAGGCGCGCCGGACCAACGAGCGCGTCAGCGCGCTGTCGAAGGCCGCCGCCCGCATCGGCGACGTCGTCGAGCTGATCAACACCATTGCCGCCCAGACCAACCTGCTCGCGCTCAACGCCACCATCGAGGCGGCGCGTGCGGGCGAAGCCGGCCGCGGCTTTGCGGTGGTTGCCTCCGAGGTCAAGGCGCTCGCCGAACAGACCTCCAAGGCCACCGGCGAGATCGGCCAGCAGATCACCGGCATCCAGGGGGCAACCGGGGAGTCGGTCGAAGCGATCAAGGAGATCAGCGCCACCATCGAGAAGCTCTCGGAGATATCCCAGTCCGTTGCCGCCGCGGTGGAAGAGCAGGGCGCTGCGACCCAGGAAATCTCCCGCAACGTGCAGCAGGCCGCCCACGGAACCCAGCAGGTCTCCTCCAACATCACCGACGTGCAGCGCGGCGCCAGCGAGACCGGCTCGGCCTCCACGCAGCTCCTCGCCGCGGCGCAGTCGCTCTCGGGCGACAGCAGCCGCCTCAAGGCCGAGGTCGGCAAGTTCCTGGATACGGTGCGGGCCGCCTGACAAACCGCTTGCGGCCGGCAGGGCGATGCCGCGGAATCACGGCGGCCGGCCTCTTCAGCCGGCTCGCCACTCCAGCATGCCGTCTTCGGCGGTGATGATGTCACCGACCGTGCCGACCGGCGTGCGGTCCATATTGAGGAGATGCGCCAGCGTCTTCGCATCGCTCGCCGGGACGCGGCCAAGCGTGCGGCGATCGTCCTCCGTGCGCAGCATGGTCACGCCATGCTCGATCTCGCCATTGCCGCGATAGATCACGGTGAACGCCTCGACCTTGCCCTTGCCGCTGGCCTGGTCCACGAACTCCGGCACCTTGCGGCGGTTGCGGTCGGCTTCGCCTTGCACGCTGGTGTCCTGCGCCAGCGCCTCTCTCGGCGCCTCGCGCGACAGCACCAGCGCGTGATGTTTGGTGACGAAGCCGCCCTGGCCGTAGAGCAGGCCGAGCCTGCCTCGCTCGCGAAGCTGCCGCACCATCGCGCAGGCCGCATGGGTCATGTAGGTGTTGAGCGGCGCGCCGAAGAAGGTGAGGCCGCCGGTGACGGTCGCCTTCACGTCAGGGCCGAGGCCAAGCGTGCGCCGCGCCATCTTCGGCACCACCGGGAAGCAGCTATAGAGCTCGATGGCGTCGAACTTTTTGCCGTCGCCGCCCACCAGATCCATGATCGCCTTCAGGACCGCGTTCTGCGGATGGCTTTCGAAGAACTGGTCGCGGATCAGATAGTCGCGCGGCTCCTCGGCCGAGGCGCCGCCAAGCGCGTAGACCATGCGGTCCTCGGGCACGCCAGCGGCGCGCGCTTTCGCCAGACTCGTCAGGATCAGCGCGCCGCCCATGTTCACGCTGGGGTTGGCCACCATCAGCTTGGTGTAGGGCCAGGCGATCAGGCGGTTGTCCGGCGTCGGCGTCGTGATCTGGTCGGGGGTAAAGTTCTTCTTCAGCCAGGAATTGGGGTTTTGCGCCGCGACGCCGGCATAGCGCGACCAGAGGTCGCCGGATTCGGCCAGCGCCTCGCGCGGCGTCTGGCCCCAATGCGCCGACGTTGCGCTCTCATAGAGCGGGTAGACCGTGATGGGGCGGAACACGCCGAGTTTGACCGCCATCGGCTTCTGAAACGCCGCGCCGCGCTTCGGCTCCTCCACGTCATGGGCGAACGGCGTCCAGGGCGGCGTGACTTTCGCGCGCTCGGCCTTGGTCGCCGTCGACTGCGCCTCCGCGCCGCACACCGCTGCAACGCTGCATTCGCCGCGTGCGATGCGCTGCGCCGCCTCATGCAGGTAACGGATCGGGCTCTCGCCGCCGACCGGGCCGTAATAGCAATGCGCTGGGCTGGCGCCGATCCGCGCCGCCAGTAGTTTCTCCGGATCGCGGTAGCGCCAGCTCAGGAAATTCACGACATCGAGCGACTGCAACTCGTGCAACAGCTTGGCGCCGGAATCCGCCTCCGCGCGCCGCAGCGCTTCTTCGAGCAAGGCGAGGGGCTCAAGGCCCGCAGCGATCTCCTTGGGGCGGTCGACGACTTCGCCGATTCCGACGATGACGGGAATGCGGTCTTCGGGGAGGGCAGTGGGCATTTTCTTTTCTTGCTTTCAGTTGTTTTGACGAGAGCTCTATCCCGTCATTGCGAGGAGCAAAGCGACGAAGCAATCCAGCTTTCTATCGGGACAAAGCAAGCTGGATTGCTTCGCTTCGCTCGCAATGACGGTGAGGATCGTTGCGACAGCGGAGGCTATTCCGCCACCAGCGAATTCATGTGCTCGACGGCCTCGATGAACTCCTCCTTGAATTCCTGCACCACCGCGCCGGCCGACTTCACGCTGTCGATCAGGCCGACGCCCTGGCCGACGAAATAGCTGACGAGGTCGCGCGCCTGCGGATTGCCGGCGGCGGCCGCGCGGTCGATCGAGTTGAAGGCGTCGCGGCTGATGATGCTTT
>JAKFVP010000474.1 GCA_021732175.1 Bradyrhizobium sp.
CATGGGCGCCAGCGTCGGCTATGTCTCGGCCCGCGCCGATCTCGACATCGTGCTGGTCGACCGCGACCAGGAAAGTGCCGACAAGGGCAAGGCCCACGCCAAGAGCGTCATCGACGGCCTGATCGCCAAGGGCCGCGCCAAGCCCGAAGAAGCCGACAAGATCATGTCGCGCATCACCGCGACCGCCGATTATGCCGCGCTCGGCGATTGCGACCTCGTCATCGAGGCCGTGTTCGAGGACCGCAAGGTCAAGGCCGATACGTTCACCAAGGCGCAGCAGTATCTCAAGCCCGACGTGATCTTCGCCTCCAACACCTCGACCTTGCCGATCACCTCGCTCGCTGAGTCCTTCAAGGATCAGGGCCGCTTCATCGGCATCCACTTCTTCTCGCCGGTCGAGAAGATGATGCTGGTCGAGATCATCCTCGGCAAGAACACCGGCGATGCGGCGCTGGCCAACGCGCTCGACTACACCCGCATGATCGGCAAGACGCCGATCGTGGTGAACGACAGCAGAGGCTTCTATGCCAACCGCTGCGTCGGCCGTTACATCGCCGAGGGCAACGAGATGTTCCTCGAAGGCGTGCCGCCGGCGATGATCGAGAACACGGCGAAAATGGCCGGCATGCCGGTCGGCCCGCTCTCGCTGTCCGACGAAGTCGCGCTCGACCTCGGGCTGAAGGTGATGAAGGCGACCGAGGCCGACCTCGGGCCCAACGCCATCAACCCCGACCAGAAGAAGCTGATGGTCGAGCTGGTGGAGAAGCAGAACCGCCTCGGCCGCAAGAACGGCAAGGGTTTCTACGACTATCCCGAGAAGGGCAAGGGTCAGAAGAGCCTGTGGCCGGGCCTCGCCGATCTGCAGCCGAAGAAGCTCGATCCGGACACGCTCAGTGTCGAGGAATTGAAGCAGCGCTTCCTGGTAGTGCAGGCGGTGGAAGCCGCGCGCACCGTCGAGGACAATGTCATCACCGATATGCGCGAAGCCGACGTCGGCTCGATCCTCGGCTTCGGCTTCGCGCCGTTCACCGGCGGCACGCTGTCCTATATCGACTTCATGGGCACCAAGAAGTTCGTCGAGCTCTGCCACAAGCTCGAGGCCAAATACGGCTCGCGCTTCACCCCGCCAAAACTGCTGGTGGAGATGGCCGCCAAGGGCGAAACCTTCTACGGACGCTTCCCGCCAAAGAAGCAGGTGGCGGCGCAGGCCGCGGAGTAGCCGCACGCTTCCACCTCCCCTTGAAAAGGGTAGGTCGGTTTGCTCGGCGAATGCCGAGCGAACCGGGTGGGGATCATGGCGCGGCACGAAACCCCCACCCCGATCCTCCCCCTTGCAGGGGGAGGGAGAACAGAGAGCGTCGTTCGCCGCGAACAAAACAAAAGGGCCGGATCATCGATCCGGCCCTTTCTATTTGATCGCGGGAAGCTTGCGCTTTTAAGCCGCCGCCTTCAGCAGTCCCTCTTTGGTCAGCGCTTCCTGCACCTTCGGGCGGGCGCCGACGCGGGCCTTGTAGGCCATCAGGTTCGGCATGCCAGAGAGATCCCACTTCATCCGCTCGGCCCATGACAGCATCGTGAACATGTAGCCGTCGGCCACGGTGAACTGCTTGCCCATCAAATAGTCCTTCCCGGCCAGCTCGCCGTCGACATACCTGAACTTGCCCATCACGCGGTCCTTGAAGAAGGCCTTGGCGTCATCCGACAGCGCAGGCGCAAACTGCGGGCCGAGGTTCTTGTGCAGCTCGCTGTTGATATAGGTGAGCCAGGCCTGCAGCTTGTAGCGATCGGCATGGTCGCGGGCGGGGGCAAGGTTCTTGTCCGCGGCCTTGTCGGCGATCATCTGCACGATGACGGGCCCTTCGGTGACCAGCTCGCCGTTGTCGAGCTGCAGGGCCGGCACCTGGCCCTTCGGGTTGACCTTCAAATAGTCATCACCGTTTTCCAGCTTCTTGGCGCGCAAATCGACCTTGACCAGGTCATGGGCGAGGCCCGCCTCGAGCAGCGCGATATGGGGGGAGAGCGAGCAGGCGCCGGGCGAATAATACAGTTTCATCGGATTTTCCTTCCCTCGGATTACTGGTATGGCCGACCGGAGTGACTAAATGCATATGCATGGAATAGTCAAGATTGATGCAGGTGCATTTAGTGCGCTACACTCGTTTGTGACACGGATGGGCAAGTCATGAAACGCAAGCCATCGACCGAGGCGACCGCCGCCTGGATCCGCCTGATGCGGGTGCAGAGCCGGGTGCTTGACGCTGTCGAGCAGGATCTGAAGAAGGCCGGCTTCCCGCCGCTCGCCTGGTACGACGCGCTCTTGGAATTGTCGCGCTCGCCGACCGGCGAGATGCGCCCGGTGGAGCTGGAGAAGCAGATGCTGATCCCGCAATACTCCACGTCGCGGCTGATCGACCGCCTGGTCGACGAGGGCCTTGCGGTGCGCCGCGAATGCAAGATGGACAAGCGCGGCCAGTTCGTCGAGATCACCGAGGCCGGGCGCGAGCTGCAGAAGAAGATGTGGGGCGCCTATTCGGCCGCGATCGAAAAACATGTCGGCTCCAAACTGAGCGATGCCGATGCGCTGAAGCTGTGCGGTCTGCTCGACCGGCTCGGCTGCTCCTGCGGCGATGTGAAGGCGCCCGCAATCGTCAAAGAGGGCATCCCCTCCCGATGACATCGCTTCGCCCCGTACCATCCGCGGCCCTTCTGGCCCGCGGATGCCCTGCCACCCGCGCGCGTCCGATCGCTGCGCCCTTGATCCGGAATTTCCATGGCGCGTGACCAGATCGATATGACGCCGCTGACGTCGCGCGACGAGCTCGTCGCCTGGATCGCGGACGGCGTAAAACCTCGCTCCGATTTCCGCATCGGCACCGAGCACGAGAAGACGCCGTTCACGCTCGATGGCCACGAGCCCGTGCCGTATGCAGGCGCCAGGGGCATCGGCGCGCTGCTCGAAGGCATGAAGCTCCTGCTCGGCTGGGAGCCGATCATGGAGCGGGGCAACATCATCGGTCTATACGACGTCACCGGCGGCGGCGCGATTTCGCTGGAGCCCGGCGGCCAGTTCGAATTGTCGGGCGCTCCGCTGGAGACCGTGCATCAGACGCAAGCCGAGCTGATGGCGCATCTGGCGCAGGTGCGCGAGGTCGCTACTCCCCTCGGCATCGGCTTCCTCGGCCTCGGCATGACGCCGTCCTGGTCGCGGGCGCAGATCCCCGTGATGCCCAAGGGCCGCTACAAGATCATGACGAACTACATGCCGAAGGTCGGCAAGTACGGCATCGACATGATGTACCGGACCTGCACGGTGCAGACCAATCTCGACTTCTCCTCCGAATCCGACATGGTCAAGAAGCTGCGCGTCTCGCTGGCGCTGCAGCCGGTCGCGACCGCCTTGTTCGCCAATTCGCCGTTCACCGAGGGCAAGCCGAACGGCTTTCTCTCCTTCCGCTCGGAAATCTGGCGCGACACCGATAATGCGCGCGCCGGCATGCTGCCCTGGGCGTTCGAGAGCGGCATGGGTTTCGAGCGCTGGGTCGACTACGCGCTCGACGTGCCCATGTATTTCGTCAAGCGCGGTGACGACTATATCGACGTCTCCGGCTCCTCGTTCCGCGATTTCTTCGCCGGCAAGAACCCCAAGCTTCCCGGCGAGCGCCCGACCCTGTCGGACTGGGCCAATCACCTCTCGACGATTTTCCCTGAGGTGCGGTTGAAGCGTTATCTGGAAATGCGCGGCGCCGACGGCGTTCCGTGGGAACGGCTGCCGGCCCTGCCGGCGTTCTGGGTCGGTCTTCTCTATGACGAGGTCAGTCTCGATGCCGCCTGGGACCTCGCCAAGAGCTGGACCGCGCATGACCGGCAGGCGCTGCGCGACGACGTGCCGCGTTTCGGCTTCAAGGCGCGGATCAAGGACCGCTATCTGTTCGAAATCGCCAGGGAGTGCGTGAGGCTCGCCCATGACGGCTTGCGCCGGCGCGGTCATATCGATCATCTCGGCCGTGACGAAAGCCGTCATCTGGAGCCGCTGGAGCGCACCATCGACTGCGGGCACACGCCTGCGGAAGAGATGCTGGACAAATTCAAGGGCGCCTGGAACGGTTCGGTGGAACCGGCCTACACGGAATATGCTTTCTAGATCAGGGCGTTGAACTGCGTTCATCGGCCGTACAGGTTGCCCGGTTTCAAATTGAGGGGAGCCCGCAGCTCCCTGCGGGCGGATGAGAATTCGAAAGCTGACATGATGTGGAGTGGCCGCCTGTTCAGGGCGTGGTTGGTTGCGCTCGCCTTCTGGGCGGTCGCCCTTCCAGCGCGGCCGGCGCTCGCACAGGCCAATTTCGACCGGCCCGGCGGCGATTACCTCAGCGCACCGGTCGTCTCTGGCGATCCCGCCGATTGCGCGCTGGCCTGCGAGCGCGACCGCCGCTGCCGCGCCTGGACCTTTGCCTATCCGACCGACACCGCCAGCGGCGCGGTGTGCTGGCTCAAGGGCAGCGTGCCGGCGCGCCAGCAGGATAATTGCTGCGTCTCCGGCGTGCGCGGCGCC
>JAKFVP010000014.1 GCA_021732175.1 Bradyrhizobium sp.
GCAGGGCGCCATTGCGGCGGCCGAGGCGCGGCGCAAATTCGCCGAGCGATTTGCGGAAAGCTCGCCCGCCGGGCTTGGCGAAAAGGGCGAGGCACGTCCGCTCAGCGAATGGCGCGCGGCGTTCGGCGCCGTCTCCGAGGAAGTCGCCGCCGCCAACACCGCGATCCGCGATGCCCAGCGCAAGCAGCGCGAGATCGACCGCGAGGTCGCGCGGCTTGAATCGGAGCGCGCGGCGAAACCGCCGGCCAAGCTGGAAGTCCGCATTGACCTTGCTTCGCAAGCCGCAACCAAGGCGACGCTGCGCGTGACCTATGCCGTGCGCAACGCGCGCTGGACGCCGCTCTACGATGCCCGCCTCGACACCGGCGCCAAGGACCGCAAGCCGGCACTGGAACTGGTGCGCCGCGCCGAGATCACCCAGAGCACGGGCGAGGACTGGTCGAACGTCGCGCTCGGTGTCTCCACCTTGCGCACCGCGCGCGGCGGCAATGCGCCGGAGCTCAACACGCTGGTCGTGCAGTATCCGCAGCTGCCGCGGCCGATGGCTGCAGGCAGCATGTCCGATTCCGCACAACCGCGCACCCTGAAACAGGCGGCGCCCATGCTCGCGGCGCCCCCGCCGCAATCAGAGGTGCGCGAACGCGCCGAAGAGCAGCAGGCCAGCGTCGAGGCGAGCGGCTTTCAGGTGACCTTCAGGATTCCCGGACGCGTCAGCATCGGCGCCGCCGAGGGCGCCAAGAGCCTGCGCATCGCGACGGCGACGATCGCGCCCGACTTGCTGGTGCGTTCCGCGCCCGTGCTGGATCCCGCGGCGTTCCTCGAGGCGAGTTTCAAGCAGACCGAGGACGCGCCGCTGCTGCCCGGCCGGGTCTCGATCTATCGCGACGGCACCTTCGTCGGTCGTGGCCGCATGGCGGCGTCCGGCAAGGACGAGACCGTGCGGCTCGGCTTCGGCGCCGACGACAAGATCAAGATCGAGCGCAGCGTGCTCAAGCGCAATGAGGGATCCGCGGGCATTCTGGTGACGACGTCGAAGACCGACGAGCGGGCGTTCAAGACCACTGTGCGCAACGGCCATGGCTTCCCGATCAGGATCGCGATCGAGGATCAGTTGCCGGTCAGCGAGAATGAGGAGATCGTGGTCGAGATGCTGCCCTCGACAACACCGCCGACATCGACCAATCTGCGCGACAAGCGCGGCGTGCTGGAATGGGTGTTCGAAGCCAAGGCCGGCGAAGTAAAGGACATCGGCTTCGCCTGGCGGGTCAAATGGCCCAAGGACAAGGGCGTCGTGATGACGCCGGCGGGCTGACGGGCGCATCGGCGGCGGTCACCAGCGCCTGATCGCCGCCAGTGCCTGCTCGCGCGCGTCGCCGCGCCATTCGGTGACGCTGCGGCCGAAGCGGCCCTTGAACCAGCGCGCCATTGCGCTTTGCGCGGAAAAGCCGAGCATCTCGGCCACGCTGGCCAGCGGCCGGCTGCGGTCCTCGATCAGGCGCAGCGCGAGGTCGGCGCGCTCCGCATCGAGGATTTCAGAGAAGCTCGTGCCGCATTCGGCGAGATGCCGGTGGATGCTGCGCCTGGTGCAGCCAAAATGTTCGGCGACGCGGTCGGCCGTGCAGTCGCCGTTATTGAGCAATGTGCGGACCACCTCGATGACCCGCTCGTCCCATTGCCTAGGCCGCACGTCGATCGCCTCGACGCGCTTTTCGAGATAGTTCGCGATCAGCGGATGCGCGCTCGGGATCGCGCATTCGAGATCGCGTGCGGAAATCACCAGCGCGTCGTTTTCGGCGTTGAAGACCAGCGGGCAGCCGAAGAAGCTTCGGTAATATTTGCGGTTGCGGGGCGGCGAATGTGTCAGATGCGCTTCCAAGGGCTGCCAATCCTCGCCGGCGAGCGAGCGGATGATACGGTGCAGGCTGCCGAGCGCCATCTCGGTCGACTGCCGGGGCGCGCGGGAGAGGGCGCCGCGCAAGTCGATGGCCAGCGTGACGATGTCGTTGCGGGGCTGGATCGACAGGCGCATGCCTGAATGGTGGATATGGATGAAACGGGCTAGCGCCTTGAGCGCATCGCCGATCGTGGCCTGCTCGCGCACGACGAGGGCCACCGGGCCGAGATTGGCGAGCGCGCCGCGCTCGGCCATCAGCAGGCCGAATTCCTCCACGCCGGAAGCCGCTGCGGATGATTCCAGCAGCCGTCGCAAACTGGTTACGGCAATGCGCAGGTCCGGACGCTCGAGAGTCTCCAGCGGCAGGCGGACCTTGCGCAGCATCGCCCGGGGATCGATGCCCACCGATTGGGCAACCTCCGGGTAATGCGTAAGAGTTGCGCTGCGTATCAGATCGCTCATGGCGGGTATGCAGAAACGTGTCTCAAAATGTAAAGAATATGTCCCAATTGGTCAAACGGGAATCTACGGACCGGTTAAATACGCGTCAGGAATCGTGAAGCCCGGTGCGCTTTTGGCGCCAGGCCGTCATCACCGCACGCGGCTGTTTCAAGCGCGTGTGTAGCGGTTCCCACCATTAGAAAATCCATTGCTGAGGTTGGCACGATGCCGCGGAATGCGACTTCCCGGGGCGACATCTTTGTCGTCGACGATGAACCTTTGGCGCGCGAAAACCTGTCGCGCGCACTCGTAACCGCCGGTTACGAGGTGACCTGCTTTGCAGATGGCGCCGCGCTGCTCTCGCAGCTGCGCTGCCAGACTCCCGCCTGCATCTTTCTGGAGGTGCAGATGCCCGAGCGCAGCGGGCTCGAACTCCTGAAGCGGCTCCGCGACGACAATTGTCCCGCGCCGATCTTCGTCACCTCGGCCGAGGGCGACATCGCGACCGCCGTCGAAGCGGTGCGCAGCGGTGCGGTCGATTTCATCGAAAAGCCGCTCGACGGCGACGACGTCGTCGCGCGGATGGAGACGGCGATCGAGGAACTCGGCCAATCCGCGGACGAACTTCCCGACATCGTGACGCATCTGCCGGGCTGCGAGCCCTTCACGCGCAGGGAGCGCGAGGTGCTGGCGCGGATCGCGGTCGGCGAGACCAACAAGGAAGCCGCGCGCAAGCTCGGCCTGAGTTCGCGCACCATCGAAGGCTATCGCGCCAGCATCATGCGCAAAGTCGGCGCGCGCAATGCGGCCGAATTGCTGCGCCGTGTGCTGAGCCAGAGTCGCACCGCCTGAGCGGGACCTTGCAAGTTTCGCCATGCGGAATTGTCGGCGCCGTCCACCGCCGAAAATACCGTTTGGCGAAACCGGCGTTTCGCGCCCGAAAGAATCCGCTCGGGGGGCAGACCTGCGGGCGGTATTTTTGTTGCCATCAGTAAGAAATTCGTACGATATGAGCCGCAACCGGCCAGCCAAAGGGAGAGAAAAATGCGTGAAGCCGTAATCGTTTCCTATGCCCGCACGGGCCTGGCCAAGTCCGGCCGCGGCGGATTCAACATCACCCCGCCGATGTCGCTGGCGGCACACGCCGTCAAGCACGCCGTCGAGCGCGCGGGCGTTGCCAAGGACTATGTCGAGGATTGCTATATGGGCAATTGCGCGCATGGTGCGCCGAACATCGGCCGCCAGGCCGCGCTGCTCGCGGGTCTGCCGAAGTCGACCGCGGGCGTGTCGGTCAACCGCTTCTGCTCCTCGGGCCTGCAGACGATCGCCATGGCCGCCAACAGCATTCGCTCGGAGGGCTCCGACTGCATCGTGGCCGGCGGTGTCGAAAGCATTTCGATCCCCGGCGGCCCGCTGCCGAAGGAAGTGGTCGATCCGGACCTGCTCAACATCGCGCCCGCGATCTTCATGGCCATGATCGACACTGCCGACATCGTCGCCGAGCGCTACAAGGTCAGCCGCGAATACCAGGACGAGTATTCGCTGGAGTCGCAGCGCCGCATGGCGGCCGCCCAGCAGGCCAACAAGTTCAAGGACGAAATCGTCCCGATGAAGACCAAGATGAAGGTCGTCGACAAGGCGACCAAGGCCGAGAGCATCGTCGACTACGTCGTCGACAAGGACGAGTGCAACCGCCCCGAAACCACGCTCGAAGGCCTCGCCAAGCTCGAGCCGGTGAAGGGCCCCGGCAAGTACGTCACCGCCGGCAATGCCAGCCAGCTCTCCGACGGCGCGGCTGCGGTCGTGCTGATGGAAGCCAAGGACGCCGAGAAGCGCGGCCTCAATCCGCTCGGCCGCTTCGTTGGCTGGGCATCGGCGGGCTGCGAGCCGGATGAAATGGGCATCGGTCCGATCTACGCCGTGCCCAAGCTGCTAAAGCGCAATGGCCTGAAGATCGACGACATCGATCTGTGGGAGCTCAACGAGGCCTTCGCCAGCCAGTGCCTCTATTCGCGCGACCAGCTCGGCATCGATCCCGCGAAGTACAACGTCAATGGCGGCTCGATTGCGATCGGCCATCCCTTCGGCATGACCGGCGCGCGTCTCACCGGCCACCTGCTGCAGGAAGGCCACCGGCGGAAGGCCAAGTGGGGCGTCGTCACCATGTGTATCGGTGGCGGCCAGGGCGGCGCAGGCCTGTTCGAAATCTA
>JAKFVP010000069.1 GCA_021732175.1 Bradyrhizobium sp.
GCGCTATTTCGGCGGCGCGGGCCTCAGCCACATGAAGAAGTACGGCACGCCGCTGTCGGCCTTCGCCAAGGTCCGGGCCAAGGCCAGCCGCCATGCCAAGAACAATCCGCTTGCCGTGTTTCGCAAGGAAGTCACGGCCGACGACGTCTTGAACGACCAGGTGATCTGGCCGGGCGTGATGACGCGCCTGATGGCCTGTCCGCCGACCTGTGGTGCGGCCGCCGCGATCCTGGTCTCGGAGAAGTTCGCGAAGGAACATGGCCTGCGTTCCGACGTACGCATCCGCGCGCAGGCAATGACGACGGACACGGCCTCCACTTTCGGCGCCGGCGACATGATGCAGGTGGTCGGCTTCGACATGGGGCGCGATGCCGCCAACAAGGTCTATGAGGCCGCCGGCATCGGGCCTGATGATCTCGACGTCGTCGAACTGCACGACTGCTTTGCTCAGAACGAACTGATCACTTACGAAGGCCTCGGGCTCTGCGGGGAGGGCGAGGCGGCAAAGTTTATCGACGACGGCGACAATTCCTATGGCGGCCGCATCGTCACCAATCCCTCGGGCGGCCTGCTGTCGAAGGGCCATCCGCTTGGTGCGACGGGCCTGGCGCAGTGCTACGAGCTGACGCGGCAGCTCCGCGGTACCGCAGCAACCACCCAGGTCGAGGGCGCACGGATCGGTCTGCAGCACAATCTTGGGCTCGGCGGCGCCTGCGTCGTGACGCTCTACGAGCGCGTCTGAGGCTGACATGGTCGATCAATCCGCCGTCGGGCGTGAATTCACGCCGGTCACCGCCCGCGTCGAGCCCGGACGCTTGCGCTTCTTCCTCGATACGCTCGGTGAGCGCAATCCGGTCTATCGCGACGAGAACGCCGTGCGGTCGGCCGGCTATGCCGCGCCACCGGTGCCGCCGACCTATCTGTTCTGCCTCGAGATGATGGACGCGACCATTCCGTTCGAGTTCCTTTCCGCGCTCGATATCGATCTCGCCCGCGTGCTGCATGGCGAGCAGCGGTTTGATTATTTCGCGCCGGTCGTGGTCGGCGATGTCCTGACGTTCCGCCCGCGCGTTGCCTCGGTGACGGAGAAGAAGGGCGGAGCGATGACGCTGATCGTCGTCGAAACCGGAGTCACCAACCAGGACGGCGCGCATATGGCCAATGTCTCGCGCACCGTCGTCGTTCGCAATCCGAGGCCGTCATGAGCGCGACCCAGCTGAAGGTAGGCGACCGTATCGTCCACAAGGAATTCCCCGAGATCACCCGGCATCGCCTTGCGCTGTATTGTGGCGCCTCCGGCGATCACAATCCGATCCATGTCGATCTGGATTTTGCCAGGAAGGCCGGATTCCCCGATGTGTTCTCGCACGGCATGCTGGTCATGGCCTATCTCGGCCAGGCGCTGACCGATGCGGTGGCGCCGCCGCGCATCCGCTCCTTCTCGACGCGCTTTGTGGCCATCACCCAGCTCGGCGCGAAGCTGACCTGCGAGGGGACCGTCGCCGAGCTGCTGGAGCACAATGGCGAGAAGCGGGCGCGGCTGGCGCTGACCACCAAAGATCAGACCGGCGAGATCAAGCTCGCGGGCGAAGCCATCATCGCGTTGTAGGATAAAGGGATCAAATGCCGAAACTGCAGGGAAAAGTCGCGCTCATCACCGGCTCCGGCCGCGGCATCGGCCGCGCCATTGCGCTCAAGCTGGCGAGCGAAGGCGCCAAGGTCGTGGTCAACGATCTCGACGCAGCGCCGGGCGATGCGGTCGCCGCCGAGATCAAGGCCGCGGGCGGTCAGGCGGTTGCCGTCAATGGCAGCGTGTCGGAGGCGGGCTTTGCCGATCGCTTCGTCGGCGCTGCGCTGTCGAATTTCGAGGGGCTCGACATCATCGTCAACAATGCCGGCTACACCTGGGACTCGACCATCCAGAAGATGACCGACGAGCAGTTCCAGGCCATGCTGGACGTGCATCTCGTCGCGCCCTTCCGCATCCTGCGCGCGGCGGTCGAGCCGATCCGGGCCATGGCCAAGAAGGAGGCCGATGCCGGGCGCGAGGTGTTCCGCAAGGTCGTCAACATCTCCTCCATCGCCGGCCTCTACGGCAATGCCGGGCAGGCGAGCTATTCCTCCGCAAAAGCCTCGCTGGTGGGGCTGACGCGCACCCTGTGCAAGGAGTGGGGGCGCTACAAGGTCAACGTCAACTGCGTGGCCTTCGGCCTGATCAACACCCGACTGACCCAGCCGATCGAGGCCCAGCAGAAGACCATCGACGTCGCCGGCCGCGACATCAAGGTCGGCGTGCAGCCCCAGATGCTGGAGGCCATGGGCCGGATGATACCGCTCGGCCGCGGCGGCACCCCGGAGGAGGCGGCAGATGCGGTTTATCTGTTCTGCAGCCCGGAATCGAACTACATCAGTGGTCAGGTGATCGTCGCCGGCGGCGGTCTCCTCATCTGACCGGGGGTTTTTCTCATGCAGTACCGCTCTTCCTGGATGACCGAGGAACTGGACGTGTTCCGCGACCAGTTCCGCAAATTCCTGGCCAAGGATTTGGCGCCGCATGCCGAGAAGTGGCGCGCGCAGAAGATGGTCGACCGCTCCGCCTGGCGGGGGCTGGGCGAGATGGGTGCGCTGCTGGCGAGCGTGCCGGAGGAATATGGCGGGCTCGGCGCGACCTTCGCCTACGAGGCCGCCGTGCTGGAAGACATCGAGAGCGTGGTGCCGGAAGTCACCACCGGCGTCTCCGTGCACAGCGCCATCGTCGCGCACTACATCCTCAACTACGGCTCGGAAGAGCAGAAGAAGCGCTGGCTGCCGAAGATGGCCTCGGGCGAGATGGTCGGCGCCATCGCCATGACCGAGCCCGGCACCGGCTCCGATTTGCAGGCCGTGAAGACCACGGCCAAGAAACAGGGCAATTCCTACGTCATCAACGGCCAGAAGACGTTTATCACCAACGGCCAGGCGGCCGACCTCGTGATCGTGGTCGCGCGCACCGGCGGTCCCGGCGGCAAGGGGTTGTCGCTGATCGTGGTGGAAACCAAGGGCGCCGAGGGCTATCGCCGCGGCCGCAACCTCGACAAGATCGGCCTGCACGCCTCGGATACGTCGGAGCTGTTCTTCGACAATGTCACGGTGCCGCCGGAGAACCTGCTCGGCAACGAGGAGGGGCAGGGTTTTGTGCAATTGATGCAGCAATTGCCGCAGGAGCGGCTGTCGCTCGCCATCGGCGCGGTGGCCTCGATGGAGCGCGCGGTGAAGATCACCGCCGACTACACCAAGGAGCGCACCGCGTTCGGCAAGCCGCTGCTCGAATTCCAGAACACTGCCTTCAAGCTCGCCGAGCGCAAGACCGAGGCGATGATCGCCCGCGTCTTCGTCGACTGGTGCGTCGAGCGGCTGGTCGCGGGCGACCTCGACACCGTCACCGCCTCGATGGCGAAATGGTGGTGTTCGCAGAAGCAGGTCGAGACCGCCGACGAGTGCCTGCAGCTGCATGGCGGCTATGGCTACATGCAGGAATACCCGATCTCCCGCATGTTCATCGACAGCCGCATCCAGAAGATCTACGGCGGCACCAACGAGATCATGAAGCTGCTGATCGCGCGCTCGCTGTAATTTTTCTACAATCGGGTTTGGCGTGGAGCCGCAAGCGAGCGGAATCTCAACCCTTACCCAGAAAGGCAACGGCTTCTATCTCGACCAACACGTCCGCCGTTGCGAGGGACCGCACTTCTACCAGCGTGGAAGCCGGAAAATCTCCCGTAAAGAATTCACGGCGCGCTCGCCAAACCTCGGTATTGTTCCTGATATCGACGACGTAGATCGTCATCTTGATCAGGTCATCCATCGTGCCGCCGGCGGCTTTGATGATGCGATCGATGCGCGAAAAAATATGCTTTGCTTGTTCGTACTCGTTTTTTCCGACCATCCCGGCACCGCCTTCAAAGGGACGGGCTACCTGGCCGGAGATGAACAGCATGTCGCCTGCGCGTATCGCGTTTGACCACAGGCCGGGCGGGGCTTCAGCTACATCGGGAACGGACACCTTTGTTCTTGGCATGGCATTCTCCTTGTGAAGTCAATCTCGGATACCGCGCCGCCGATAACCGACATCGCGCGTCCATGAGTACAGGCCTCAGTTGAACGCCATGCCGCCGCTCATCGCAATCGTCTGCCCGGTCATGTAGGGATTGTCGACCAGCATCATCACGGCCTTGGCGACTTCCTCCGGCTGGCCGAAGCGGCCGAGCGGGATGCGGCTGACGAGCTGCGGCTGGCCCTTCATCATGTCGGTCTCGATCAGCGAGGGCGCCACCGCATTGACGGTGATGCCTTCCTTGACGAGGCGGGCGGCATAGCCGCGGGTCAGGCCCTCCAGGCCGGCTTTCGACGCATTGTAATGCGGGCCGATCGCGCCGGCGCCGAGCGCCGCGCCCGAGGAGATGTTGACGATGCGGCCCCATTTTTTGGCGCGCATGCCCGGCAGCACGGCCTGGGTGCAGAGGAACGCGGATTTCAAGTTCACCAGCAGGGTC
>JAKFVP010000580.1 GCA_021732175.1 Bradyrhizobium sp.
ATGATGACGGCGTGCTCGCCGTCATCATCGAACTGACACGGGTGTCGAATTTCCTGTCGCAGCTCACGGTCGGCAAATCCGCCAGCGCGTTCATCCTCGATCGCGACGGCTCCGCGATCGCGGCGCCCGATGCCAATGCCGACGAGGTCACGCCGCTGAAGCTCGAGCAGCCGACGTTTCCGGTGGCCGTCGATGCGATACGCCAGGCCGGCAGCGCCTATGACGCCAACGGATCGGAACCGCTGAGCTCGACGGTGGTGAGGGACGGCAAGGTCTACAAGACCGTGCTGACCCCGATCTCCTTTCCCGGCTGGTCGCTGGTAACAGTGGTACCGGAGTCGGAGTTTCTCGGGCCGGTGCAGGCGACGATCCGCAACCTCCTGATCGGTCTTGCCCTGCTGATTGCCTTTGCAGGAATTCTGTCGGCATGGCTGGCGCAGCGGCTGATCGCCGGGCCGCTGATCCGGGTGGTGAACGAGATCCGGCATGTCGAGCGCTTCGACCTCGACAAGGTGCAGCGGCATCCCTCGCGCTTGACGGAGATCGCCAACCTCTCCGGCGCGATCGGCGACATGGCGCAGGGGCTCGCCGCATTCCGCAAATACATTCCGGCCGACCTGGTGCGGCGGCTGATCAGCGACGGCAACGGCGCGCGGCTCGGCGGCGCGGTGCGGCCGATGAGCGTGATGTTCATCGATCTTGCCGGGTTCACCGGCATGTCGGAGCGGCTGGGCGACCGCATCATCCCGCTGCTGTCGCGCTATCTCGACGTGGTCTCCGCGCAGATCCAGGATTGCGGCGGCACCATCGACAAGTTCATCGGCGATGCCGTGATGGCGTTCTGGGGCGCGCCGTCGTCAAATCCCGATCACGCCGTCGATTGCTGCCGCGCCGCGCTGGCCTGCCAGCGCGCGGTGGAGCAGGCCGATATCGTCGACGATCACGGCGCCAGGGTGAAGATTCGCATCGGCATCAATTCCGGCGACATGCTGGTCGGCAATATCGGCTCCGAGGTGCGGCTGAACTACACCGTGATCGGCGACGCCGTGAACATCGCAAGCCGCCTCGAAAGCACCAACAAGAGCTACGGCTCCACCATCATCATCGGACCGGAAACGCGACGCCTTGCGGGAGATCGCATCGCGGTGCGCGAACTCGACCGGCTCGCGGTCTACGGCCGCGCCGGGGGATTGCAGATTTACGAACTGCTCGGCATGGCCGGCGAGTGCGAGGATTTGCTGCCCTGGGTCACGGCCTACGAGGCCGGCCTCGCCGCATGGCGCAGCGGAGATTTCATTGCCGCGATCGGCCATTTCGAGCAGGCGTCGAAGCTCAGGAGCGACGCAGCATCGTCCCTGATGATCGATCGCTGCAAGCACCAGATCGAAAACCCGTCCGCCGAAGGCTGGGACGGCACGACGGTGGCGCGAACGAAGTAGCGGTTACTTGAACTCTCGGCCGATGCGCAGGTCGCTGCCGACCGGCATCATCTCGTAGGGCGGCTTCCATCCTTTCAGGGCGGCGAGGCGGTTTCGCCAGGCGTCGATGGCAGGGTAATCGGCCGCGATGTCGAAGCCGGTTTCCTCCTTGGGATAGTAGATGTAGCCGGCCAGCGAGAAGTCGGCGATGGTCGGCCGCTCGCCGAGCATGAACGAACGATCGGCAAGATGTTTGTCGACGATCGCAAACGAGCTTTCCGCGCGGCCGCGCATGAAGGCCAGCACCGCCGGATGCGCCGGCTCCGGCATGAAACTCTTCTGGAAGCGATGGATGGCGTGGTTGTTGGTGAATTTGTGATTGTCGAACAGGATCCAGCGCAGCGCTTCATACCGTTCGTCGGCGGCCGGCGCGAAATGTCCGGTGGTCTCGGCCAGCCAGCTCAGGATCGCGCCGGATTGCGACATCCGCTTGCCCTCGACCTCCAGCACCGGAACTTCGCCCATCGCATTGTTCTCGCCGCGCCAGGTCGCATCGCGCTGCACGCCGCCGGCGAAGTCGATGCCGACAGGCTCCCAGTCGAGGCCGGCGCAATTCAGGTACAGCGCCACCTTGTAGGAATTGCCTGACGCGCCGATGCAATAGAGTTTGTAGTGAGCCATGTAATCGCCCCGCTTACTTCCTGCCGCAGTGCAGAAGATGACGCAGCATCCCGTTGCGTACAAGGGTTGCGGCGATGACCCTTGACCTCGTCGCGCACAGATGGTCCGAAGGACGGCAGAAAGATTTGTCCCGCCTTGAAAGTATTGCTGGCCCATACCCCGCAGATGCGGCGCGATTATTACGGCGAGCGCAGCCTCAGCGGCCTGCGGGCGGTCGCTGACGTCAGGCTGCATGAGGGCGATACGGCGCTCGATGCGCCGCGGCTGATCGAAGCGGCGCGCGACGTCGAGATCATCGTTGCCGATCGTGTGACGCCGGGGCCGGGCGAGATTTTTCCACGATTGCCAAAATTGCGCGCCTTCGTGCGCTGCGCCGTCGATATCCGCAACATCGATGTCGCGGCAGCCTCTGCCGTTGGCGTGCTGGTGACGCAGGCAAGCCCCGGCTTCGTGCAGTCGGTGGCCGAGCTAGCGCTCGGCTTCATGGTCGATCTGTCGCGCGGCATTTCGCGCGCAACGGCGGATTATCACGCGGGCAGGGCGCCCGAGGTGATCATGGGGCGGCAGTTGGCCGGCGGCCGTATCGGCATCATCGGCTTTGGCAGCATCGGACGCTATCTCGCCGGGCTGGCAAAAGTGCTCGGCATGGAGGTGCTGGTCGCCGATCCCTTCGTCACCATCGACGATGCGACGATACAGCATGTGCCGCTCGACGATCTGCTCAGCCGTTCCGACTATGTCATTTGCCTCGCCATCGCCAATGAGGCGACCGAGAATTTGATCGGGCAGGCGGCGCTGGCGCGGATGCCAAAGCACGCCTTCTTCATCAATCTGTCGCGCGGCAATCTCGTCGATGAAGCTGCACTGGCTGCGGCGCTGCGCGAAAAGCGTATCGCAGGCGCTGCCCTCGATGTCGGCCGCGCGCCCGACCAGATGCCGTCGCCGGAACTGGCAAACCTACCCAATGTGATCGCCACCCCGCATGTCGGCGGGCTGACGCCGCAGGCCATCGAGCATCAATCCGCCGAAACCGTGCGGCAGGTCGCCGGGATCATCAAAGGCAACGCGCCGGTCGGCGCCGTCAATGAGGCGAGCTGGACCCGAAGGCCGGAGAGAAAAGCGACATGAAGAGCCGGCTGCCTTTCTACTACGGCTGGATGATCGTCGTCGTGGTGTTCGTCACCATGGCGATCGGCGTCAACGCGCGCACCGCGTTCTCGCTGCTGTTTCCGCCTGTTATTTCCGAATTCGGCTGGGACCGCGGCGTCACCGCCGGCGCGTTCTCCTTCGGCTTCATCGTCTCCGCGATCATGAGTCCGTTGATCGGCCGCCTGATGGACCGCACCGGCCCGCGCGGCGTGATGGAGCTCGGCGTCGTGCTGATGAGCGGCGGCATGCTGCTGGCGCCGCTGACCACGCAGCCCTGGCACCTCTATCTCACCATCGGCGTGCTGGTCGGCGCCGGCAGCGTCTGCCTCGGCTATTCCGGGCAATCGCTGTTCCTGCCGAACTGGTTCGTGCGCCGCCGCGGTCTTGCGATCGGCATCGCCTTTGCCGGCGTCGGCATCGGCTCGGTGACCTTGTTGCCCTGGGTACAGCACATGATCGAGCAGACCGGCTGGCGCACCGCCTGCACCGCAATGGGCATTCTGATCATCGTCGTGCTCGCGCCGATCAACCTGCTGCTGCACAAGCGCCCCGAAGACATCGGCCTGTTGCCCGACGGCGATCCCGCGCCGACTGCGACCTCGGCCGCGCCCGTTTCCAACGTCGTCGATCCCGTCTGGACCGCCACGGACTGGACGCTGAGCCTTGCGATGCGCACGGCGCGCTTCTGGTGGATCGCGATCGGTTATTTCTGCGGCCTGTACATCTGGTACGCGGTGCAGGTGCATCAGACCAAATATCTGCTCGATATCGGCTTCAGCCCCACCGTCGGCGTGTGGGCGCTCGGCGTGGTCAGCCTGCTCGGCATTCCCGGCCAGATCTGGCTCGGCCATGTCTCCGACCGCATCGGCCGCGAGTGGGTGTGGGCGATCAGTTGCTTCGGCTTTGCGATCTGCTTTGCCGCACTGGTGGCGCTGAAATTCTCGCCGAGCCTCTGGCTGGTCTACCTGATGGTGCTCACGCAGGGCGCGCTCGGCTACGGCCTCACCTCCGTGATGGGACCGGTGGTGCTGGAAATTTTCCAGGGTAGGCATTACGGCAGCATTTTTGGCACCATCATGCTCGCCGCGCTCGCCGGCGGCGCGGCCGGGCCGTGGGCCACCGGCCTGCTGCACGACATCACCGGCAGCTACACCATCGCGTTCGCGGTAGGGATCGGCGTCAGCCTGCTCTCGGCGATCGCGATCTGGCAGGCCTCGCCCGGAAAAGTCCGGGCCGTCGCGGGCAAGGTTCGGCAAGGGTAGGG
>JAKFVP010000203.1 GCA_021732175.1 Bradyrhizobium sp.
GCATTCGACGCTGGCATTCGCCGGGGCCAGCGTCGAATGCTGCAGCCTTAGAGGGTTAGGGCGGCAAGGCTCAATTGGCGCAGGAAACGACGTTCAACACCTCGTATTCGATCGCCTCCTCGAGATGCTTCCAGACATCCTTCTCGATCAGGTCGGCTTCGGCCAAAATCCTATCCACGGATCGCCTGCCGTCGACGAGCTGAAGGAACTTGATCCACGGCTCCAGCGAGGGTTCGAGCGAGAATTCGAGGTCGTTGTTGCGTAGGACATAATATCCGCCCTCCTCTGTCACCTGCGGATCGCCGGCCTCACTCTTGACGACACGAATACCGTCGGCAAACCGGAGCACGCTGTGGACCGTCAGTTCCGGCGCGCGGCTGACCAGCGCCGCGGCGTTGCGCTCTTCCCAGGCGTGCCAGTCCTCGATGAGCACTTCCGTAACCGGCAAGGCGGCGTCGAGACGATCGGGCGCGCATTCGGCCTTGGCAATTGCGGCCAACAGCCCCATGTTCACGAGGTCGAGCAGCACATCCACGTTGGTGTATTCCGGATCGTCGCGCAGTTCGCCAAACATGCGCCGCACCGCGTCCGCATTCATGACCCCGCAGCTATCGCCCTCTTCGATGGCTTCCTCCAGCAGGCTTCCGCCATTCGCGCGCAACATGTTGTAGAGAAGCCTGCGCGTGTAACGCAGGTCATCGCCGAAAAAGAACGGCGTCTTGGGACGCTGCCGGAACTGTTCGGGAACGTGACCCTTGAGGGCATCGCGCAGGATAATCTTGTCCCAGAACAGCCCCTCGTGCAGATCGGGCGGCACCGAACAGGTCAGCTCCACCAGGCGATGGTCGAGGAAGGGGACGCGCGCCTCGATGGCATTGGCGGAAGAGGTGCGGTCCTCGTGCCAAAGCTGGTACATTTGCAGGAGACGCAAGTACAGGTCGCGGTAGCACGACCAAGGCGTCTCGTGCGGCCGCTGCTGCGCGAGTTCGGCGAGGAATTGCGTCGAGATGACCGCGAGACCGTCGTGCTGCATTGTTGCATAGCTGTTCCAGGCACCGCTCCTGCGCAGAAGCGATTCCCGCTCGTAGCGCTGCAGCGCGCGCTCGAAATTTTGCCATGACGGATCCTTTACCGAATTGAACCCCGTCTTGCTGTAGCCGCCGTTGAATTCGTCGCTGCCCGTACCCAGCAGCATCACCTTCAAGCCGCTCACCTCGCTGCGCGCATGGGCGTGCAGCAGATACTTGTAGAACTGCTCGGCGCCCGCAATCGGCATCTCCACCTTCCAGAGGATGGTTCGCCATAGCGACGGGCTGATGTCGAGCTTGCGCCAGTCGAAATGCACCATGTGGTTGGGTAGTCCGAACGCCTTGGACGCGGCATGGGCATTGGGCGCATCGCCGTTGGTCAGCGTGCTCTGCGAGAGCACCGAAAACGTGTGGGTCGAGCCACTCAGGGAAGCAAAATAGGCTACCGCAATAGAATCGATTCCACCACTCAGGAAAATTCCGCTCGGCACATCGGACATCAGTTGCAGACGCACCGCGTCAGCGAGCAGGTCGTGATAGCGGCGCACATAGGTGTCATGGTCCAGACCGGCTTCGCCTTGATTCCGGTCCGGCCTCCAGTAGGCGTGCTGGCGCACCGCTCCGGTCTTCAGGTCGACCTCGAGATAATGCGCAGCCGGCAGATGGCAGACGCCTTCGAAGAACGAGGTGAGCTCGGGCTGGTAGGGATGATACATCCGGTTGCGGAACGTCAACGCCGCTGCCCAGTCGAAGCGCTTCGGCACGGCGGGATGGGCGAGCACCGCCTTCACCTCCGAGCCGAAAACGAGGATATCCTTATCGCGGTAGTAGAACAGCGGCTTGACGCCTAGACGGTCGCGGCAAAGGAAAAGCTTGCCCCTCGCCCGGTCGAGCAGCGCATAGGCAAAGATGCCGTTGAGCTGGTCGATGTGAGCCATCCCCATGGCGTCATAAAGATGCGGGATGATCTCGCAGTCGGAATTGCTGCGGAAGCGTTGCGTGCCGGCAACGCGGCGGAGATCGCGATGGTTATAGATCTCGCCATTGCAGATCAAGGCGACCGTTTCCGCCTCGTTGAACAACGGTTGACGCCCGCCCGCCACATCGATAATCGAGAGGCGGCGGAAGCCGAGGGCGACATTGTCCCAGAACAGAAACTGCTCGTCGTCGGGACCGCGATGCGCGATGCGCTGAGTCATACCTCTCAGCGCGATGCCTTCGATGTTGCGGGAAACCGCGGCGCCATCGAGACGAATAATTCCGGCTATTCCGCACATCGGCAGCGACCCTAACCGTCACATGGATCACTGGACGTGTGCCATATCAAATACGCATAGACGAATGCCCATTCATCTAGCTCCCCATCGTATCCGCTCACACCCTGGTGCCCGCCATCGAGCCGAATCCGGACAAGGATCTGCGGATCGTTGGTTGCAGCCGACCGCACGCGCGCGATCCACTTCAGGCTCTCCCAATACGGCACACGCGGATCGTTGACCGAACACAGCGCCAGGATCGGGGGATAGCACTGCCCCTTAACGTTATCGAACGGCGAGAAGGCACGCAGGCAGGCGAGATCATCCGGCTCGGCCGGATTGCCCCATTCCTTCCAATCCGACACCGTCAGCGGCAGGCCTGGATCGAGCAGGGTATTGACGACATCGACAAATGGCCCGTCGACGACCATGGCGGCGAACAAATCGGGCCGCTCGTTGACCGCCGCCGCTGCCAGCAAGCCGCCGGCGCTCTCGCCCATCACGGCGAGCCGGGCCGGATCGCAATAGCCGGTGTTCACCAGATATTCCGCGCAGGCGATGAAGTCGCCGATGCTGTTGCGCTTGTGCCGACCCCGGCCCTTCCGGTGCCAGTCCTTGCCAAGCTCGCCTCCCCCGCGCACATGCGCGATTGCATAGATGAACCCGCGATCAAGCAGGCTGACGCGGATCGAGGAAAAGCCGGGATCCAGGCTATAGCCATAGGCCCCGTATCCGTACAGCAGGGCCGGCCGGCGGCCATCGCATCGCGCGTCTGCACGATAGACAACGGAGAGCGGCACGCGCGTGCCGTCAGCGACCGGAACAAGGAGCCGTTCGGCCCGGTAGTCCTCGGGACGATAACCCTTAATAGACAGCCGCTGACGCAGGTAGAGGCGCCGATCGTCCATGTCGTATTCGTACACCGTGTAGGGAACGGTCAGGGAGTCGTAGCCAAACCGGAAGATGCCGGTTTCGAACTGCCGGTTTTCTTCCGGATGTACCGTGCAGACGGCATCGGGCAGCGCCACCAAATGATCCTCGCCGCGTTCCGGGTCTAAGATACGGAGCTGAGGTAATCCTTCGCGGCGCTCGCACACGACGAGATGTCGGCTGAACAACTGCATGAAGCTGAAGGCCGCGCCGGGATCTGCGGTCAGCACGGTGCGCGCGTCCCGCATCGACGCCGCCGATTCCTCAACGGCGACGATCCGGTCGGCTGTGGGCTCCCTTATCAGAAGGAAGAACTCGCCGCCGCGGTGGCTTGCATACGCCTCGATGCCCTCCTGGCGGCCGACCAGCAGGCGAGCCGGCGCCGATGCGCCGTCATCGAGGCTGAAATAGTGAATCTCCGTCGTATCCTGGGTCCAGGAAGTCACGATCAGATGGCGACCGCTTTCCGATCGGGCGATCTGCAGCCGGAACGACTCGTCCTGCTCCTCGAGCAGCACATCATGGGGTATCGTTCCCGGATTAGAAAGCGCGGGATCGAACCGGTGGCGGACCAGCTGGAACGGCCGGTTTCGCTCGTCGAGCGTCACCGAGATCAATGTGCTGTTGTCGTTGGCCCACACGGCGTCTGACACGGCCTCATCGACGAGGCGGATATCCCCGCTCCCGATGTCGCCGGCGTAGAGGCGAAATCGCTCTTCGCCCAAAATATCGATTCCATAGAGACAGCGCCTGTGGTTGGGGCTAACGCGCAGGAACTGAAGCGCAAAATAGTTGTGGTCTTGCGCCAGGACATTCTCGTCGAGGACGACTTCCTCGACACCGGCGGGCCCGCGCGGCTTCCGGCAATGCACAGGGTACGGCTGGCCGCTTAAGCTTCGGCTGTAATACTCGTAATCGCCATCGCGAACCGGGACCGAAACGCGGTTCAACTCGACGCGATCGCGCATCTCCCGATAGACCTGCTCCCGCAATCCGCGAACGGGTGTGAAGCAGATATCGGTGTAACGGTTCTCGGCGGCGAAATGGCGCTGGACGCGGGGATCTGCCGGATCGTGCAACCATGCGTAGGCGTCCACGGGCTGATCGCCATGATCGCCATGATCGCAATTCGTCGCACATGCCGGCCGCCGTTCAAGCGTCGGAGGTCCGAGCCGAGCTTGCTTCGAGGACATGGCAGCACCCGCCCAGGTCAATGCTAGCGAATGATCCGCACCCGAACCGGGCGCGGAGGGCCGACCTGGACGCCGGTCTTGGCGCCGACGAGCG
>JAKFVP010000206.1 GCA_021732175.1 Bradyrhizobium sp.
TGACCGGCAAGCGCAAGGACGGCACCACCTTTCCGATGCATCTGTCGGTCGGCGAGATGCGCTCGGGCGGCGAGACCTTCTTCACCGGCTTCGTGCGCGACCTCACCGAGCAGCAGCAGACGCAGCACCGCCTGCAGGAACTGCAGTCCGAGCTCGTCCACATCTCCCGCCTATCGGCAATGGGCGAGATGGCCTCCGCGCTGGCGCACGAGCTGAATCAGCCGCTGGCCGCGATCAGCAACTACATGAAGGGCTCGCGCCGGTTGCTCGCCGCCAGCGAAGATCCGAACCGGCCGAAGATCGAGAGCGCGATGGATCGCGCGGCCGAGCAGGCGATGCGCGCCGGCCAGATCATCCGGCGCTTGCGCGATTTCGTCGCGCGGGGCGAATCGGAAAAGCGCGTCGAAAGCATCGCCAAGCTGATCGAGGAATCCGGCGCGCTCGGCCTGACCGGCGCGCGCGAGCAAGGTGTCAGTCTGCGCTTCGAGCTCGATCACGACCACGACCTCGTCCTCGTCGACCGCGTCCAGATCCAGCAGGTGCTGGTCAATCTCTTCCGCAACGCGCTGGAAGCGATGACCGCTTCGGAGCAGCGCCGGCTGGTCGCATCGACAAGGCCGGCGGAGGACGACATGGTCGAGGTCGCGGTGGCCGACACCGGCCATGGGTTCGCCGACGGCGTGGAGACCAATCTATTTCAGACTTTTTTCACCACCAAGGAAACCGGCATGGGGGTAGGACTTTCAATCAGCCGCTCCATCGTCGAGGCACATGGTGGTAAGATGTGGGCGGAAAACAATCCCTCCGGCGGGGCGACGTTCCGGTTTACGCTACCCGCCGCACCGAACGAGAGCATGACAGATGCCTAGGGGAAAAGTCTACGTCATCGACGATGACGAGGCGATGCGTCATTCACTGGAGTTTCTGCTGAGCTCCGTCGACTACGAGGTCACGCTGTTCGAATCGGCGCAGGTCTTTCTCGACGGAATAGCCAAGCGCGAATTCGGCTGCGTCGTCTCCGACGTACGCATGCCCGGGATCGACGGCATCGAACTGCTGCGCCGCCTGCAGACCCTCAACTGCCGCTTTCCCGTCATCATCATGACCGGGCATGGCGACGTGCCGCTGGCGGTGGAGGCGATGAAGCTCGGTGCCGTCGACTTCCAGGAAAAGCCGTTCGACGACGATCTGCTGATCTCGATGATCGATTCCGGCCTCAAGCACGCCGAGCCGGAGGCGCGCGACGAGGCGGCCACCCGCGAGATCGCCGAGCGGGTCGCGACCTTGAGCCCGCGCGAGCGCCAGGTGATGGACGGTCTGGTCGCCGGCCTCTCCAACAAGGCGATCGCGCGCGAATACGACATCAGCCCGAGGACCATCGAGGTCTACCGGGCCAACGTGATGACCAAGATGCAGGCCGGCAGCCTGTCCGAGCTGGTGCGGCTGGCGATGCGGGCCGGCGCGCTGAAAGGTTGAGACAGATCAACTGCCGAGGCAGCCAATTCTGTCATAAAGCGTTCCACTCAAAGAACGGACAGGACAGGCGTCGGCTGATGCTGGATACGCCGACCAGGGTCATGATCTACGTTGTCGACGACGACCTCGATGTCCTCGGCTCGCTGCAGTTCCTGCTCGAGACCGACGGCTTTGACGTGCGCACCTTCAAGAGCGGCGCGGCGTTGCTGGATGACGCGGCGTCAGGCGGCGCCGATTGCTTCGTGATCGACTACAAGATGCCGAACATGAACGGGATCGACCTGGTCAAGCGCCTGAGAAAAAGGGACATTTCGGCGCCGATCATCCTGATCACAGGGCATCCGGACGAGCACATTTCGGAGATCGCCGCAAGCGCCGGCGTCTGCCACGTGCTGCGCAAGCCGCTGCTCGACGAGAGCCTGATCGGGCACATCCGGGGTGCGCTCGACGGGCGCGGTACCTGCCACTGAGTTTCATTGGCATGCCCCCAAACTGTTGGGGCCGGCCTTTCAAAATATCCCGCGCAAACAAGGCCTTTGCTCCTCCGGGAAACTACGTAAGGGCTTGCCCTTAAGTCATCGAACCAAATTTCGTACCGTGCGCATCCCGACTACAGCTTGGACATCCCGGAACGAGGAGATGCCCAATGCTCACCACCCAGACGAACACTTCTACGTCAGTCGGCCGCAAGGTTGCTCCCCTTTCCAACGCGAACGCCGACCCGTTCGGCCTGTTGACCGGGCATGCGGGCCTTGTCGCCACCGAGTTCACCTACCGCAAGGACGAAGAGATCTACGGCGAAGATGAGCCGGCGGAGTACGTCTACCAGGTGATCCGCGGCGCCGTGCGCACCTACAAGCTTCTCTCCGACGGCCGCCGCCAGATCGGCGCCTTCCATCTGCCCGGCGACGTGTTCGGCCTCGAATCAAGTGCCGCCCATCGCCTCGCCGCCGAAGCCATCCTCGACACCACGCTGCGCCTCGTGAAGCGCAGGAGTCTCGAACAATCCGCACAGAACGACGTCCGCGTCGCCCGCGATCTCTGGTCGATCACCTCGGGTGAGTTGCAGCATGCCGAAAACCACATGCTGCTGCTCGGCCGCAAGACCGCGATGGAGCGCGTCGCCACCTTCCTGCTGGAAATGGACCGCCGCCTCGCCAGGACCGGCATGATCGCCCTGCCGATGTGCCGCCGCGACATCGGCGACTATCTCGGCCTGACGCTCGAGACCGTCTCGCGCGCCCTGTCGGAGCTGCAGCAGCAAGGCGTGCTCGGCCTGTCCGGCGCCCGCCAGATCGTATTGCGCAACCGCGAGCGCCTCGCCGACCTCGAAGCGTAACTTCCTGTAACGCATCTCCCAAGACTCGAAATGCCCGCCGATCCGGCGGGCATTTTCTTGACGTCACAATCGTGACAGAGCTCAGGTTGCCTTCGGCCGCAGCGCGCGCAGGTCCATGTGCCGGTTGACGTCCTTGTAGAGCAGATAGCGGAAACGGCCGGGGCCGCCGGCGTAGCAGGCCTGCGGGCAGAAGGCGCGCAGCCACATGTAATCGCCCGCTTCCACCTCGACCCAGTCCTGGTTCAGCCGGTACACGGCCTTGCCCTCCAGCACATAGAGCCCGTGCTCCATCACATGCGTCTCGGCGAACGGGATCGATGCGCCGGGCTCGAGCGTGACGATGGTGATATGCATGTCGTGTCTTAAATCGGCGGGATCGACGAAACGCGTCGTCGCCCATCTTCCTTCGGTGTCCGGCATCGGCGCCGGCACGACATCGGCATCGTTGGTCACGACGGGATCGGGCAGCGCCAGATCAGGCACGCGCTGATAGAGCTTTCGGATCCAGTGGAAATGCGCCGGGCCCTTGCCGCGGTTGCGCACGCTCCAGGACGAGCCGGGCGGAATATAGGCAAAGCCGCCGGCGCGCATCGCATGCTCCTTGCCCGCGAGCTTGAGCGTCACTTCGCCGCCGACCACGAACAGCGCGCCTTCGGCTTCCGCATCGGGCTCGGGCTGCTCGCTGCCGCCGCCGGCGGAAAGCTCGACGAGATAATGCGAAAACGTTTCGGCAAAGCCCGACAGCGGCCGCGCCAGCACCCAGACGCGCGTGCCGTCCCAATGCGGCAGATAGCTGGAGACGATGTCACGGATCACGCCCTTGGGGATCACGGCATAGGCTTCGGTGAACACCGCCCGCCCGGTCAGGAGATCGGTCTGCGGTGGATGCCCTGCGGGCGGCACATGATAGGATCGCGATGACATTGCTTTCGCCTCTCAAAAAATCACGCGGCTCCGGGCGCGAGCGCCAGCCAGTCCGCTTCCGCAAGCCTGACTTCCTCGAGATTGTCGCCGGGCCCGCCGCGGTCGACCACCAGGAAGGGGCTCGCATCGGTCAGCACCAGCAGCGGATGGTGCCAGATATTGCGCGCGTAGTTGACGCCCTGCTGTCCGGTCGCGGAGAACGCGCGGTAGCTCGCACGCGCGCGGGGATCGCTGCACACCAGCACCAGCCACGGCTTCTCGTTCAGGGGCATGAAGAGCTGGCTGCCGAGCGGATGCCGCTCCATCAGCTTGATCAGGATCGGAGACGGGCGCAGCGCGCCGTCGAACAGGCTGATATTGACCGATCCGCCCTCCGACGCCACGTCGATCTGCGCCAGGCCGTCGAAGCGCTGCGCAAAGCCTTCATTGATCAGCTTCGCCTTCACATCCCTGGTCTCGATTACCTGCCCGAACGGCGCGAAGGCCGTTTTGGTCAAGGGTGCGATCGGCAGCGTCAACATACCCGGTATCCGGTTAGCCGCAGCGCGCGACAGGCCCGCCGCGGCTTCCTTTCTACGAAGCGGCGGCCGACGGCGCCAGCCCACCTTCCGCCGCAGCGGCGGCATCGATCTCGCCATTGAGCACGCGATGCGCCCGCTCGCGATCGATGTCGCCTTCCCAGGAAGCGATTGCGACGGTGGCGACGCAATTGCCCACGTAATTGCCGAGCGCACGCGCGATGCCGACGAACCAGTCT
>JAKFVP010000033.1 GCA_021732175.1 Bradyrhizobium sp.
GTCACGAACCCTCGCATGCTGAAAGGGCTGCGGCCGGGAGATTTCGTGGAATTCGAAGCAGCACGACTGAGAAACGCTGTAATGATTACGAACATCCGCAAAGCGCGTTAGTCACGGCTCGAAAAATCAGCGTTCGGGATCTGGCGCAGACTCAAGGAAAACCGTCGGTCGGCGCGGCGCGGCTTCGTGCTTCAGTTGCTGCCATTATCTGCTCGATATCCTCAAACGCTATCGCAGTTGGTTCGATTGAGCTCTCCGAACTGCGGCCAAACTGGGGACACTGCAATTGGCATAGCCGATGCTGCAGCCGATCATTTAGTTTTTCCGCTCTTGGCAGCAGTGATTGCTGCGCGTTAACTCGGGCGAGAACACTGGCCCATGCCAAACCTTGTGGATGCCGAGACAGAGTGTCGTTCGCCCGCGCGAGTTTTCTGTCGCGCTACATCATGCCAATCATCCATGATTACGCCGACGCGAATGCAAAAACATCGACCAGAACCGCCGTTCGTCAATTTGACTTCCATCAAACAGTCGTCGCTGGCACCGAAGTAGCGTGCGCTGACCGCTCATCAACTGACGGGTAGACCTAAATCATATGGAGAGAATAATGAACACGATCGGTCGAAGGAGCCTCGCGGGCGCGTTCGCGCTTGCCGTTATATTCGGCATGTCGGCAATGGCTTCTGCGCAGCAGCAAGCGCCGGATGCTCAAACCCAGCAGACCGCGCCCGTTCAGCCGGGGCCCAGCAAGGGCCACGAAATGATGCAGAAGGGCATGGAACACGGCAAAATGGGCCAGGAAATGGGCCGGAAGGGGATGGAAGGCGAACACGGCAAGATGGGATCCGGGATGAAGCAGAGCGGTTCGTCTCCAACCAACGATTCAATCGGAACCACCGGAGCGAACCCATCGACGCCATCCACCGGCTCCAAGTAAACGACGATCAATACCTGTTGCCCTGGCAGCTCGGGATAGCTCCCGGGCTGACAGATTGCCGTCCCGGTATACGCTATCGTAGAGTTCGGAAAGCCAAACGAGAAGGAGCGGTGGGATTACAAGCGTGGCAAGTAACTGGCGCTCGGAAATCCGTTGGAATTCTGGAAGGTCGACATCTGAGATTGACCGTCTGCAGCAATTTTCACGTGCGAAGTCGCCGCAGGAGCTGCTTGCAGGTTGCCCGACGGATGTACTGTTGTCTGAGACAACGGGGTAGACTTCGCAATTGATGCTTCGCAATGGTGCTCAGGAACGGTCGAAGAAGTGTCGGATCTTTTCGCTTTTTGACTTGGATCAACGCAATTTACTACATAAGCAGATCGACTGATGCCTCGCTCTTAAAGCCAAAAAACTAAGAATAAGAAAGGGAGGTAGTCATGGCAGCAATGGCACACACCCAAACTTCTGACTGCGGCACAACCTGCACGAAATGCGGAAGAAGTCTGGCTGCTGCCGAATGGTTCGAACGCATGGGTGACGGGCAAGTTCACTATCTTTGGTGCTGCACCAACTGTGGCAACAAGTTTGAAACCGCGGTTAGTCCTCCCGTCGACGCCGAGCCGAAAATGAGCGAAAGAGATTGGGAGCAGATGTTTCCACCGCTGTTGGTGGCATAACGATTGTTTAGGCGCTTAAACGTTGCACGGTACGTTGTCGTGGTTTTGTCGCGATCTGCTGTTTTCCTACTGGGCGCCCCGAATGGACCAAAGCGGAGGTGTGTATGGAAATTTCGAAAGACTTATCTCGGCGCGAGGTATTGGTGTTGCGGGAAGTGCGACTAACTGGACGAACAACCGACCCTTCCATCGCGCAAAGACTTTCCACTGACGAGTTGATTGTGCTAGGTCGGGATGGTCGTATGCGATTGACGGCTAAAGGTCGAAGCCTGTTGGTGAGGGGCTCACCTTCGCTGTGGGATATGGCTGCGTAGCGCTGGACCGTGCGTCGGTGCCGTTCGATCTCGTCTGCAATAATTACATGACGAGCATGGGGCGATCATCCTGGCCGGCATCTGCGAGTCCGACCGCGGCCTGCGCCTGGTCGCGCGCGAACTGCACCTGGCCGTCGACGGCGTCGACTATTTCTTCCAACTGATTCTGGCCATTTTCGGAGTGGCCATCGTCGTCTGGTTGGCTCGTGGCTTTCTTTCGGTTTGCCTGGCGCTGTTCGATCTCACCGATGCCGTCCCGGCAGATCGGACATAGACCTTACGCTCTCCAATTTTTGCATTCGCACAAATGATCGATCCCGGGACGCTTGACGAGAGAAAAATGACAGCGCCGCCCGATTCAGCTTATTCTGTCGACCGGCTTTGCCATCACAGCTTGGCTACTCGAAGCCGCAGAGCATTGCCGACGACGCTCACCGACGACAGCGCCATGGCTGCGGCGGCAATGATCGGCGAGAGCAAGATACCGAAACTGGGATAGAGGATACCAGCGGCAATCGGGATGCCGGCGGCGTTATAGATGAACGCGAAGAACAGGTTCTGCCGGATGTTGCTCATGGTGGCCTGTGAGAGCCGGCGCGCGCGAACGATACCGCCCAGATCGCCTTTCAGTAGCGTGATGCCAGCACTCTCCATCGCGACGTCGGTGCCGGTTCCCATGGCGATTCCGACCTCCGCGGCAGCGAGCGCCGGGGCGTCGTTGACGCCGTCGCCGGCCATGGCGACGATCCGCCCGGCCTTCTGCAGTTTTGCAACTACCGCACTCTTCTGATCCGGAAGCACCTCTGCCTCCACATCGGTGATCCCGAGCTTCCGTGCCACGGCGTTGGCCGTGGTCCGGTTGTCCCCGGTCAGCATGATGACCTTGATGCCTTCCGCCGCCAGCGCTTTTAACGCATCCGGCGTTGACGCTTTGACCGGATCGGCAATCGCAAATAGGCCGGCGAGCTTGCCATCGATCGCCATGTTGATGACGGTGGCGCCGTCTCCGCGCAAACGCTCGCCTTGTTCATGCAACTGCTGGGTTTCGATACCGAGCGACGTCAGGAAGTTCGAATTGCCGAGCAGAACGGTCCTGCCGTCGACCTTGCCGGTCGCGCCCTTGCCGGTCGGCGAATCGAACTCTTCCACCTTGCCCAAATCGAGATTGCGTTCCTTCGCCGTCCGCACGATCGCATCGGCGAGCGGATGTTCGCTGGCGCGTTCCACGCTGGCGGCCAGCCGCAGTAGCTCGTTCTCGTCAAATCCCGCCGCCGCAACGATCGCAACGACCTTCGGCTTGCCGTCGGTCAGCGTCCCCGTCTTGTCGACCACCAGGGTATCGATCTTTTCCATCCGCTCCAGCGCTTCGGCGTTCTTGATCAACACTCCGGCCTGTGCCCCGCACCCGACGCCGACCATGATCGACATCGGGGTGGCGAGGCCGAGTGCGCAGGGACAGGCAATGATCAGCACGCTAACAGCCGCAACCAGGCCGAACACCATCCGGGGTTCCGGTCCAAACCAGGCCCAGCCGCCAAAGGCGACGAGCGCCACAGCGATCACGGTCGGGACGAACCAGCCGGCCACCTGATCGGCCAGCCGCTGAATCGGCGCGCGCGAGCGCTGCGCCTCCGCGACCATCTTGACGATCTGGGAAAGCAGCGTGTCGCGCCCAACCTTGTCGGCACGCATCACAAAGCCGCCGGATTGATTGAGCGTGCCCGCGATCACCTTGCCGCCGGCCTCTTTGGTGACAGGCATGGATTCGCCGGTCACCAGGGATTCATCGAGCGAGGAGCGGCCCTCGAGAATGACGCCGTCCACCGGCACCTTTTCTCCCGGCCGGACCCGCAATTTGTCGCCGACGGCGAGGCTGTCGATCTGGACCTCATGGTCGGCGCCATCCTCGCCGATGCGGCGGGCGGTTTTGGGCGCCAATTCGAGCAGCGCCTTGATCGCGCCGGACGTCGCCTCGCGGGCGCGGAGTTCAAGCACTTGGCCGAGCAGAACAAGAACCGTGATGACCGCGGCAGCTTCGAAGTAGACCGAGACCGCACCGTCATGTCCGCGGAAGGTTGCCGGCAAGATCTCGGGCGCGACGGTGCAAACGAGGCTGTAGACGTATGCAACGCCCGTGCCCATCGCGATCAGCGTGAACATGTTGAGATTGCGCGTCAACAGCGATTGCCAGCCCCGCACGAAGAACGGCCAGCCTGCCCAGAGCACTACAGGTGTTGCGAACACCAGCTGAATCCAGTTCGAAAGGGTGTGGTCGAGTCCACCGTGACCGTCGACGAGGTGGCCGCCCATCTCCAGAACGACAACGGGCAAACTGAGCACAAGACCCACCCAGAAGCGGCGCGTCATGTCGGCAAGTTCGGGATTGGGTGGCGCATCCAGGCTTGCCACCTCGGGCTCGAGCGCCATGCCGCAGATCGGACAGTTCCCGGGACCGACCTGACGGATCTGCGGATGCATCGGGCAGGTATAGATCGTGCCATCAGGCACGTCCGCTTTCGGCTTGCTGTTGCCGAGATAGGCTTGCGGATCGGCA
>JAKFVP010000486.1 GCA_021732175.1 Bradyrhizobium sp.
GCCGGTGACAATGACATTGTCGGTCTTGCCGGTGTCCTTGATCGCGCCTTCGATGCGGGCGCGATCGCTGCCGATGACCTGCGCCGCGCCATTGACGATCATCTGCGGCGTGTAGACGTCGCGATCGCCGCGCATATGCGAATAGGCTTTCTGGCGCGCGCTGAAACGGGAGTCCGCCAGCGTATCCTTCCAGCCGAGATAGTCCCAGTAATCGATCGGCATGCTCAGCGCGATCACGCTGGGGTCCTTGGCGAGCTCGCCAAGAACCTTGTCGGCCGGCGGACAGGACGAGCAGCCTTGCGAGGTGAACAGCTCCACCACGGCCTTCGGCTCGGCATGGGCCGGGCGGATGACAGCAACGATCGCGCAGACGCCGAGCGCACCCGACCAACGCGAAAGAGAACGATAGGCCATTAACGCTGTCATGACTTGGTCCGGGGATTTCGCATCGCTGTGATCATGATCCGTAGTTGTACGGGCCGGCCCGTTCCCCAGAACGAGCGAAGGCGGCCCTTGATAGGCCGCCTTCCCCGTAGCTGCCACTCACTTCGAAGTGAGGCATGGATCACAAATCCCGGGTCACGGGCCTGCATCAGGCCGCGAGCTTGCGCAGCACGTAATGCAGGATGCCGCCGTTCCGGTAGTATTCGAGCTCGTCCAGCGTATCGATGCGGCAGAGCAGCGGGACTTCCTGCTTTCCGCCGTCGGCAGAGGTGATCTCGGCCGTCAGCGTCTGCCGCGGCTTGAGGTCGCCCTGCAAGCCGCGGATAGTCACCTTCTCGTCGCCCTTCAGGCCAAGCGACGACCAGGACGCGTCATTCTGGAAAGTGAGCGGTAGCACGCCCATGCCGACCAGGTTGGAGCGGTGGATGCGCTCGAAGCTCTGGCAGATCACGGCGCGCACGCCGAGCAGGCGCGTGCCCTTGGCAGCCCAGTCGCGCGAGGAGCCGTTGCCGTATTCGGCGCCGGCGAACACCACCAGCGGCACACCCTCTTCCTGGTAGCGCATCGCAGCGTCATAGATCGACATCTGCTCGCCGTCGGGCCAATGCTTGGTGAGGCCGCCTTCCGGAATGTTGCCGTCGGCGCCCTTGAGCATGAAGTTCTTGATGCGGATGTTGGCGAAGGTGCCGCGCATCATCACTTCATGGTTGCCGCGCCGCGTGCCGTACTGGTTGAAGTCGGCGGGCCGCACCTGGTGCTCGCTGAGAAATTTTCCTGCCGGAGAGGTCAGCTTGATCGAGCCGGCCGGCGAGATGTGGTCGGTGGTGATCTTGTCGCCGAACATCGCAAGGATCCGCGCGTCGACGACGTCGGTGACCGGCTCCGGCTGCTTCTTCATGCCCTCGAAATAGGGCGGGTTCTGCACATAGGTCGACGACATGTTCCAGCGATAGGTCTCGCTGTCGGTGGTCTTGATCTTGCGCCAGTTGGTGTCGCCCTTGAACACGTCGGCATACTTCTTCTTGAAGATGGTGGCCGTCACGAACTTCTTCATGAAGGCGTTGATCTCCTTGGTGGTCGGCCAGATGTCCTTGAGGTAGACCGGCTTGCCGTCCTTGCCGGTGCCGATCGGCTCGACCGTGAGATCCTTGGTCACGGTGCCCGCGAGCGCGTAAGCCACGACCAGCGGCGGCGAAGCAAGATAGTTCGCCTGCACGTCAGGCGAGACGCGGCCTTCGAAGTTGCGGTTGCCCGAGAGCACGGCCGCGGCAACGATGCCGTTGTCGTTGATCGACTTGGAAATCTCCTCCGGCAGCGGGCCGGAATTGCCGATGCAGGTGGTGCAGCCGAAGCCGACGAGGTTGAAGCCGACCTTGTCGAGATCCTTCTGCAGGCCGGAATTGGCGAGATATTCGGCGACGACCTGGCTGCCGGGCGCCAGCGAGGTCTTCACCCAGGGTTTTGCTTTCAGGCCCTTTGCCGCCGCGTTACGCGCCAGCAAACCAGCGCCGATCAGCACGCTCGGATTAGACGTGTTGGTGCAGGAGGTGATCGCGGCGATCGCGACGTCGCCATGGCCGAGATCGAAATCGCGGCCATCGACGGCATAGCGCTTCGCTGCATCGTCGGTCTTCTTGTACTCGCTCGAAAGCGCCGTCGCGAAGCCGGAAGCGACGGATGGCAGCGCGATGCGACCCTCGGGGCGCTTCGGGCCGGCCATCGACGGCACGACGTCGGCAAGGTCGAGCGTCAGCGTTGTCGTGAATACCGGATCGGCCGACTTGGCGGTGCGGAACAGGCCCTGCGCCTTGGCATAGGCCGAGACCAGCGCGACGCGGTCCGCCTTGCGGCCCGAGGTCTTCAGATAATCGATGGTGGCGGCATCGACCGGGAAGAAGCCGCAGGTCGCGCCGTATTCCGGCGCCATGTTGCCGATGGTGGCCTTGTCGGCGACCGAGAGATGGTCGAGGCCGGGGCCGTAGAACTCGACGAACTTGCCGACCACGCCCACCTTGCGCAGCATCTGCGTGACCGTGAGCACGAGGTCGGTCGCGGTGACGCCTTCCTTCAACTGCCCCTTCAGCTTGAAGCCGACCACTTCCGGCAGCAGCATCGACAGCGGCTGGCCGAGCATGCAGGCTTCCGCCTCGATGCCGCCGACGCCCCAGCCGAGCACGGCAAGACCGTTGACCATCGTGGTGTGCGAGTCGGTGCCAACGAGCGAATCCGGATAGGCGACATCGAACGTGCCGGTCTTCTTGCCGACCGTCATCTTCTCCTTCTTGGTCCAGACGGTCTGGGCGAGATATTCGAGATTGACCTGGTGGCAGATGCCGGTGCCGGGCGGCACCACGGAGAAGTTCGAGAACGCCGCCTGGCCCCACTTCAGGAATTCATAGCGCTCCTGGTTCTGCTTGTACTCCTCGACCACGTTCTTGCCGAACGCCTTGTTGTCGCCGAAGAAGTTCACGATCACGGAGTGGTCGATGACGAGATCGACCGGCACCAGCGGATTGATCTTCTCGGCATCGCCGCCGAGCTTCTGCATCGCGTTGCGCATCGCCGCGAGATCGACGACGGCGGGCACGCCGGTGAAGTCCTGCATCAGCACGCGCGCCGGGCGGAAAGCGATTTCATGCTCGAGCTGGCGCTTCTTCAGCCACTTGCCGACCGCGACGATGTCATCCTTGGTGACGCTGCGGCCGTCCTCGTTGCGCAGCAGATTCTCCAGCACCACCTTCATCGAATAGGGGAGCTTGGAAATCCCCTTCAGACCATTCTTCTCCGCCGTGGGCAGGCTGTAATACACATAGGTCTTGCTACCGACCTTGAGGGTCTTGCGGCATTTGAAGCTGTCGAGAGAGGTCATGTCAGGAAATCCCAGTTCAATCGTGATACCCGGCAAGGGTATTTGAGCACCGTCAGCAGGGCCGGGGCGAATGGCTTGCAGACACCGGCTCGGTGCTGCATCAAGGTTCGGGCTTATAGAATCTTTCTAGAAGCGCCGCCACACCGACTATTGTGCTGCAGCATTGCGCCAGCAAAAAATTACGCTGCGGTACCCCAAGAAAAAGCTTCGGCAAACCTTGGCCAAAAGCTTCGGCAAAAACCTTGGGCAGTTGTGGAGCGTCAGAGGGCTGTGAAGGGCAACATGCGGCTCGCGGGACGCGGTTTGAGGTGTGTTCGGGGCGGCCGGGAGGTGTTTTCCGGCCTCGATTTCCAGAGCGCCGCGGGCGAAGCGCTGGCCGTGACCGGCCGCAATGGCTCCGGCAAAACCTCGCTGCTGCGATTGATCGCGGGGCTGATCCAACCCGCCGGCGGGACGCTCGAACTGTCCGGCGGCGACGGCGAACTGACCCTGCCCGAACAGGCGCACTATCTCGGCCATCGCGACGCGCTGAAGCCGGCGCTGTCGGTAATGGAAAATCTTGCCTTCTGGCGGGATTTTCTCGGCGGCGAGGCGGGCGACGCCACAGCCAGCCTGATACAGGTCGGAATCGACCACGCCGCGCATCTGCCGGCGGGCTTTCTTTCCGCCGGCCAGCGGCGCCGGCTCTCGATGGCGCGGCTGTTGTCGGTGAAGCGGCCGATCTGGCTGCTGGATGAGCCGACCACGGCGCTCGACGTCGCGGGGCAGGCCGTGTTTGCCGGATTGATGCGCGAGCATCTTGCCGCCGGCGGGCTGATCATCGCCGCCACCCACGCGCCGCTCGGCATCGAGGCCAAAGAATTGCGCATTGGAGAGGCCGCATGACCTATCGCCTCTCCTCACCTCTTGCCGCAGCTCTCTCCGTTCCCTCCCCCCTTGCGGGGGAGGGTCAGGGAGAGGGGTACCACACGACGTGCTCTTTCACTTGGAGCACCAACATTTGTTTCCACTCGCACGCAGCGCCTGCAGAGCTGCCCCTCTCCCCGCCCTCCCCCGCAAGGGGGGAGGGAGCCCACTGCCGATACCGCTCGACCACGCACACCAAATGCAAGCGGAGCATCTCGCATGACCGCGCTCGCCGCCCTGATGCGCCGTGACATCCGCATT
>JAKFVP010000296.1 GCA_021732175.1 Bradyrhizobium sp.
CACGTGCTTGAGCGCCGCGGCGTGGAACACGATGTCCGGCTTGAACTCGTTCATCAGCCGCATGATGCGCTCGCGGTCGCGGATGTCGGCGATGCGGCCCTCCACGGCGGCAAGGCCTTCGCGGGTCGAAAGCGCTTCCGTGACCGCGTAGAGCGCAGGCTCCGAATTCTCGATGACGAGCAGCCGCGCCGCGCCGAACGTCGCGACACGGTCGCAGATTTCCGAGCCGATCGAACCGCCGCCGCCGGTCACGATGACGGCCTTGCCCTTCACCAGGCCCTCGAGTTTCGCATAGTCGATCCGCTCGCTCGGCCGCAGCAGCAGATCCTCCACCGCGACCGCGGTCAGACGCGGTGCATCGCCGCTTTCCAGCGACGGCATGCGGCTGACGATCAGCCCGAGGCGCTTCGCCCGCATCAGGATCGCTTCAGGCCGCGCCTCCGGCTCGAATGCCGACGGCGTCATCACCACGCGTGCGATCGGCTTGCCGCGCTGTTCATAGTCGCGGATGACGTCCTCGACATCATCGATGCCGCCGAGCACGGGAACATCGCGGATGGTGTGGCCGCGGTCGGAGGGCGACGGCGACAAGACGCCGACTGGCCAGAGCTGCTTGACCGCCCCGCTCTCGATGCCGCGCAACAACACCTCGGCGTCCGCAGCGCGGCCGATCAACAGTGCCGGCGAAGCGCCCTCGTTCCTGGCGTGACGGCGAACCCGCGTGTAGCGGAAATAGCGATAGGCAAAGCGCGGCGCGCTCAGGAACAGGATTTCCAGGAACCAGTACAGGATGATGGTGATGCGGCCGAAGAAGAATGTTCCCCCGGTGCCGGGAGCCACGATCAGATAGTCGAGCACGACCAGCGCCAATGTCAGCACGGTGGCGACGCGCACGATGTTCAGCGCATCCGGCAGCGAGATGAAGCGCCATTTGGTGGTCGTCAGCTTGAAGAGATAGGAGACCACCACGCTGAAGGCGATGAAATAGGGCAGGATGTAGAGCAGCAGCGGCAGGCGGTTCCAGAGCAGGTCGCCGTCGAAGCGCAGGAAGAAGCTGGCAAACAGCGCTGCCGCCGTCGCCAGCGCGTCATGCGTGGCAATCAGCGCGTTGCGCAGGGTCAGATTCTTCAGGCTCATCATGTGGCTGGCCGGGACGTGTTTTCGCTCGCTGGCTGCGAGGCCGCTGATACCGCATCTGCGTGACCTATGCCAGAGCGCGCGCGGGCGCCCAGCACCGTTCCACCGGCAATACCCACCCCCAGCACATAGATCCAGCCGGGGACGAAATCGATCAGATGCGAGTTGAACAGCGAGGTCAGCATGTTCTGAACCACGACCAGGAGGCCGATCCACGCCATCAGGCCCTCGCCGCGGAACAGCGCAAGATGCGCGATCCACATCGCATAGAGGATGACGACACCGACCGCGCCCCACTGGATGGCGAAGGCGAGCGTCTGGTTGTGGGGATTGCTGACGACCTTTGCCTGGACCAGTTCTTCGGGACCGGACTTCGCCCGCTCGAACAACGCCCGCGTCGATCCGGTGCCGTGACCTAGCAGCGGCGCATCGGCGATGAAGCGCAGCGACTTGGTCCAGTATTCGATGCGCAGGCCGATCGAGGTCGGCTCATTGGACTGCTTGTAGGCCTGATAGTCGCGCGAGAACCGTTCGGTGCTGGCGCGAAGCGAGGGCGACACCGTCCAGGCCAGCAGTGCCAGCAACACCAGGCCTGACAGGATCAGGAAACTGGTCCGCCACCGCACATGCAGCACTGCGAAAGCGGCGAGCATGACCGGCATGGTGACCATCGCCGTGCGCGAGACCGTGACGAACACCATGTTGGCGAGAAGCCCGAGCGCAACCGCGCAAAGCAGCAGCGCCAGCCGGGTCCTGCCCTCGCGAAAGAAATGAAAGATCGGATAGATCAGCGCCACGGCGCACAGCGCGAATTCCTGGCTCTGGTCGATGTAATTCTTGACGAAGATTCCGCGCGCGGGCTCGAAGGCTTCGCCGGTGAAGATGTCCTGCTTCAGCGTCAGGCCCGGCTGGTACAGCACGAGAAACGACATCGCCATCAGCAGCACGCAGGAAATCAGGAACCCCGCCATCACCCAGGTGCCGCGCGGCGAGCGCGCGAAATGATAGAGCAGAAGCGGCAGCACGAGGAGCTTGCCGACAGCGCCCGCAGCATGAATGCGTTCGCTCCATGTCGCAGGAGACCACAGCATTCCCAGCAGTGCCAGCGCAAACAGCGCCACCGGCAACCAGCAGGCCGGCCGGCGCATCAACGATGCAAGGCTGCGCGGTTCGATGTTGAACAGCAGCGAGACGAACCACAGCGCCATCAGGATCGTGAAGATCGATGTCGACCACGGCAGTGCCGCCGCCGCCAGCACCAGCACCATGTCCGTGTTGAACATGCGCGCATCCGGATTGCGCCAGGCCGACAGCATGAACGAGACGGTCCCGCCGATCGACGATTGCTGTCCCTCCCGGGCGCCCATCGGTCAAACCTTGCTTTGTGCCTGCGGCGGTGAACCGGCCCTGTCTTTCAGTATCATTCCGCCGGCGATGCCGACGCCGAGCACATACATCCATCCTTCGTGGAAATCGACCAGATGCGAATTGAACAGCGAGGAGAGCACGTTCTGCACGACGACCAGCGATCCGATCCAGGCGACGAACCCGGCGCCGCGGAAGATCGATAGATGGGCAAGCCACATTGCATAGATCAGGACCACGCCGACGACGCCCCACTGGATGGCGGAGTGCAGCGTCTGGTTATGCGGGTTGGCCACGACGCTTGCGCTTGCGGTGCCGGGCTGGCCCGTCGCGACTTTCTCGTAGAGCCCGCGGATCGTGCCGGTGCCGTGCCCCACAAGTGGCGCATCCTGAATGAAGCCGATGGCCTTCTTCCAATAGGTCATCCGCAAGCCCGACGAGGTCGGAGCGTCGCGCTGCTCGAACTGCTGAACCTCGTTCGATATGGTCTGGTGCAGACGGCACATCGGCGGCGTCACGGCCCAGGCCGCCGCCGCGATCAGGGCAACAACGGCCAGCACGGCGCTCTGACGCCAGTTCAGGCAACGCAGCGCGAACAGCGCCAGCATCAGCGGCATGGTCACCAGCGCCGTGCGCGAAACGACCACGAACATCATGTTGAGGACAAAACCGAGTGCGATGGCGATCAGCACGCCGGCCTGCCAGCGCTTTCCCTCTTTCAGGAGCGTCATCACGGGATAAGCGAGCGCCACCGCGCACAGCGAGAATTCCTGGCCCTGGTCGATCCAGTTCTTGACGAACACGCCGCAAGGATAATCGTCCCACGCTTTCAGCGTGAAGGTGGGATCGATCCCCGCGATCCACGATACGCCCATCATCAGAACGTTGGAGATGAGGAAGGCAACGAATACCCACATGCCGCGCGAGGAACGTGCAAAATGTTGGAACAGCCCCGGCAGCAGCAGGAATTTCGCGTAGGGTCCCACCGAATGCAGGCGGTCGGCCCATGGCGCGCCCGACCACAGCGTGCCCAGTACCGCAAGGGCGAACAGGGCCAGCGGCAGCGCACAGATCGGCTGCTTCAGCGATCGCGCCCAGGCAGGATAGTCGACGATCAACGCCGCCGACCCCAACCACAACAGTGCAAAAATCGAGACGAGGGTCGTCGACCACGGCAGCACCAGCGCCGTGATCACTGCGAAAACATCCGCAGCCGTCATCCAGAATACCGGATTTCGCAGCCACCGCCACCATTCCGCCAGCGGCGAAGCCATCGCCGGCGCCATGCTGCCGTTCATGCCCGCCCCTCGCGCGCGCGCTTGACCAGCGAGGTGGTGCTGTGGCCCTCGAGAATGTCGACCAGCAGCACCTCGCCGCCGGCAGCCTCGACGATCTCGTGGCCGACCACCTGCTCGCGGCTGTAGTCGCCGCCCTTGACCAGCACGCTCGGCTTCACCTGGGCGATCAGCTCGATCGGCGTATCCTCTTCGAAAATGACGACGAGATCGACCGCCTCCAGCGCCGCGAGCACCTCGGCGCGGGCGCGCTCGTCCTGCACGGGACGCCCCTCGCCCTTCAACCGCCGCACCGACGCGTCGCTGTTGAGGCCGACGACCAGCCGGTCGCAGGCGCCGCGCGCCGCCGTCAGCACCTTGACGTGGCCGGGATGCAGAATGTCGAAGCAGCCATTGGTGAAACCGACGCGCAGGCCCTCGGCGCGCCATTCGGCCAGATGCGCCTCCAGCGCATCACCTGCGGCGATCTTCTCTTCGGCCGCGAGCGAGGCTTGCGGCAGTATCCTGCGCCGCAGCTCGGCGGCCGAAACCGTCGCAGTGCCCTTCTTGCTGACCGCGACCGCGGCCGCCGCGTTCGCGACCCGCAGCGCGGCCTCCCAGTCGGCGCCGGCGGCGAGCGAAAGCGCTAGCGCAGCCGCAACCGTGTCGCCAGCGCCGGAGACGTCGCGCACTTTCACCGG
>JAKFVP010000124.1 GCA_021732175.1 Bradyrhizobium sp.
GATGCGCTTGCCCTCGCGCAGCGCGACTTTTCGCGGATTGTCTGATGTCAATGACGGGGAAGACGCTGGTGAACTCATCCCGGACTCGAACGGACTGAAGGCGGATTGTCTTGCGCGTCGCTTTAGCCGTATTGCGCTTCCGCTTCCAGACCTCAAGGCCTCATTTGGCGCATTTTCGCAGCCGATCTCACGGCTTCTCGGCGAGGTAGACCTCGCCGAGCAGCGAGGAGTTCGACCACGGCACCTGCTGGCTCCTGGTGGTCGCAACGACTTCGGCGCGAACACGGGTCAGCATCTGCTGTACCTCGAGGCCGGGCGTGCCGATGTGGCGCGACAGCGCCGCCGAGAACGGGCTGTTGGCGCCTTCGCCGTCGAGCGCGACCTTGCCGGGCGCGGTCGCGAACGCGATCAGCGTGCCGGCCCCTAGCGTCGAACCCGATCCGAGCGAGGAGGGCGCCGCAAGGCCGCCGCCCTCGATGCCGCGGCCGGAGCCAGCGGAGGCCACCTGCGGCGCCATCGGATTGTTGCGGCAGGCATCCAGGATGAGGATATTGGTGCGGAGCTGGTCGTCGAGGCCGGCCATTATGGTGTCCATGTCCGTCATCATGTCGGTGATGCTGCCGCCTGCCTTGAGCTGCGCGTCGACAGGAATCAGCCAGTTGCGGCCGTCGATCTGCACGCCATGGCCGGCATAGTAGACGATGGCGACCTGCGAGCGCGCCGCATCGCGCAGGAATTCGCGGATCATGTTCTGCATCGCCGCGCGGTCGAGATCGATGCCCTCGGTCACGACGAAGCCGATGCCGCGCAGGCTTTTTGCAACGGCGCGCGCATCGTTGGAGGGGTTGGCCAGCGCCTTGATGTGGTTGTAGGCGCCGTTGCCGATGACGAGCGCAACGCGGCGGCCGGTAGCGGTGCCCGCGGGAGGCGATGCAGGTGAGGGCGCGGCCGTCTTTGTTGGCGCCGAGGTCGCATTGGGAGTGGTCCGCGGCGCCTCTGCGTCCGACAACAGCGACAGCCGCACCTTTGCCATGGCCTGGTTGGCCTTGCTTCCGGAGTCGGAGGCGACGCCCTGCAGCGTTGCGGCGTAGTCCAGCTTCGCATTGGCGTAGTCGCCCTTCGCCTCATAGGCGAGGCCGCGCTCGGAATAGGCCGAGATCAGCACGCTGCCGGGCGGGGTCATGATGTTGACGGGCGCCTTCGCCTTGGCCAGCCTGATCGCCTCGGTGGTGTCGGCGACGGCGCGGTCGAGATCGCCCTTGGCGCGCCAGATCACTGCGCGATGGGTCAGCGGCTGCGGCAGCGACGGTTCAATGCGGATCGCCTCGTTGATGTCGGCGAGCGCGCCATCGAGATCGCCGAGCGCGCGCTTCGAGGTGCCGCGGTTCTGGTAGGAGAACGCTGACGGCGGTCCCAGCTTGATCGACATGTCGTAATCGGCGATCGCCTTGGCGTATTCGTTCTTGCCGCGCCAGGCATTGCCGCGGTTGTGATGGATGATGCCGACGTCACCCGTCGCGGTCTTCAGCGCGTCGTTGAAGTCGGCAATCGCGATGTCGTACTCGCCCTTGTCGTAATAGGCCGAACCGCGCAGATTGTAGGCGGGCACGCTGGCTGAAAGCCGGATCGCTTCGCTGGCATCCGCGATCACCTGCGTGTAGTTGCCCTTCTTGTTCCAGCCGACCGCGCGCCAGAAATAGATGCTCGCGAGCTTTTCGCCGGTGAACACCTTCAGTGCGAGGATCTTGTTGCAGGCATCGATCTGCTGGTCGGCGGGCGTGGTGGTGGTGGTGCAGAGCGGCCCGAGCTGGTTGCGCTGTTGTGCTTGGGAAGGCGCGGCCCACAGCGTGGATGCGAGCAACGACAGCAGCACAATGAATCGGCGCATGAGAAGTCCCGGCAAGGAAGATGAAAGCTTTGAAGATGAAGGCCTTGCGGTTTTGTTGCCGGCGGCGGCAGCGCGGTTCATGCCGCCGGGTGGATAGAGGCAATTTTGCCCGGTTGGGCAGAGGGTGGTAGGACAGGCCTGCAAAATCAGGCTGCCCACCGGTTTTCCCAACCCGCTTTCCATGAAAAACGACCAGATTTTGGCTGAAATCACCGAATTCTGCCGCCGGTCCGACATGGCGGAATCGACGTTCGGGCGGCGTTCGGTCAATGACGGCAAGCTGGTCGCGCGCCTGCGCGAGGGCAAGCGCATCACAATCGACACGCTGGAGCGCATCCAGGCCTATATCGCGGCCTCCACCCCGGGCGGGCTGCCGCCGGTGCGCGGGCTCGAGGTGGTGCCGGAGAAGCGCGACCCCCGCGGCAATTTCCGCTTCTTCGAGAACCGCCAGAAATACCTGCTGTTCGTCCATACCTGCAGCGAGAAGCGGGTGATCGCCGACCGCGTGGCGCTGGAGCTCGCCAGCATCCATCCGCGGCCGCCGGCGCTGCGGGTGTTCGATGCCGGCGTCGGCGACGGCACGGTGCTGGCGCGGGTGCTGCGGTCCATGCACGGGCGATTTCCGCATATGCCGTTCTACGTCGCCGGCAAGGAGCTCAGCCTGGAGGACGTCCGCCTGACCCTGGACAAGGTCCCGGACCGCCTGTTCGAGCACCCGGCGACCGTCTTTGTGCTCACCAACATGTACTACGCCGAGGCGCCCTGGCTGGCGCCCGCCAGCCCTTCGGCGGCTGCCGGGATGATCTGGCACGAGGTCGCGCTCCGGGGCGCCTCATCCGGGGAATTCGAGGCCCAAATTGCCGAATTGGGGCCGTTTCTGGAGCAGAACTGGCGGGCCAATATCAGCCCCAAATCTGGCATGCCGATCTATGAGCGGCCGGTGGCCCTCGTCCTGTACCGGGAGGACCACCGGTTCCTGCTCGATTCGATCATCCCCCGGGCGGGCCGTACCGAGGCCAATTTCGACCTCGTCATCGCCTCCCAGCCCTATCGGGCCAAATCCTCTGTGAATTTCAGGGCGAAGCGCATTGTCGCACCCCTGGCTCGGGCCCTGCGGGCCGGGGGCCGGCTGATCGGAATTCACTCCTACGGGCACGATCCGGGCCTGGAAATCATCCAGGCGGTCTGGCCCGGAGAAAATCCTTTCACAGTGGACCGTCATGAGCTATTGCGCGCGGTGAAATACGAGCTGGGATCGGCCGGCCGCGACCTTAACTTTAATGCCTACGCCGATAACCGTTCGATCTTCCGATATGATATGGAAGCGCTGCCCAACGAGGTGACCGGCGCCATCGGAACCTCGACGGCCTTTGCAGCATGGAATGCGGCGGTGTATGTCGCCCAGATCGAAGACGACCGGTTGGCGGAAATGACTGAAAACAGCAGGACTCTCGAAGCGACGCGAGAGGTACTGCGCAAGCATAACGGGCTCTGGTTTTACGACGAATCCTACGTCATCTCGCGCCGTCGAGACTGACATTCAAAACTCCAAATCACGCACACAGCCGCCGGAGAGCCGGCGCAAGAAGAGGTTACTGATGCGCGCGTCCTATCTGTTCACCAGCGAGTCCGTTTCCGAGGGGCACCCGGACAAGGTTTCCGACCAGATCTCGGATGCGATCCTCGATGCCTTCATCGCCAAGGATGTCGAGCTCGGCATCGCCGACGACAGCCTCGTCAACACCCGCCTCGGCTGCGAGACGCTGTGCACCACCAACAAGATCGTCATCGCCGGCGAAGGCCGCGGACAGCTATTCCGCACCATCAACGGCAAGTCGGTGGTCGACCGCGAGCTGATCAGCAGGATCGCGCGCGATGTGGTCAGGGACATCGGCTACAATCAGGATGGGTTCTCCTATCACGGCGCCGACATCGAGGTTCTCCTGCACGGCCAGTCGCCCGACATTGCGATGGGCGTCGACGCCAAGAAAAAGAAGAGCGGCGAAGAAGAGGGTGCCGGCGACCAGGGCATGATGTTCGGCTATGCCTGCACCGAAAGCGAAGTCTTCGAGAAGGGCTTGTTCATGCCCGCGCCGATCTACTTCGCACACAAGATTCTGAAGACCCTTTCCGAGAAGCGCCGTAACGGCCAGCTCGCCGACTTGCAGCCCGACGCCAAGAGCCAGGTCACGGTGAAGTATGTCGACGGCAAGCCGGTCGGCTGCACCAAGGTCGTGGTCTCGACCCAGCACAACGAGAAGAGCCGCAACAACAAGAAGTATACGCCCGGCCTGATCAAGGACATGATCTCGACGGCGGTGGAATCCTCGCTGCCCAAGGGCTGGATGCCGCAGCGTCCGAGCGACTTCCTGGTCAACCCGACCGGCAATTTCGTGGTCGGCGGTCCCGACGGCGACTGCGGTCTCACCGGGCGCAAGATCATCGTCGACACCTATGGCGGCTACGCCCCGCATGGCGGCGGCGCCTTCTCGGGCAAGGACCCGACCAAGGTCGACCGTTCGGCCGCCTACGCCGCGCGCTATCTTGCCAAGAACGTCGTCGCAGCCGCTATTGCCGAGAGC
>JAKFVP010000578.1 GCA_021732175.1 Bradyrhizobium sp.
CTTGCCCTTCTTGTCGCGCGGTTGGCCTTTTGGCAGCACGTCATCGAAAACGCCGAGCGCCCAGGCGACAGCAACGAGAAATGCCGTCAGCCAATGCACCGCTTGCGGAATGGCGCCGTAGTTCCTGGTAGAATTGAGCCACTGCATGGATACTTCATACCTGTGGCACAGTCAGCGTTCGTTGATTTGGCTCAACTCATCTATGGCCGAGGCTCCTTCGTATTCGACTGGCGCGGGTTCCATCGAGTGGCCGCCGCGTCAGTTAACCGCCCCCATCGCATACGGCTTCAGCATCGCATAGAGCATCGCATGCGTCGGCGTCGGGATGCCGTGTTGCCGGCCAAGCTCGACCACCTTGCCGGAGAGCCACGGCACTTCCAGACGGTTGCCGCGTTCGAGATCGAGCGCCATCGAGGCTTTCATGGCCGGTGGCGCGTGCATCGTGAAATCGATCACCTTCTCCACCGCATCGGCCGGCAACGCGACGCCTTCAGCGAGGCCGACGGCGACGACCTCGCGGTAGGCGGCGAGGAAAATCGGCTTCATGTCGGGATCGTCGCGCAGGTTTCCGATCGGCTGGCGCGCCAGCGCCATCATGCCGGCATTGCTCGCCAGCAGGATGAACTTCATCCAGAGCTCGGTGAGGATGGCGTCCGACAGCGTCGCATCGAAGCCGGCCTTCTGGCACAGCGCCAGCAGCGTTTCGCCGCGCGCGCTGCGGCTTCCGTCTAGCTCGCCGAAGATCATGCGCATGAAGGCGCCGACCTGGGTGATCTCGCCGGGCGCGGTGATGGACGCGGAGATCTGCGCGACGCCGCCCATCACGGCGCGCGCGCCCAGGATCGGCAGCAGCCGCGCATGCGCATCGATGCCGTTCTGCAAGGGGATGACGGCGGTGTCCGGCCCGATCAGCGGCTTGATGTGATGGCCGGCGCTATCGACGTCCCACAGTTTGACGCAGAACAGCACGATATCGACCTGCCCGATGTCGGCGGGATTGTCGGTCGCCTGCGTCGGCATCAGATGCGTCTTGCCGCGCGGGCTCTTCACCTTGAGGCCGCCGCTCTTCATCGCGGCGAGATGCGCGCCGCGTGCGATGAAAGTGACGTCGGCGCCGGCCTTTGCCAGCGCTGCGCCAAATCCGCCTCCGACGCCGCCGGCGCCGACCACTGCAATACGCATGATGTTTCCTTAAGGATGCTTGCCGAACAGCCGCGTCCAGAACGCCAGCATGTCGTCGCGGAAAAGCTCGGCCTCGCCGGGGCGGCTGCCGATCTTCGCACCCTTGCGGCCGTAGCCGGCTTTGAGCGCATAGACCATCAAATCGCGATCGACCAGCGCAGGATCAGCCTCGCCCTTGACGGGATGAATGAGCGCGCCGTCATCGGCCATGTAGGCCGTCGGCGCTGCGGGCGAGACGGATGCATTCGGCACGTCGGCGATCCCGGTGCCGCGATCGAAACTGTGATGCGCACCGGCGATCAGCCGCATGGAGGTGTCACCGCCGCAAAGCCGAATGGCCTGCAGATGTCCTTGCACTTGCATCGGCGAGCACCATTCATCCGCATCGCCCATCAGCACGCGAACCGAAGTCGCGCCAACGTTGGGATCGAGGAATTGATGTCCGCTCCAGGGGTAGGCGGCGAGCACGCCTTGCAATCCCGCGTTCTTGCCGATGATGGCATCGGCAAAACGTCGCGTGGCTGCTGTGAGCACCGCCGATCCGCCGCGGCTGTGGCCCTGCGCGCCGATCCTGGTCGCATCGATCTCGGGCAGGGCGGCCAGCACGCTCCATGCCGCGAGCACGTCGTAGGCGCTGGCGGCAAACGAAAACTGGGTCTGGTTGGCGACCGTCGAGGTGACGCCGCGCGCGGCAAAACTGTCGAGCACGAAGGTCGCAAAGCCGGCGCGGGTCAGCGTCTCCGCATGCGCGACATGCGAGGGCGCCACGCCCAGGCTGCCCGGCACGATCATGACCAGTGGCAGCTTCTTCGCAGGCGGTGAGGCGGGCAGGAACAGCTTGCCGTCGATGGTGACGGACGGCATGTCGGCGGGCTTGCTGATCGCCTGGTGGTAGTTGAGCGGTGAGGCCGAGCGAATGTCGATGTTGCGGCCAACGCCGATCCCCTCGAACGCAATGGTCTGATCGCGAAAGCGCGGCGGTTCGGTGGTTAGGGCTGCATCGGTCATGGGAGAATCCACGAGGCTCGAGAGGTCTGATCGCCTCTCCCCGCGTGCGGGGAGAGGTCGGATTGCATCGACAGATGCAATCCGGGTGAGGGGGACTCTCCACGAGTCGAATACGCGGGTGCAGCCCCTCGCCCCAACCCTCTCCCCGCGAAGAGCGGGGAGAGGGGAGGAAGATTACGCCGGCACCCGGTGCAGCGCGCACAGCTTGTTGCCATCGGGATCGCGCAAATACGCGATGTACAGCTTCACGCCGCTGCCTTCGCGGATGCCCGGCGGGTCCTCGCAGGTCTTGCCGCCATGGGCGAGGCCCGCGGCATGAAACGCGTTGGCGGCGTCGACGGAGTCGGCGGCAAAGCCGATGGTGCCGCCATTGGCAAAGGTGGCGGCCTTGCCGTCGATCGGCTTGGTCACCGAGAAGGTGCCGGTCTTGGTGCGCCAGAAGATGCGGTGGCGGTCGACACGGCCCGGCGGCACGCCGAGCGTGCCGAGCAGCGCATCGTAAAAGGTCTTGGCTTTGTCGAGGTCGTTGGTGCCGATCATAATGTGCGAAAACATGGTTTCCCTCCCTTATTGCTTCGCCATGCGGCGGCAACCGCGCCGGCGAAGGTGTTTTGCGGGGGCACCGTAGCCGCGCGGAAAAGCCGAGGGAAGGGCCGGGAGGCGCCTGGGTGTTTCGCGCCGCGCAAGGCCTTATGCGCTTGTGTGGCCCCAGGTCTCGTCCCAGTCGTTGCCGTTGGCGTCGCGGACGCGGCCGTCGGCCTCGAAGAACTTGTTGGGTACCTGGAAGATCGCGAGCATCAGCCCGCCCTGCGGGCACCAGGCGACGTGGCGGCTGCCGGCCTCGCGCCAGATGTATTCGCCGGCCTTGCACTCGATGCCCTGGGCCGGGCCTTCCTTGTCGACCAGCGAACCCTCCAGCACGTAGGTCTGCTCGATATTGACATGCTCATGGTCGGGGAGCACCGCACCGGGCGCAAAGCGCATCAGGGCCGTCATCAGGCCGGTCTTGCGGTCGAACAGCAGGGTCTTCGCCTCGCAGCCGGGAAAGCGGGTTTTCTGCCACTCCATCTCGGAAGGGCGGACGAGGTGGGAATGTTGGTCGGCCTTCGGCGTCACGGCATCCATGGCGGGCTCCCTTTGCAGTTCTTTCTTTGCAGTTCTTTCTTGGCAGGTCTTTTTGCCATCATAGCAGCCCCGCGCGCAGCCGCCAGCCAAGCGCGGCCAGCGTTGTGTATTGTTTCGCGCAACCCCAAACTGCGTTTCCTGCAACCAAGAGTGTTCAGATGCTTGCTTCGCAGCGCCACCTGTTCGAGATGCCGCGCCAGATTTGCTACTTGAATTCCGCCTCCTACAGTCCGTTGCCGCTACGGACGCTGGAAGCCGGTCGCGCCGCTGTGGCGCGGAAGGGACAACCGTGGACGCTGGAAGCCGGCTTTGCCAATGCGCAGTACGAGCGCACCCGCGCCGCTGCCGCGCGGCTGATCAATGCCAGCCCCGACGATGTCGCGCTGATCGCGTCGGTCGGCTATGGCGTTGCCACCGCAGCACGGCTGATCACGGTGCCCAAGGGCACGCGCGTGATTGTTCTCGAGAACGACCATTCCTCGCCCGTGCTGGAATGGCAGCTGCGCGCCGAACAGCAGGGTTTTGCGGTCGAGACCATCCGCGAGCCCGGTGACGGCGATTGGACCGCGGCGATCCTTGCGGCAATTGAAAGGCCGAATGCCGCGCCGGTCGCGCTGGCGTCGATCTCTTCGCTGCACTGGTCCGACGGCGGCTTGATCGATCTTGCCGCCGTGGGTGCGGCGCTGCGGCGTCACGGCGCGATCTTTCTGATCGATGCGACGCAGAGCTGCGGCGTCATCGATCTCGACGTGTCCGCTCTCGATCCGGACTTTGTGATCTTTCCGACCTACAAATGGCTGCTCGGACCCTATGGCCGCGCTTTCATCTATGTCGCCAAACGGCATCAGGACGGCATTCCGGTCGAGCAGACGTCCGCCGGCCGCCGCGATGTCCGCGCTGAGAATGCGGTCTACTTCGCCGATACGAGTTACGTTGCCAATGCGCGGCGCTTCGACATGGGCGAGCGCGACTTCTTCATTTCAATGGAGATGGCGGCGATCGGCATGGAGATGATGGCGGAGTGGGGTGCCTCTGCCATCGTCGAACGCCTTGCCATGCTGACCGGCCGCATCGCGCAAGGCTTGTTAGATCAAGGCTTGCAGGAGAGGGGCATTGCCGTGCCGGAGGAAAAATTCCGCGCCCC
>JAKFVP010000396.1 GCA_021732175.1 Bradyrhizobium sp.
GCACCATGCGCAACACCTCGCGCGTCGCCAAGAACGCGATCTCCACCAAGGTGGTGGCGATGGAGAAGGCCGGCGCGAAGTTCGAGGACGTGCGTGAACTCGTGGCCGGCGCCCGCGGCAAGATGGTCTACGCGACCGGCGATGCCGACGAAGGCATCTGGTCGGCCGGCCAGGTGCAGGGCCTGATCCACGACATCCCGACCTGTGCCGAACTCATCTCCCGCATCATGCGCGAGGCCGAGGCGATCGTGCGCGGCCGGCTCGAGGGCATGCTGTCGGGCGCGCAGCGGCAGGCCGCGGAATAATCCAGCGGCAGGCCGCGGAATAATCCGCTGACAACAAGAGGCGTTTCATGAAAGCCTATGTGTACGGGGCCAACGGCCCCGAGATCACCGATGTCGCCAAGCCCACCCCGAAAGGCGAGCAAGTGCTGGTCAAGGTTCACGCCTGCGGGCTGAATCGCGCCGACCTCGGCATGACCAAGGGCCATGTGCACGGCGCGCGCGGCGGCGTCGGCACTGTGCTCGGCATGGAATGGGCCGGCGAAGTCGCCGAGCTCGGCCCCAACGCCAAGGGCGTGAAGGTCGGCGACCGCATCATGGGCTCGGGCGCCGCGGCGTTCGCCGAATACACGCTGGCCGATCACGGCCGCCTGTTCCGCGCGCCCTCCAACATGAATTTCGACGAGGCCGCTACGCTTCCCGTCGCGCTCGCCACTATGCACAATGCTGTCGTCACCAATGGCGCGTTGCAGCCCGGGCAGACCGTGCTCATTCAAGGCGCGAGTTCCGGTGTCGGCCTGATGGCGATGCAGATCGCAAAGCTCAAGGGCGCAAAACTCGTGGTCGGCTCCTCCACCGACGCGATGCGCCGCGGCCGCCTCAAGGAGTTCGGCGCCGATCTTGCCGTCGACTCCTCCGATCCCGGCTGGGTCGACGAGGTGCTGAAGGCCACCGGCGGCGAAGGCGTCGACCTCATCGTCGATCAGGTCTCCGGTCCCGTCGCCAACCAGAATTTGAAGGCGACCAAAATCCTCGGCCGCATCGTCAATGTCGGCCGCCTCGGCGGCAGCCATGGCGACTTCAATTTCGACCTGCATGCCGCGCGCCGCATCAGCTATATCGGCGTCACCTTCCGCACCCGCTCGATCGAGGAGATCCGCGAGATCTTCGACGAGGTGCGCAAGGACATCTGGGGCGCGGTGGAAAGCCGCAAGCTACAACTGCCGATCGACAAGGTCTACAAGTTCGCCGACATCGGCGCGGCGTTTGCCCACATGGAAGCCAACAAGCACCTCGGCAAGATCGTTGTGACGATGTAAGGCTGCTCATCTTAGATTCGGAACAATTCGCAACAAAATCGCTCCTGCGAGCGAGTGGCGATTGGCCGCTGTGGATGGCGGCTTGATGTTAACGGATGGGCTGCTAAACCGCCGTCCATGAGCGCCCTCACCCAGGATACCGGCCAGAAAACCTCCGTCGCGGCGATTTCCATCCTCGCCAGCGGCAGCATGGCGCTTGCAAAACTCGTGGTCGGCTTCGCCATCGGCTCGCTGGCGCTGATCTCGGAAGCCCTGCATTCCTCGATCGACCTCGTCGCCACCATCATCACCTGGGCGGTGGTGCGGGTGTCGGACCGGCCGGCCGACGACGAGCATCATTACGGCCATGGCAAGTTCGAGAGCCTGTCGGCGCTCGGCGTCACCGCGCTGCTCTATCTGCTCGCCGGCGGCATCCTGGTGGAAGCCTATAGCCGCCTGCGCGAGGGCACGGCGCCGCCGACGATCTCCGCGATCCCCTTCGTCGTGCTGGTCATCGACATCGCCGTGAACTTCTGGCGCGCCCGCGCGCTGCACCGCGCCGCCCGCGAGACCCGCAGCCAGGCGCTGGAGGCCGATGCGCTGCATTTCGCCTCCGACGTGCTGGGCTCGTTCGCCGTCATCGCAGGCCTTGCGCTTGCCGGCTTCGGCTTCTGGTGGGGCGATGCCGCGGCTGCCATCGCGGTTGCCATCATGATCGGATTCCTCGGCCTGAAGATGACGCGCGCGACCGTCGAGACCCTGCTCGACCGCGCACCGGAAGGCGTCACCGAGAAAGCGGAAGCCGCGATCCGCACGGTGCCGGGGATCGTCGATGTCGAGCGCACCCGCGTGCGCATGGTCGGCCCGACCTATTTCATCGACACCATTGCGAAAGTGCCGCGTACCTATCCGATCGACCGCGTCGAGGAGATCAAGGGCAAGGCGCAATCCGCCGTCCGCGAGGCGCTTGGCGATGCCGACCTCACCTTCACCGCCGTCCCCGTCGCCCGCGACAATGAAAGCGTGCGCGAGCGCATCATGGTGATCGCGCGCAATTCGGGGCTCGCGGTGCACCATGTGACGGTGCATGACCTCGGCGAAAAGCTGATCGTGTCCATCGACCTCGAGGTCGACGGCGAGATGCCGCTGGTCGAAGCGCACGACGTCGCCCACCATCTCGAACACCACATCCGCGACGAGTTCGGCGAGGACGTCGAGGTCGACACCCATATCGAGCCGCTGGAGCCGGAGCTGCCGCACGGCACCGACGCTGCGCCCGAACGCGTTGCCGCCATCAGGGCTGCGCTGTCAGAGATTGCCGCCGGCGGCGCCATCCACGACATCCATAATGTGCGGGTGCGCGACACCGACGCCGGCGAGATCGTCAACTTCCACTGCCGCGCCGCACCCTCGATGAGCGTGATCAGGGTGCATCAGGGCGTCGACGAGATCGAGCGCGCGCTGCGCCGCGCCTTCCCGAGCATCAAGCGCGTTATCAGCCACGCCGAGCCGCCGCGGGCATAGCGCCCTCACGCAAGAGTCAGAGACGCAATTGCGCCGTAGAATTACGGCGGCGTTCCTGTTTCGGACTCGGATTGTGACTGCGCCGGACTCTAAAAAGAGCATTGGACAAGATTTATTTCGCATTAAGGATTCGTTGACTCTCGACAGCCCGTGCAAAACGGATTCAAATCACTGTGATTCGGAAGCACGTGGGGTTCTTCCGAGCGTGGCGTGCAAAACTGGAAATCCGGCGGGGGTCTAAGGCATGGCGCGTGCGCATGCGGCGAACGCGTGCGTCCAATCCGATTCGATCAAGGGATTGGCGCAATCGATCGCTAAGCCGGCCTATCACAGGCTTCTGACCGCCGAGCCCGCATTGCGCCGGGCCGTGCCGACCCTCATCATCGCCTTCCTCGTCACTATCTGCCTCGGCGCCTTCGTCCAGGTCATCGACCAGACCCGGCAGAAGCGCGCCACCATGAAGCGCGACATCGCAGCGCTTGCCGACATCCTCGCCGAGCGGATCGACCGCCTTACGGCCGCAAGACAAGAGCGCGCCGCCAACATCGAGCGCCTGCAGGCCATCCTGCCCGGCCTGATCCCCTCATGGGGCAGCGCCTCCGGCCGCCATGTCATCGTGATCGGCGCCGACCAGCGCATCCTAGCCCGCGTGCCGATCGAGCAGGGCATCGAGCCCGACCGCATCCTCGACGTCATCTCCACCGCGCAACTGCTCGCCACGCCCGCCGGCCAGCAGGGCACCGTCACCGACATGATCCTGCCGAGCGGCGGCGGCGCCATCGCGACCCAGCGCATCGTCAAGTCGCTGCCGGGCCAGGTCATCGTCATCCAGGAGAAGAACGAGCCAATCTGGGGATCGGACGCCGCACTCTCGGTGACGCTTTCGGCCACCACCGGTTTCGTCGTGCTGATCCTCGGCTTTGCCTTCCACTGGCAGTCGACCCGCGCCCGCGAGGGCGACCTGATCAACGACGCGGTGCGCGGCCGCATCGATACCGCCCTCAACCGCGGCCGCTGCGGCCTGTGGGACTGGGACCTCTCGCGCGGCCGCATCTTCTGGTCGCAATCGATGTTCACCATGCTGGGCCTCGACAGCCGCAGCGACCTGCTCACCTTCGGCGAGGTCAATGCGCTGGTGAACTCCGACGACATCGACCTGTTCTCGATCGCCGATCGCCTGATCTCCGGCACCATCGACCACATCGACCAGTCCTTCCGCATGCAGCATTCCGGCGGCCACTGGATCTGGCTGCGGGTGCGCTGCGAGCTCTCCAGCGCCGCAGCGGACGCAGGCCTGCACCTGATCGGCATCGCCGTCGACATCACCGAGCAGAAGAGCCTCGCCGAAAAGACCGTCGAAGCCGATCTTCGCCTGCGCGACGCCATCGAGACCATTCCGGAAGCCTTCGTGCTGTGGGACGCCGAGGACCGCCTCGTGCTCTGCAACTCGCACTTCCAGCGCCTGCACAAGCTGCCGGACTCCGCCGTCACCCCCGGCACCTCCTACGAGACCGTGATCGAAGTCGGCAGCATGCCGGAGGTCCGCACCCGCCTGATCGGCGCCGCCAACCAGGCGCCGGGCGCCCGCACCTTCGAGGCGCAGCTCGACGACGGCCACTGGCTGCAT
>JAKFVP010000394.1 GCA_021732175.1 Bradyrhizobium sp.
GCGGTGTTCCCGCAGCCGGCTGCGGGAGCACCTCCGGCCGCCGGAGCACCGGCGGGTGGCGCACCGCCGCCTCCGCCGCCCGGTCCACAAGGAGGACGCCCGGGACTTCCGCCCGGCGCGCCCCCGCCACCGGCCGGCGCCGCCGCGCCGAGTGCGTCTCCAGGCACGCCCGCCGCAGCACTGCCGGCAGGCAACACCCAGAACGCGCCGCCGACGGTGCAGCCCGCCTTCCGCCGCGCGCCGCAGGTCACGACGCAGCTCCCGCCGCCGCCACAGCCGCGGCGTGAGAACATGACGCCGCTCGTCTTCGGCGCAGGCGTGGTTGCCGGCGCCGTGGTCGGCGCGACCATCGCAAACATGCACAACGAGCGACGGGAGGTCGTCGAGGGCGGCCGCACCGTCTACTACGAGCCGGACCGGGTCATCATTCGCGACCCGAGCGGCCAGGCGTATGTCCGCGGCAACGACCTCTATCGCTTCCGCTACGGCGCCCGCGATATCCGCACCGAAACGATCGGCGGGGAAACCCGCACCGTGGTGATCCGTCCCGACGGCACGCAGATCATCACCGTGGTCGGTGCCGACGGGCGGCTGCTCCGCCGCATCCGCCGCGACACTTACGGCCGCGAGATCATCATCATCGACAACAGCTATCGCGACCCGCGCGCGATCGGCGGCTTCTATGTCGACCTGCCGCCGCCGGTCGTCAGCATTCCCTACAATCGCTATATCGTCAGCGCCGACGAGGCGCCGCCGGAACTGATCTACGAGACGATGATGGCCCCGCCGGTGGAGCGTATCGACCGCCGCTACTCGCTCGACGAGATCCGCTACAGCCCCGCTGTCCGCATGCGGATGCCGAGCATCGACCTCAACACCATCGTCTTCGCAACCGGATCGTGGGAGATTCCGCCGGACCAGGCTGCGAAGCTGCAGTCGATCGCCGACGGCCTCAACCGCGCCATCCAGACCAACCCGCGCGCGGTATTCCTGATCGAAGGCCATACCGACAAGGTTGGCTCCGACGTCGATAATCTGTCGCTGTCGGACCGCCGCGCGGAGGCCGCCGCAACGCTGCTGACGCAGCAGTTCGGCGTGCCCGCCGAGAACCTGACGTCACAGGGCTATGGCGAGCAGTATCCGAAGGAAGATACGGACGGCCCGAGCCTGATCAACCGGCGCGTCACCATCCGCAACATCACGCCGCTGCTCAATGGCGGACAGGCCTCGCTGCCGCCGCCCCCGCCCGGCACCGCGCCGCCTCGCTGAGGCGACACGCACCAAATGAAAATGGCCGGGAGCGATCCCGGCCATTTTTCTTTTTGTCGCCCCGGCGAAGGCCGGGGCCCATAACCACAAATCGATGTTGGTGCGCCGTGGCGTCTACCAGATCGCGTCATCGAGAGATCACGCGGTATGGGTCCCGGCCTCCGCCGGGACGACAGGACAACTAGCTCTTGTCGTTATCCAGCTTCGGGATGTAGGCGCCCTCGCCGGCCGAGAGCAGGCCGGTGTCGGTGTAGAGCTTCAGCTTCTTGCGCGTGTCCGAGATATCGAGGTTGCGCATGGTGAGCTGTCCGATGCGGTCGGCCGGCGTGAAGGCGGCATCCTCGACCTTCTCCATGCTCAGCCGCTCCGGCGCATAGGTCAGGTTCGGGCTCTCGGTGTTGAGCAGCGAGTAGTCGTTGCCGCGGCGGAGCTCCAAGGTCACCTCGCCGGTGACGGCGCGCGCCACCCAGCGCTGCGCGGTCTCGCGCAACATCAGCGCCTGCGAGTCGAACCAGCGGCCCTGATAGAGCAGCCGTCCGAGCTTCATGCCGCTGATGCGGTACTGTTCGATGGTGTCTTCGTTATGAATGCCGGTGACGAGGCGCTCATAGGCGATGTGCAGCAGCGCCATGCCGGGCGCCTCATAGATGCCGCGGCTCTTGGCCTCGATGATGCGGTTCTCGATCTGGTCGCTCATGCCAAGGCCGTGGCGGCCGCCGATGGCATTGGCTTCCAGGAACAGCGCAACCGGATCGGCGAAGATTTTGCCGTTCAGCGCGACCGGCTGGCCTTCCTCGAACCGCACCGAAACCTTCTCTGGCTTGACGGTGCAGTCGTCGCGCCAGAACGGCACGCCCATGATCGGGTTGACGATCTTGATGCCGCTGTCGAGATGCTCGAGATCCTTGGCCTCGTGCGTGGCGCCGAGCAGATTGCTGTCGGTGGAGTACGCCTTCTCCGCGCTCATCTTGTAGGCGAAGCCATGCTTGGTCATGAACGCCGACATCTCGGCGCGGCCGCCGAGTTCGTCGATGAACTGCTGGTCGAGCCAGGGCTTGTAGATGCGCAGCGCCGGATTGGTCATCAGGCCGTAGCGATAGAAGCGCTCGATGTCGTTGCCCTTGTAGGTGGAGCCGTCACCCCAGATGTTGACGCCGTCCTCCTTCATCGCGGCGACCAGCATCGTGCCGGTCACGGCGCGGCCGAGCGGCGTCGTGTTGAAGTAGGACAAACCGCCGGTCGAGACATGGAAGGCGCCGGACTGGATCGCGGCGATGCCTTCATGGACGAGTTGGGTGCGGCAATCGACAAGCCGCGCCTTCTCGGCGCCGAACTCAAGCGCTTTACGCGGAATCTCGTCGTAGTCGGCTTCGTCCGGCTGGCCGAGATTGGCGGCATAGGCAAACACCTTCGCGCCCTTCTGCTTCATCCACAGCAGCGCGGCGCTGGTGTCGAGGCCGCCGGAAAAGGCGATGCCGACTTTTTCGCCCTTGGGCAGGCTCTTCAGGATCGTGGTCATCAAACGTCCAATCGGTCGAAAAGGCTGAATTTCGTGCAAGGCTGGGATGGGCGGATAACAAATTTCGCGGGGCTCGGCACGCGATTAATGGCTCAAACCGACGGTGCCGGGCCGGTCTCGCGGCCGCGCCAGCGCTGGGTCACCCGGTAACCCGGCCAGAACAGCTTTGTCAGCGCGGCGTCGATCCGCTCGTCCGACAGTTTCGTGCGCGGCCAGCGGTAGATGAGGGCAAAGGCGAGCCAGATCACCAGGAAGCTGACGAGGCCGGAAATGGCGACGTCAGTAAAGAAGTGTCCGCCGAAAGCCATGCGCAGGCCCGACGTGACCACGCCGAACACGGTCGCCGCCGTGTAAGCCAGCGGCCGCCATTGCGGTGGGGCGAGCGCCGCCGGCGCGTAGGTCCAGAAGGCGGTGGCGCCCTCGCCGGAGAAGAAGGAGCAGTTGCGCCCGCAGGAGCCGCGCGGGTCCCACCAAGGGACGAATTCCTGGTGGCCGTTGAACTGCGTCACCACAACCGGGCGCGGGCGGCCCCAATAGGACTTGAAGGTGAGGTTGGTGAGCACGCCTGCCGACAAGGTGAGTGTCACCAGCAGGAAGACGATGGTGCGGCCCTTTACGAGCAGCGGACGGTCAGGCCGGATCGCCTTCCAGATCAGCGCTGCAAATGAAGGTACTACGAACGCCCAGGCGATCCACATCGCCGCATCGCGCGCGAAGGCGGCGACCGCGTTGAGCTTCAGCGGGAAGGTTTTCGTGACGGCATCGTAGAACGCCGCGGCGAGCTTGAGGTCGAGCTCCGAGTAGAGCCCGAACAAAAGGCCGACGACGAGGAAGAGCCCCAGCGCGATGAAAAGTCCGGTCCGGTTCATGGCGCGCGGTTTAGCCGAGGCAGGGGAGGATGAAAACCCCGTCGCTCACAGCGACGGCGGGCGCAGATTCGACGGCACGGGCGGCGGCGATTGCGGCGGGCGGTGCACCCGCTCGCGCCAGGCGCCGGCGTTGCGGCCCGCAATCATCCAGTAGACGAGGCCGGCGACGATGCCCGCGCCGGTCATGATTTCGAGATGGCGGCGGATGATGCCGTCGAAGCGCATGGTGTCGGGATCGAAGGGGATGAGGCCGAGATAGCAGGCAGCCCCGACCAGCGCGCCACCCACGGCATAGATCAGCACGCTGCGGATGTAGAAGGCTTCGGTGATCAGGGCGACGACCGCCGCCGGCAACAACGCAAATCCGGAAATGAAGATGAAGCCGAGCCCGATCACGACATCGATGGCCGGATTGATCTCGCCAATGCCAAGATCGGTGAATTCCGGAAACAACACCGCGCCGATCACGATGATCCCCGCCGCCAGACACGCGGCGATGAACGCAAACAGAATGACGAAGAGACGGCCGATCAGGGCCATGGGCACACTCCATTCCCTCCCCCTGCAAGGGGGAGGGTCAGGGAGGGGGTTTCGGGCGGCATCGGAATTCGCGGAGAGAGTGACCCCCACCCGCCGCGCGCATGCGCGCGTCGACCTCCCCCTTGCAGGGGGAGGCGAGACCCGACTCGCAGCGGGATTTGCGCCATCAATCCGTCATCGCCATGGCGCGCAGCGCCTGGCGCTCGCGGGCGCTGAGCTTTTCGGTCTCCGACTTGAGCTGGCCGCAGGCGG
>JAKFVP010000213.1 GCA_021732175.1 Bradyrhizobium sp.
GGAGCTCGCCAAGGACTGGCGCACCGACCGCTATCTGCGGCGGCTGGAGGCCATGATGATCGTCGCCGACAAGGACGTCTCGCTGGTCTTGACCGGCACCGGCGACGTGCTGGAACCCGAGGCCGGCGTGATGGCGATCGGATCCGGCGGCAATTATGCGCTCGCCGCCGCCCGCGCCCTTGTTGACAGCGACAAGGACGCCGAGACCATCGTGCGCCGCTCGCTCGATATCGCCGCCGATATCTGCGTCTACACCAATCGCAACGTCACCATCGAGACGCTGTAGGGGAATGGACAGGTGACCGCCTACGTCTTCCGGGCGATGACGGCGGCTGACCTGCCCACGATCGAACGCTGGCTGGAAACGCCCCATGTGCGGGAATGGTGGGGCGATCCGACCGAGCAATATCTGCTGGTCAGCGGCGATCTCGATGAGCCCGCGATGGATCAGTTCATCGTCTCGGCCGATGGCAGCGATTTCGCCTATATCCAGTGTTACGACCTGACCGCCTGGAATTCCGGCTTCGGCGAACAACCGAAGGGCACGCGCGGCATCGACCAGTTCATCGGCGTATCAGGCATGATCGAGCGCGGCCATGGGTCGGCCCTCATCCGCGCCTTCGTCGACCGCGTGCTCGCCGGTGGTGCGCCGCGCGTCGTCACCGATCCCGACCCCGACAATGTCAGAGCCGTCAGGGCCTACGAAAAAGCGGGCTTTGAAAAATCGGGTTTGGTCGATACACCTGATGGCACCGCTCTCCTGATGGTGCGCAACGCATGACGCTCTCGCCGAAGCCGACAATTGCGACCGGGGTCCCTGCCTGGCAGTGGTTCACCATCGCAGCGCTGCTGCTTCTGCTGCAGGCCGCGCTGCTCTACGGCATGGGCCGGATCCCGATCTGCGCCTGCGGTTACGTGAAATTCTGGCACGGCGTGGTGCAGAGTTCGGAGAATTCGCAGCACATCGCCGACTGGTACACGCTCTCGCACATCCTGCACGGCATCCTGTTCTACGGCGCGACCGTCCTGCTTTTTCCGCGGCTCGCTTGGCCGGCGCGCCTGATCATCGCCATGCTGGTCGAAGGCGCATGGGAGCTGGTCGAGAATTCGAGCTGGATCATCGAGCGCTATCGCGCCGCGACCATCTCGCTCGATTACTACGGCGATACCATCGTCAATTCCGTGTCCGACACGCTGTCGATGGTGCTCGGTTTCCTGCTGGCGCGGAAACTGCCGGTGGCCGCGACGGTCGCGGTCGGCATCGCTTTCGAGCTCGCCTTGCTCTTGCACATTCGCGACAATCTGACGCTGAACATCATCATGCTGATCTACCCCTTCGAGGCGATCAAGCAGTGGCAGTCTGGTCCGCCGATCCTGTGATCCGGCTTGCCGATCGCCTTGTTCCGACATAGCTAGGGCCCATGACCGACTTCTCTCCCCGCGAAATCGTTTCCGAACTCGACCGCTTCATCGTCGGACAATCCGACGCCAAGCGCGCGGTGTCGATTGCGCTGCGCAACCGCTGGCGGCGGCTGCAGCTCACGGGATCGCTGCGCGAGGAAGTGCTGCCGAAGAACATTTTGATGATCGGGCCGACCGGCGTCGGCAAGACCGAGATCGCGCGTCGGCTCGCAAAACTCGCGGGCGCGCCCTTCCTCAAGGTGGAAGCGACGAAATTCACCGAGGTCGGCTATGTCGGCCGCGACGTCGAGCAGATCGTGCGCGACCTCGTCGAGGTCGCCATCGCCCAGGTGCGGGAACGCAAGCGCAAGGATGTGCAGGCCCGCGCGCAGCTCGCCGCCGAAGAGCGCGTGCTCGACGCGCTGGTCGGCGCTGGTTCGAGCGCGGCCACCCGCGAATCCTTCCGCAAGAAGCTGCGCGCCGGCGAGCTCAACGACAAGGAAGTCGAGATCGAGACGCAATCGTCCGGCGGCATGCCGATGTTCGAAATCCCGGGCATGCCTGGCGCGCAACTGGGCGCGATCTCGATCGGCGACATCTTCGGCAAGATGGGCGGCCGCACCAAGACGCGGCGGCTGACGGTTGCCGACTCCCACGAACTCCTGGTCAATGAGGAATCCGACAAGCTGCTCGATACCGACCAGCTCGTGCTGGAAGCGATCGGCGCGGTCGAGAACAACGGCATCGTCTTCCTCGACGAGATCGACAAGATCTGCGTGCGCGAGAACCGCCTCGGCGGCGACGTCTCGCGCGAGGGCGTGCAGCGCGATCTCCTGCCCCTCATCGAGGGCACCACCGTCACGACCAAGCACGGCGCGGTCAAGACCGACCACATCCTGTTCATTGCCTCCGGCGCCTTCCACATCGCAAAGCCTTCCGACCTGTTGCCGGAGCTGCAGGGCCGCCTGCCGATCCGCGTCGAGCTACAGGCCCTGACCCGCGACGACATGCGGCGCATCCTGACCGAACCCGAGGCCTCACTCATCAAGCAATATGTCGCGCTCTTGAAGACCGAGGGCGTGACGCTCGACATCACCGACAGCGCGATCGACGCACTCGCCGACGTCGCGGTCGCCGTGAACTCCACGGTCGAGAACATTGGCGCGCGGCGGCTGCAGACGGTGATGGAGCGCGTGCTGGACGAGATTTCCTTTGCCGCGCCCGACCGCCACGGCGAGACCATCACGGTCGACGCCGACTATGTGCAGAAGCACGTCGGCGACCTCGCCAAGAACGCCGATTTGAGCCGGTTTATTTTGTAGTCCGCGCCGTCTCCCCAAAACAGGTGTCGCCCCGGCGCAGGCGGGGCCGATAACCACAGGGTTGAGTTGTTGCAGCGAGCTGGGGCTCCAGCGTCGCGCAACAATAAACATTTGTGGTTATGGGTCCCGGATCGGGCTCGCTTCGCTCGCTTGTCCGGGACGACAGCCACGGCTCGTTGCGCGCCCCATGCCCTCCATGTGATAACGCGTCCCTGATGCTGGCGGGTGGGGCGATGAATCTTCGGGACTGGCAAAATCCCTGGCGGCTGATGCTGGCCGTCAATGCCGCCGTTTTCGTCGGCGTCTTCCTCCACAAGATTTCGCTGCCGCCCTATGTCCCATACATCCACCTCCTGGTCGACTACCATTTCGGCTTCACCAAGCGTGCGCTGATCGGCGCCGTGGTTTCCCTTTTCACGGCGAAAGTGCCGGTGTGGCTGGTATTCGCGCTCGCGGGCGCGGTGTGGCTGATCACGCTCGGCCTGTTCGTGAAATTGTTCCAGCGCACCTTCGGCTTCGAGCAAAAACATTTGCCGCTGTTCGTCTTCATGGCGGGCTCGCCGTTCTTCCTGAAGAATTTCATGCACACGCTCGGCCATTTCGACATCTATGGCTGCCTGCTGACGATCGTGCTGCTCCTGATTCCGGCGCGCTCGCTCGGATACATAAGGCTTGCGGCGGCGTTCTCGGTCGTGCTGGTGCTGATCCACCACATCCACGTGCTGATGTATGTGCCGACCATCGCCGCTATCGTGGTGCTGCGCTACTACCTGGTTCAGGGGGTGACGCCGCAGAATCTCTTCACCGGCATCGTCGCGCTCACCATCACCGGCGTGATTTTCATCGCCGCGCAATTCTCCGGCACGGTCAGCGTACCGCAGCAAACCTTCATCGACCATCTGCAGAGCCGGATGAGCGATCCCTCGCGCAGCGACCTGCTGAGCTTTGCCTTCATCTGGTATCAGCCGCTGTCGAAGGAAATCGCCGATACCTGGGCGCGGCTTCCGCATAACATTCTCGGCATTCCCGTGTTCGCGCTGCTGATCTGGCTGCACACGCCGCTGTGGCGCTATTTTGCCGGGCTGATCGGCGCACTCGCCAACGCGATGCACCGCCGCGTCGTGATATCGGCGCTGATCATCATCAGTGCCGGGTATCTGCTGATGTTCGCGATCGTGTTCGACTATTCGCGCTGGGTATCGAACTGGGCGGTGTGCATGTTCCTGATCCTGCACGCCGTGAAGACGCTGCCCGCGTCGCGCGAGACGCCGCCGATTCCGACCGATGACACCAAGACCACAATTTTCGCCGCGATCCTCACGCTGATCCCGCGGGTCGGAATCGTGCGGCCGTTCTAGGACCGCGCCCGCCGCACGCGCACATAGAGCGCGCCCTCGCCGCCATGGCCGATATGGGCTTCTTCATATCCGACCACCAGCGTGCGGAACTCGGGCAGCGCCAGCCATTGCGGCACCTGGCGGCGCAGCACGCCGCGTTCGGATTCGCTGCCAAGCTTGCCCTTGCCGGTGATGACGAGCACGAAGGTGAAACCCTCATGGTGGGCGCGCTGCAGGAAGCCGAACAGCGCGCGGTGCGCCCGGCTCTGGGTCATTCCATGAAGATCAATACGCGCGTCGATCTCCTGCTTGCCGCGCGACAGCCGCGTGCGTTCGCGGCGGCCGATCGGCGCCAGCGGCGGCGCGTGGGGTTTTGGCGGCGGCG
>JAKFVP010000295.1 GCA_021732175.1 Bradyrhizobium sp.
AGTATGCGAGCTGGATTTCGCCGCCGCGGGTCGGTATCGACAACAAGCCCGGCGACTTCGAATATGTGAAGATCGAGAACGCCTGAACAGTATGAGTTTGGCCGAGGCGCGTGCGGCATCGGGAATCACCTCTCCCTTTGGGAGAGGTCGGCGCGTAGCGCCGGGTGAGGGGGTATGCTCTCGCGTTCGAGCTGCTCCCCCTCACCCGATTTGCTAGCGCAAATCGACCTCTCCCCGCTGGGGAGAGGTGACTGAGAGAGTATCGCTTCGACAAAGCGGCATCTGGTTACGACTCATCAAGGCAGGAGACCATGAACGCGCCGGTTGGAGAGTTGCTGAAGCAGCACCTGATCGATCCCGAGATATGCATTCGCTGCAATACCTGCGAAGAGACATGTCCGGTCGATGCGGTGACGCATGACGGCAACAATTACGTGGTCGATGCGTCGATCTGCAATCACTGCATGGATTGCATTTCGCCGTGCCCGACCGGCTCGATCGACAATTGGCGCGTCGTCGCGAAGGCCTATTCGCTCGAGGAGCAATACTCCTGGAGCGAACTGCCGGCGCAGGAGGAAGTCGCAGCCGCCGATTCCGGCGCGGTCGAGGCGCTGGAGAACGAGATCGACAGCCTGCTGGAAGAGGCGCGCAAGGGCCTTGGCGGCAAGCCGGTAGCGCCGCATTCCGCCTCCAAACCAACGGTCAATCTCTATAACCGCAACAAGCCGCTCGTTGCGACGGTGACCGGCAATTTCCGCCTGACCGACGCCAATGCTGACGCCGACGTGCGCCACATCATCCTCGACTTCGGCGACCATCCGTTTCCGGTGCTGGAAGGCCAGAGCATCGGCATCATCGCGCCGGGCACGACCGCCGACGGCAAGCCGCACAACATCCGGCTCTATTCGGTGGCAAGCTCCCGCGACGGCGAGAAGCCAAACGCGCATAATCTCTCGCTCACCGTCAAGCGCGAGCCTGGCGGCGTCTGCTCCAACTATCTCTGCGACCTGCCGCGCGGCGCCAAGGTCGAGATCACAGGTCCGTTCGGCGCAACCTTCCTGCACCCGAACGATCCCGCCGCCAACATCATCATGATCTGCACCGGCACCGGCTCGGCGCCGTTCCGCGGCTTCACCGAGCGCCGCCGCCGTGCCATGCCCGATGCGCCCGGCCGCCTGCTGCTGTTCTTCGGCGCGCGCCGCCCGGAAGAGCTTCCGTATTTCGGCCCGCTGCAGAAGGTGCCGGAAAAACTGCTCGGCAAGTATTTCTGCTATTCGCGCGTTCCCGGCCAGCCCCGCGTTTATGTGCAGGACCGCATCCGCAGCGAAGCCGCAACCGTCGCGGCGCTGATGAGCGACCCGCGCACCCACGTCTATATCTGCGGGTTGAAGGGCATGGAGAGCGGCGTCGATGAAGCCTTCGCCGATGTCTGCCGCGGCGCCGGCATCGACTGGTCGCCGCTGAAGAGCGCGATGCGCGAAGACGGCCGCTATCACGTCGAGACGTACTGAGGCGGGGGTGGCCCCCGCGCCTCTCGCTTGTTCGGTCAGCGCAAGCGCAGGTCAGAGCAGCGCGCCGCACCTACCCCGCAACCGGCAGCCCCGCATTGGCGTAGACCACGCCGCCGTCGACCGCGATGGTGTTGCCGACGACATAGTCGCCCGCGCGCGAGGCGAGGTAGATCGCAACCCCCGCCATGTCCTCGTCGGTGCCGATGCGCTGCGCCGGAATGCGCTTGGCGACCTCGTCGCCGTGATCCCGCGCGGCCTTGTTCATGTCGGAGGAGAACGCGCCGGGCGCGATCGCGGTGACGACGATCGAGTCCTTGATCAGTTTGGTCGCCATGCGCCGCGTCAGATGGATCACCGCGGCCTTGCTCGCCGCATAGGAATAGGTCTCCTGCGGGTTGACGAAGATTCCATCGACGGAAGCGATGTTGATGACCTTGGCGGGCCGCTCATGCGAGGCCGCCGCGCGCAGCGGTTTGGCCAACGCCTTGGTCAGGAAGAACAGCGACTTGACATTGAGGTCCATTACCTTGTCCCAGCCGCTCTCGGGGAATTCGTCGAAGTCCGCGCCCCACGCAGCGCCCGCATTGTTGACGAGGATGTCGAGTTTCGGCTCGCGCTTGATGATCTCGGCCGCGAGTTTTTCGCAGCCCTCGACGGTGGAAATGTCGATGCCAAGCGCAATGCACTCGCCGTCATATTGCGCGGTGAGTTCTTTCGCGGTGGCCTCGCATGGCCCGGCCTTGCGGGCGGTGATGTAGACCCGCGCGGCGCCTTGCGCGAGAAAGCCCGCCGCGATCATCTTGCCGATGCCGCGCGATCCGCCGGTCACCAGCGCGACGCGGCCCTTCAATGAAAACAGGTCCTTGAACATCCGTTCCTCCGTTTGTTGACGGAGGTTTTGGGCGCGGGGAGGGAATGAGTCAAGGAAGGTACGGCTTGAACTGCCCCTCTCCTCTTGTGGGGAGCCAGGGCGCTATTCTCGGCGTTTGGCGATTTCCCGATAGAGTGCCTCGGGACTGACGCCGATCTGGTTCGCGACAAGCTTCCATTCACCCTTCCGAGGAAGGCTCCCGCCGTTCCACGCCGTCCAGGCATCGAGCCTCTCGGCGACTGTTCTCAACGAAAGAATCTCCGAGCGCAGCCTCGATTTCTGAAGTTCCTGCGCGAGATGATTCGCCCAGATATTGCTGAACTGCGAGCTCTTCGCGAGCAGCTTTTTGAGGCTGGCTTTCGTGTAGACGCAGGTATCGGCCGCGCCGAATGCAACGGCATCGCAATGATAGGTGCCGGAGTAGAGGGACGCCTCGGCCAACATCGATCCGGCCTCCGCCCTTTGCAGGATCAGCGTGGATCCATCGCTCTGATACCGCACCAAATGGATCGATCCCTTTGTCACCAGATGCATATGCGTGACGGGGTCGCCGCGGTGGAACAGGGGACGACCATTATCGAAGTGCTGTTGTCGGCCACGCAAGCCGATCAAATATGGCTCGATCGATCGCAACATGATAGTTATCATGTGCCGAAAAGCGACTGTGTGGCAAGAGGCAACCGTCACTGCCGGCGCGACGGCCAGCAAGAGCAGGGCGACGCTACATTGCCAATACAGGAGGAAACATGCGGGTTCTGGTCGCCGTCGTTGCTGCTGTCATGGCTGCCGGCAGTGCAACATTCGCTGTCGCTCAGCATCAGCACAGCCATGATGCATCGGCGCCGCCCGTGCGCGACGACCGGCAATTTGTAAAGTTTCCTCCGGCGCTGGTCGAGCATACGCTCGCTAACATGCGCGATCATCTGCAGGCTCTGCAGGAGATTCAATTGCACCTCGGCATGGGTCACACGGACGTTGCTGCCAGGATCGCGGAAACACGGCTTGGAATGTCGTCACTGGGGCTGCACAGCGCTGCGGAAGTTTCCAAATATATGCCCCAGGGAATGCAGGATGCCGGCACGGGCATGCACCGCGCCGCAAGTCGATTTGCAATTGTCGCTCAGGAAGCGGGCGTTACCGGCGATCTAAAGCCGGTGTTCTCGGGGCTTGCGGAAATATCGGCTCAGTGCGTGGGCTGTCACGCCGGCTATCGGCTAAAATAGTCCGCGCCGGAAATTTGGTTCGGACAGTAATAGGGCACCAGGAGGCCAAGTCCTTGAACCCTTCGTCTCCCAAGAAGAGAAGGAAGTGGTGCAAGCTCACGCCGCGTCGATGCGCCGGAACCCGTTCCACACCGCAGTCGCCGCGCCCGAAGTGAGCACCGGCAGGATGCGTTCGTCCTGGTACTTGCCGTTGAGCGAAACGCGCTGCAGCGCCATCATGTGCTCGGCGCTCTCCGGGAAGAGCATGCCGGGCCGCGTCGTGACCGCCGTCTTGAAGCCCGCCGCACCGGCGAGCGTGAACTCGCGCGGGCCGGCAGCGTTGCGGTCGCCATAGGGATAGGCCAGATGCTGAACGGGGCGGCCGAGCGCCGCTTCAAGGCGTTCGCGGCTTAAGCGCAATTCATTCAGCGCCACCTGCTCGCTCTGCTTGGCGAGGTTGGGATGGGTGATGGTGTGCGCGCCGATCGTCACCAGCGGGTCGGCGACAAAGCCCTTCAACTCGTCCCAGGACATGCAGAGCTCGCGGCAGATCGCGCCCTCGTCGACGCCGTGTCGCGCGCAGAGGCTGCCGATCTCGCGCACCACGTCGAGCTCGCTCGGCAGCGCACGCAGCCAGTCATGCAGCACGTCGAAGGCCGCCTGCTTTTCCGCGGCTGTCCTTGCTTCCATTCGCGTCAAGCGGCCGCCGATCTCAACCTCGATCCGCGACGCGGCGGCGATCGCACGCTCCAGCGCGACCCACCACAAATGTCCGGTGCCGTCGGCGAAGTCGGTCACGGCATACACGGTGCACGGCGCGTCGAACGCGCGGAACACCGGCAACGCATGGT
>JAKFVP010000406.1 GCA_021732175.1 Bradyrhizobium sp.
AGATGTCGCGCCACGCCTTGGATTTCATGTTGCCGCCGGAGCCGAAATTCATCTTCGACTTGTCGGCGACCGGCAGATTGGCGGGATCGAGGCCCGCAGCGGCGATGGAGGGGCCCAGATAATTGCCGTGCACGCCGGTGAACAGGTTGGAATAGACGATGTCGTGCGCGGCATGATCGATCAGCGCCGCCTTGTAGGCGGCATCGGCATTGGCTTCCGCGGTCGCGATGAAGCGCGTGCCCATGTAGGCCATGTCGGCGCCGAGCGCGAGCGCGGAGGCGATGCCATAACCGTCGGCGATCGCGCCCGAGAGCAGGACCGTGCCCTTGAACCATTGCTTCACCTCGCGCACCAGCGCGAAAGGCGACAGCGTGCCGGCATGGCCGCCGGCGCCGGCGCAGACCAGAATGAGACCGTCGACGCCCTGCTCGGCGGCCTTGCGCGCATGCTTCACATTGATGACGTCGTGGAACACGACGCCGCCATAGGAATGCGCGGCCTCGACGATCTCCTGCGGCGGACGCAGCGAGGTGATGATGACAGGCACCTTGTGCTTCACACAGGTCTCCATGTCCTTCATCAGGCGATCGTTGGAGGCGTGGCAGATCTGGTTGACGGCGTAGGGCGCGACCTTCTTGCCCGGGTTCTTCGCCTTGTACTCGCCGAGCTCGTTTTCGATCCGGCTCAGCCACTCCCCGAGCTTCTCGACCGGTCGCGCATTGAGCGCCGGAAACGAGCCGACGATGCCGGCCTTGCACTGGGCGATCACGAGCTCGGGGCCGGAAACGATGAACAGCGGCGAGCCGAGCACGGGCAGTTCGAGTTGGTCCTTGAGCGACGCGGGTAGCGGCATGCGATGTTCCCTCGATCGATTAGGCCGTAAGGCCGGCTTTATTTTCTGATGCGCCGGGCTTTCGCTTCGCCTTCTGGCGAGCGGCCCACCCGGAAGGGCCAACTGACTGGATGGATTATAGGGCTGGACGGCGGGGCGGGGGTGTTCAATATTGAACAGCTGATTATCCATAAATGGACATGGTGCCGGGATGGATTGGGACCTCTGCAAGACCTTCACCGCGGTGGCCGAAAAGGGCAGCCTTGCGGGCGCGGCGCGCCAGCTGCGCTCCAGCCATCCGACCGTCGGCCGCAAGATCGCGGCATTGGAGCGCCAACTCGGCACACGCCTGTTCGCACGTTCCGACCAGGGCCTGTCGTTGACGGCGCAGGGCCGACGTTTCCGCGAGCATGTCGATGCGATGGCCACGGCTGCGCTGCGCGCCGAGGCGGCCGTGTCCGCGCGCGGGCGTGAAGCGCGCGGCATCGTCAAACTGTCGATCGGTGCGACGCTCGCCGCCCACTGGCTGATGCCGCGGATGAAAAAGTTCCTCGGGGAGCACGACCATCTGCAGATCGAGATCATCACCCATCCGTTTCCGGCGAGCGTCCGCCGCCGCGAGGCCGATGTGGTGCTGCGCCCCGTCGATGCCGGCGAGGAGAATCTGGTCGGCCGCCGCATCGGCCGGCTCGGCACCGGCTTCTATTGCTCGCGCGATTATGCCGCGGGGCGGAAACTCCCTGAACGTCCCGACGAGTGGAAGGGCCACAGCATCATCGGTTTTGCCGACCGCGCCTCCAACGCCGATCTCGCGCGCTGGAGCGACAACATCACCCGCCAGGGCAATGTGGTCATGCGCTGTTCCTCGCAAGGCGACATGCTCGGCGCCGTGCGCGCGGGGCTCGGCATTTCGGCGCTGTCCTGCTTCGTCGCCGACGCCCACCCCGATCTGGTGCGCGTCGCCCCGCAAAAGCTGATCAGCGTCGCCGACCTCTGGCTGCTGGCGCACCCCGATCTCGTCGATCTGCCCGCCGTGCGTGCCGTGATCGGCTTCGTCACGGATTGTGCGCGGGCCGACCGCGCGCTGCTGCGCGGTTAGGTATCCTGATCCGGCTCCGTGCTACTTTGCATGGGGTTGTTTTCGCACTTTTGGTTCGGGGCTATCCCCTCGCGCTTTTTCAGCAGGCGGTAATACGCCCACCACAGATGTGCGGCGGCGCCGCGATAGGGCCGCCAGGGTTCCGCCAGCGGCGCCATCTGCTTGGCGTTGGGCCGCTCCTTGAGGCCAAGCCCGACCTTGATGGCTTCCTGCACCGCGATGTCACCGGCCGGCCAGGCGTCGCCATGCCCGAGACAGAACAAGAGATAAATGTCGGCGGTCCATGGGCCGATGCCGTGCAGCGCGGTCAGTGCGTGGTGCGCGGCATCGACGTCCTCGTTGGCGAGGACGTCGAAATTCAGCCGCCCGGCGGCGAGCTCGCGCGCGATGTTCTTCAGTGTTTTGATCTTTGCGCCGGACAGGCCGAGCCGGCCGAGACGGTCGGTGCGCGCCTTGCGGATGGCGTGATGATCGAACGGGTCGAAGGCGGCCGAAAGTCGCCCCCAGATCGCCGCGGCGCTTGCGGTCGACACCTGCTGACCGCAGACGATGTGCGCGAGCCCCGCAAAGCCCGGCTCGCGCTGGCGCAACGCCGGCATGCCGGTCTGGGCAAGGATCGGCTTCAGCCGCGGGTCCTGCTTCACCAGCGCCTGCATGGCGTCTTCGAGGTCGGACTGGTCTTCAAAGCGGACGAGCATGGCGGAGAGCTTACGGATTTTTTCGTTGCCCGTCATGGCCGGGCGCGGCCATGACGGTTATTACTGACAAATGCCGCCACCCGTTTTCCGATTTGCGCCGAGCCCGAACGGTCATCTCCATCTCGGCCACGCCTATTCGGCGCTGCTCAATTTCGATTCCGCGCGGCAGCGTGGCGGCGCCTTCCTGCTGCGCATCGAGGACATCGATGCCACACGTTGCCGGCCGGAATACGAGGCTGCGATCTACGAAGACCTTCGCTGGCTCGGCATTACCTGGGAAGAGCCGGTGCGGCGGCAGTCGGAGCATTTTGGCGCCTATCGCGACGCGATCGACAAGCTTGCGGCGCAAGGCCTGATCTATCCGAGCTTCGAAAGCCGCGCCGAGATCGCGCGTTTGGTAGAGGCGCGCGAGAAAGTTGCGCCATGGCCGCGCGACCCTGATGGTGCGCCGCTTTATCCGGGCACGGCGAAAACGCTGTCGCCGACTGAGCGGGAAAGGCTGATGGCTGCGGGGGCGCCCTTTGCGTTTCGGCTCGACATGGAGGCGGCGATCGCGCGCGCGGGTTCGCTCGCCTGGATCGAGCAGGGCGCGGGGCCTGACGGCGAGGCCGGCGAGGTGGCCGCGCGGCCCGAAGCCTGGGGCGATGTCATACTGGCGCGCAAGGAAACGCCGACCAGCTATCATCTGTCCGTCGTGATCGACGACGCGCTGCAAGGCGTCAGCGAGGTCGTACGCGGCGAAGATCTGTTCTGGTCGACCAGCGTGCACCGGTTGCTGCAGCAACTGCTGGGTATTGCGCAACCGATCTATCGCCACCATCCTCTCATTCGCGACGAGGCCGGCCAGAAGCTCTCGAAGTCGACGCAGGCCACCGGCTTGCGCGAATTGCGAGCAGCCGGCGTGCCGCCGACGAAAATCCGCCAACTTGTGGGATTGCCGTAGTTTAGCGGGGGACAACCGCTGCAACCCCGCCGTGACTCCAGCCGCTGGGCCGTGTCATGCTGGTTCCGGCCGGGGAACAGAATCATGGCGGCAAGATCGCGCCCCAAGCGCAAGGCGCTGCCGCCCAAAAAGCGGCAAGCGCACAAGCGCGCCAAAAAGCCCGCGGCCAAGAACACTGCCGCGAAGGCGACGCGCAAGCGTGCAAAGGCCAAAACGACAACCCGCCGGGCCAATTTACCCGGCATGGTGGAAGCCGCGCTGGCCGCCTTCGCCCACGAAGTGCGCACGCCGCTGACGGGCATTCTCGCCATCAGCAACCTGCTGGCGACTTCCGAACTCGGCGAGCGCGAGCGGCGCTGGGTCGACACCATCAAGGCCGGCGCCGAGCATCTGTCGAGCCTCGCCACCCTGTTCGTCGATGCCGCGCGCGGCGCGACCGGCGGCCGGCAGGATCTGTTCGATCTGCGCGCGCTCGCACGTAGCGCAGGCGATTCGCTGGCGGGCCGCGCGGCGGCCAAGGGCCTGCAGGCGGCGGTGGAGATTTCCGACAAGCTTCCGGCGCTGGTGGTCGGCGATTCCGTGCGGCTGCGCGCGGCGCTGGAAAACCTGATCGACAATGCCGTCAAGTTCACCGATCAGGGCGCCGTCGCGCTCTCGGTGACGCCGTCGCGCAGCGGCAATGGCAAGGCCGGCATCGCCTTTGCGGTGTCCGACAGCGGTATCGGCCTCACCCTGAAGGAGATCGAGCGGCTGTTCAGGCCGTTCTCGCAGGCCAACATGTCGATCGCCTCGCGCTACGGCGGCGCAGGGCTGGGCTTGTCATCGGTCAAGCAACTCGCCCGCGCGAT
>JAKFVP010000130.1 GCA_021732175.1 Bradyrhizobium sp.
GCGCAGTGACGCCGATGGGCACCACGCCGCGGGGCGCCACCAGCGTGATGCTGTCGCCGGCGTGCAGCGAGAGCTGGTCGGCCAGGCGGCGTCCGATCGCCACGCCCTGCCCCTCGTCAAAGCCCTCGAGCGAGCCCTGCTTGATGTTCTTGGCGATGGAGGTGAGGTTGTTGAGGTCTTCGGCGCGCATGCCGCGCACCAGCACGCCCGAGGCGTTGAACGCGCTCGATGCCAGCGCCTGGCCGTCCACCACGGGCGCGGCCAGCCGGATGCCCTGCAACTGGCTGATGCGGTCGGCCACGTCCTTCCAGTCGGTCAGCGGCGATTCCAGCGGCTGCACCAGGAGATGGCCGTTGAGGCCGAGGATCTTGTCCAGCAGTTCCTTGCGAAAGCCGTTCATCACGGCCATCACGATGATCAGCGTGGCGACGCCGAGCATGATGCCGAGGAACGAGAAACCGGCGATGACGGAGATGAATCCTTCCTTGCGGCGGGCCCGCAGATAGCGTCCGGACAGCAGCCACTCGAAGGGCGCAAAAGGTGCAGTGCGTTGAGGCTCTGTCATGGTCCTGTCCATCAGCCGTACCTCAGCGCGTCGACGGGATCGAGGCGGGCGGCGCGCCATGACGGATAGAGCGTCGCCAGGAACGACAGCGTCAAGGCCATTATCACCACCGCGACGGTCTCGCTGAAGGCGATCTCGGCCGGAAGCTTCGAGAGGAAATACAGCTCCCGCGGAAACAGGTTCGTGTTCGTGAGCCAGGACAGGAAACGTTCGAGCGATTCGATGTTGAGGGAAATAACCAGCCCCACGATGACGCCGGTCAGCGTGCCGACGACGCCGATCGCTGCGCCCGTGATCAGGAACACCCGCATGATCGCGCCCTGCGAAGCCCCCATGGTGCGCAGGATCGCGATGTCCTCGCCCTTGTCCTTCACCAGCATGATCAGGCCGGAAACGATGTTCAGTGCCGCGACCAGAACGATCATGGTCAGGATCACGAACATCACATTGCGCTGGACCTGGAGGGCGTTGAAGAATGTCGTATTGCGCCGCCGCCAATCAACCAGGAAGACGGGCCGCCCGGCCGCCTCGGTCACCATCGTGCGAAAGGTTTCGATGTTGTCCGGGTCGGCGGTGAATACCTCGATTGCGGTGACGTCGTTGTTGCGGCTGAAATAGGCCTGCGCTTCCGAAAGCGGCATGAAAACAATGCCGGCGTCGTATTCGGACATGCCGATCTCGAACACGGTCGCTATCTTGTAGGATTTTATGCGTGGTGCGGTGCCCATCGGCGTTATCGCACCGCGCGGCGCCACCAGGGTGATGCTGTCGCCGGCGCGCAGCGACAGTTGATCGGCAAGCCCCTGACCGATCGCAACGCCCTGCCCCCTGTCAAAGCCTTCGAGCGAGCCATGCCGGATGTTCCTGGCGATGGAAGCGAGGCCGCTGAGGTCCTCGCCGCGCATGCCCCGCACTAGCACGCCCGAGGATTTGAAGGCGGAAGATGCCAGCGCCTGGCCATCGACCACCGGCGCGGCGAGCCGGATGCCCTGCACCTGGCTGACGCGGTCGGCGACGTCCTTCCAGTCGGTCAGCGGGGATTCCAGCGGCTGCACCACGATGTGGCCATTGAGACTGAGGACCTTGTCCAGCAGTTCCTTGCGAAAGCCGTTCAACACCGCCATCACGATGATCAGCGTGGCAACGCCCAGCATGATGCCGAGGAACGAGAAGCCGGCGATGACGGAGATGAATCCTTCCTTGCGGCGGGCCCGCAGATAGCGTCCAGACAGCAGCCACTCGAAGGGCGCAAAAGGTGCAGTGCGTTGAGGCTCTGTCATGGTCTCATCCATAGCTTGATAATCCCATGATTCGGGCCAAATGTGGCCGCAATGGCCCGCGCGCGGTGGATAATGAACGGCTGGATTCTCGATTTGGCCTGTTTCTCAGCGCGGACCGGCACCCACGTCGCTCGATAACGCTCTATCCGCTTAGGCGCGCGACAACATCGGCCGGGCTCATGTTCTCGCGCGAGCCGTCGGCGCGGCGTTTCACCTCGACCTTGCCTTCGGCAAGGCCTCTGGGGCCGACCATGATCTGCCAGGGAATGCCGATCAGGTCGGCGCCGGCGAATTTGGCGCCGGCGCGCTGGTCCGTGTCATCGTAGAGGACGTCGACGCCTTTGGCAGTCAGTTCGGCATAGAGCTTCTCACAAGCGCCATCGACCGCGGCATCGCCCTGCTTCAGGTTCAGGATGGTGACGCGGAACGGCGCCACCGCCTCCGGCCATTTGATGCCGGCATCGTCATGGCAGGCCTCGATGATGGCGCCTGCGAGACGCGAGACACCGACACCGTAGGAACCGCCATGAATGGGCACATCGACTCCGTCGGGACCGGCAACCAGCGCCTTCATGGCATCGGAATATTTGGTGCCGAAATAGAAGATCTGGCCAACCTCGATGCCGCGGGTGTTGAGCCGCTTGTCAGCCGGCACTTCACTTTCGAACCGCGCGGCATCGTGGACGTCTTCGGTCGCGGCATAGACCGAGGTCCATTGCTTGATGATGGGAGTCAGGTCGCCGTCATAATCGACATCGTCGGGCGGGATCGGCAGGTCGAGCACATCCTTGTTGCAGAACACGCCGGACTCGCCGGTCTCGGCGAGCACGATGAATTCGTGGCTGAGATCGCCGCCGATCGGGCCGGTCTCGGCGCGCATCGGGATCGCCTTCAGCCCCATCCGCGCGAAGGTGCGCAGGTAAGCGACGAACATCCTGTTGTAGGCGCGGCGCGCGGCGGCCTCGTCGATGTCGAACGAATAGGCATCCTTCATCAGGAATTCGCGGCCGCGCATCACGCCGAAGCGCGGGCGCTGCTCGTCACGGAACTTCCACTGGATGTGATAGAGGTTGAGCGGCAGGCTGCGATAGGACTTCACATAGGCGCGGAAGATTTCCGTGATCATTTCCTCGTTGGTCGGCCCGTAGAGGAGTTCGCGCTTGTGGCGGTCGGCGATGCGCAGCATCTCCGGGCCGTAGGCATCGTAGCGGCCGCTCTCGCGCCAGAGATCGGCAAGCTGCAGCGTCGGCATCAACAGTTCGAGCGCGCCGGCGCGGTCCTGCTCCTCGCGCACGATCTGCTCGATTTTCTTCAGAACGCGAAAACCCAGCGGCAGCCAGGCATAGATGCCCGCCGCCTCCTGCCGGATCATGCCCGCGCGCAGCATCAGCCGGTGCGAGACGATCTCCGCCTCCTTCGGATTCTCTTTCAGGATGGGCAGGAAGAACCGCGACAATCGCATGGAATTTTGCTCGGGAGGATTCGGGGGAAACGCGAGACGCAGTGAAACCGGATTGGGTGGCAAAACACAAGGCCGGGACCGGTCAAATTGCCGCCAAATGACCGGGATTCCTGCCGTTTAGCTCGTGTCAGGTCACTTGATGACGATCGGGGCTACGATCTCGACCTTGTCAGCGTCTGTTATCGCAATGGCGAGCGCGAGCATCCATATCCCTGCTGACGGCACCGAGATCGAAGCACGCCACTGGTCGTCGCCACCAGATGCGGCATCGATCGTCTGCAGCGCCCGTCCCGTCTGCCTCTCCGTCAGCCTGATCGAGACGGCCTTTGCCTTCAGCGGCAACTCCTCGACCGTCTCGAGCTGGATGGCGAACTGAACAGGACCGACCCGCGCGGGCGAGACCGTGACGTTCGCCATCGCCTTCTCGGTGTGAAGATGGGTGAAGAAGCTGTCGTTCGGGACGGCGCTGAGCGATGGCTCCATCGTCAATCCGCAGAGCCCGGCCAGCAGAAGACCGATCGCAAGGTGGCGTCGCAGCACGTTCTTGGTCACTTCTTCATCATGTGGCCGCCGGAGTGATCGCCGCCGCCAGGCGCCTGCGCGCCGACGCCCTGCACGTCCAGCGACACATTGACCTTGCCGGCCTTCTCGAACTGCAGCGTTACCGGCACCTTGTCGCCCTGCTTGAGCTGGCTCTTCAGGTCCATCAGCATCAGATGATAGCCGCCCGGCGCCAGCTTGACGGTCTTGCCCGGCTCGATCGTCAGCCCCTTGTCGAGCGGACGCATCGTCATCACGCCATTGTTCATGGCCATCTCGTGAATCTCGATCCTGCCGGCGACATCGCCTGCTCCGGTGACGAGCCGGTCGGGTGCTGAGCCCTTGTTCTCGATCGTGAGATAACCACCCGCAACCTTGGCGCCGGCCGGCGTCGCGCGACTCCAGGGCTGGGTGATGACGAGGTCCCCTGCCCTGGTTTCCTGGGCGCCCGCGGGCGCGGCGGCCACTGCCACCAGCGCAGCGACAGCAGCGAGCGTCGATGTAAGGTTCTTCATGATCGAGCCTTCGGTTTGAATAGGGTGCTTCGGGCGGGTGTCTACCAC
>JAKFVP010000131.1 GCA_021732175.1 Bradyrhizobium sp.
TCTGGTGAGCGAGGTCGCGGCCGGCCATTGATGAAGCCGGCCGCGACCTCGCTCACCAGACGTTGTGTTCCCAGCGTCCGCGCGATGCGCTGGACGCTTTCATTGCCGGCGTCCGGCTGCCTTTCGCCATGCGCGGCGATCAACAGCGCGGTCTGCGCGCATCCGCCACCCGTCAGTGGCTGGTCCCGTCGGAGAAGTTGATCTTGTTCCATACGTTGTACTTGCCCGATGGCTTCGACATCGGAAGCCGCTTGATCTCCGCAAACGTCGCGGCGTCATAGACCACCAGCGCGCCCTTGTCTTCCCAGATCGAGACCAGCGCATGCCGGCCCTCGCGGTCGAACTCGACATGGGCGGCGGTCTTGCCCGGTTCCGGCGTGACGCTGCGCACGATCTCCAGCGTCCGCTTATCGATGATCGACAGCGTGTCCTTTTTCGCGCCCATCATGCTGTCGGTCCAGGCATAGGGCGAATTCTCATGGCTGCGCATGAAGAAGCCAGGGCCCGGCGTCTCGATGGTCTTGCGCAGCGACCAGTCCTGCATGTCGAGCACGTTGATCCGGCCTTCCTTCAGCAACGGCGTTGCCATCACCGGCCGGCCGTCCAGATTCCAGGAGATGCCGGAGCCGAGATGCGGCAGGCCGGGCATGTCGAGCTGCTTGATGTCACGCCCGACCACGAGATTGACCACGACGGCCCTGCCCTCGCGTGCCGAGCCGATCAGGTTACGGTATGGCGGATCGAAGAAGAAATCGTCGAGCGGCTCGGGCGTCTCGATCCGCCGCAGCGCGAACAGGCCTTGCGACGACGGCAACGCCTCGATCATGCCCTTCTCGTGGGAATGCACCAGGCCGGAATAGACCGGCGGCGCATTCGGATCGGTGGCGATTTCCCAGATCTCCGGCACGTCCTTCAGCGCGGCGATGAAGCTGTCGCGCGGCCGCGCCTGGTACACCGCCGAGACCCGCGACGGATTGCCCTTCCTGTCCCTGACGTCAAAGATCTTCTCGACCGACAGATCCTCGGCCGACAGCATCACCAGCGTGCGCGGCAGATAGTTGGCGACCGCAATGTGCTTGCCGTCGCGGGAGATCGCGATATTGCGCGCATTGATGCCGGCCCGTACTTCCGCGAGCATGGTCAGCGTCCACAGGTCGTATTTGCTGACCCATCCGTCGCGCGACATGAAGAACACGTAGCGTCCGTCCGGGGTGAATTTCGGGCCGCCATGCAGGGCGAACCGCGTGGCAAAGCGCGTCAGCGGCTCAAACCGGTCGCCATCGAGGATGGTGGCGTGGTGATCGCCGGCCTCGACCACGACGAACAGGTTTTTCGGATCGGCATCGAAGCGCGGCCGCTCCAGTGCCGGCGCCGAACCATGAATCACGCGGCTTGCCGCAATCTCCACCGCGCCCCACGCCGGCACCGACGCGAGCGGCGTTGCGATGTAGGCAGCAAGCGCGGAGATTTCCTCGTTGCTGAGCGTGCCGGCAAAGCCCGGCATCTGCGTGGCGGCGCGGCCATTCACGATCACGGAAACGGCGCGGGCGCCGCTCAGCCGGCCGAGATTTTCCGGCAGCAAGGCCGGTCCGAGCTGACCGAGGCGATCGGCGCCATGGCACTGCGCGCAGTGATCGCCGTAGAGCTTGGCGGCATCCGGCTGTGCGGCGGCCGGGGCTGCGCAAGCCAGCAGCGCGATCAATGCGCCGAACGCGCTAATACGACATCGGCGCTTCATGGCGAACTCCGCGAAAGGCGCTGGTGCGGACGCGCTCGACCGGTTCGGCAAGGCCGATCTCCGCATCGGTAAGATAGCAGCCGGGATCCTCGGCCCAGGGATTGCCGGTCATCCGCAGCGCGCGCACGCGGGTATTGCCGTTGCAGATCGCAAAATGCGCGCAGGCCCCGCAGCGGCCGCCGATCTGCCGCGGGCGCTGCTTTAATCCCGCCATGACGGGATCGGACAGATCCGACCAGATGTCCGAGAATGCCCGCTTCCGGACATTGCCGAGATTGTAGTGCCACCACATCGTGTCCGGGTGGACATTGCCGAGATTGTCGATATTGGCAACGTTGACGCCGGACGAATTGCCGCCCCAGCGCAGAAGCTTCTCGCGGAGCCCCGCAACCGCCTGCGGAACGGTGCGTTCGGCCCATTGCAGCAGGTAGATCGCGTCGGCATCGTTATTTCCGGTCACGATCTCCACGTCGCTGCCGGCCTGCGCCCAGCGCCAGGCGCGCGCGATCACCATGTCCATGGCCTCGCGCGTCGTCTGCCATGCCGCATCGGTGCCGCGATTCTTGTTGCCGCGGCCGGCATAGACCAGATGCGACAGATAGAATTTTGGAAAGCCTTCCCGCTCCACGAGGTCCAGAAGGCGCGGCAGCTCGGCGGCATTGTCCTCGGTCATGGTGAAGCGGACGCCGACCTTGATGCCGCGGTCGCGCAGCAGCCTGAGGCCATTGAGCGCTTCCTCGTAGGCGCCGGCGCGGCCACGAAAGCGGTCGTGGGTGGCGCCGATGCCGTCGAGGGAGATCCCGACATAGTCGTAGCCGATGTCGCGGATGCGGTCGGCGAGACCGGCGTCGACCAGCGTGCCGTTGCTGGAGAGCCCGACATAGAACTGCATCGCCTTGGCGCGCTCGGAAATCTCGAAGATATCGCGCCGCATCAGCGGCTCGCCGCCGGACAGGATCAGCACCGGCACGCGGAACATCTTCAGATCGTTCATGACGTGAAAGACTTCCTCGGTCGAGAGTTCACCGGGAAAGTCGACGTTGCCGGAGATCGAATAGCAGTGCTTGCAGGAGAGGTTGCAGCGGCGGATCAGGTTCCAGATCACCACCGGCCCGGGCGGCTGGCGCACCGGACCCGACGGCGGCGGCTCGTCCAGTTCACGAAGATAATGGCTGAGGCGAAACATCGTCGGCTCCCCTGCTCAGGCGGCAATGCGCAGGCCGGTCTTCTTCAGGATGCGGGTGGAAAACAGCACGTCATGGCTGCACGCCGCCGGCCCGATCAGTGCGGCGATCTCGCCGACTTTGCTGTGGACTTCGTCGCTGCTACGGCCATGCACCATGGCGAACAGATTGTAGGGCCACAGCGGCAGATGCCGCGGCCGTTCATAGCAATGGGTGACGAAGTCGAGCGCGCCGACCCTGGCGCCGATCTCGGCCACAAGTTCGTCCGCGACGTCCCACACCGACATCCCGTTCGCCGTAAAGCCCAGCGCGTAATGGTTGGGGATGGCGCCGATGCGCCGGATCGCGCCGTCGTCCAGCAGTCGCTTCAGCCGGGCGATGATTTCGGCCTCATCCAACCCGAGCCGGCCGGCGAGCTCGCGGTAGGGCTCGCGCACCAGCGGCAAGCCCTGCTGGGTCGCGGCAATCAGGCGGCGGTCGATCGCATCCAGCATCTTCATACCTCGACCCGGAAGCCGACAAAGAACTCACGCGCCTTCGGCATGGCATGGACCTTGAGACCGGTTTCCTGCTCGATATCAGCGATCACCTGATTGATCCGGCGCGGATCATCCGCGGAGACCACGAACCACATGTTGAGCTGATGTGCCCGTTCGTAATTGTGGGCGATCTCAGGATGCGCGTTGACCTGTTCAGCGACGGCCTCGAACCGTTCCGCCGGCACCGCCATCGCCGCGAGGCAAACGGCGCCGCCGATCTGCTCGGCGTTCCACAGCGGCCCGAAACGGCTGAGCGTGCCGCTGTCGACGAGCGCGCCGATCCCTTCAATAAGTTCATCTTCGCTCAGGCCAAGATCCCTCCCGGCGTCGCGAAACGGCCGCGGCGTCAGCGGAAAGCCGCCCTGCAGGCCATTGACGATCGCACGCGCCGTGGGATCGAGGAACGCCATCAGTTCAGCCCCGCTGTTCTGGAGAACACCGCACCGCGCTGCTTGAAGCATCGCCTGGAGAACAGCACGGCTTGAGGCAACAAACCGGTATCGGCCTCGAGGTTAAGCTCGTCGAGGACCGCATGGGCATCCCAGCGCGAGCGTGCATGCACCATGCAGAAGAGGTTGTAGGGCCAGAGCGGCGGATGCCGCGGCCGGCGGTAGCACAGCGTGACCTTCGGGTTGCGGACAAAACTCCGGGCGATCCGGTCGACCTGCTCGTCCGGCACGTCCCAGACGGCCATGGCATTGGAGCGGTAGCCGAGCTTGTCGTGCCGCACGACGCAGCCAAATCGCGTGACGATTCCGGAGGCGCGGAGGTGATCGAGCCGGCCGATGATGTCGCGTTCGTCGAGTTCGAGCCGGTCGGCGACGGCACGGTATGGCGCTTCCACCAGCGGCAGACCGTCCTCGATGGCGGCGAGGATGCTGCGGTCGCGCGGATCGGGCGCATATTCGGCATCGTCAGCGCTTTCGCGTTGACGCGGCGGCGCGGCAC
>JAKFVP010000208.1 GCA_021732175.1 Bradyrhizobium sp.
CCCCGACGCGGATACCGCAGGACTCGCCCTGCTTTGCCGGTTCCGATCCGCTGGCCTTGCTCGCGGGCGCTGATCTCGGCCTGCTGCTCGACACCGACGTGCCCTTTGTGCCGCAAGCCGCCCGAAGTGCCGCAGCGATCAAATGGATTCAGATCGATCTCGATCCGCTGAAGGCGGACTTCCCGATGTGGGGCTTTGCCACCGATATCCGCGTACAGGGTGACAGCAGCATCATCCTGCAACAGGTGTGCGATGCCGTTGAAGGACGTGCCGACGACAAATTCCGCCGCCGCGTTGCCGATCGTATCGCGAGCTGGGACGGCGCGCGAACGGCGGCTGCGCAGAAGCGCGCCGCGGCCAGCGCCAACAAGGGTGTTACGGGCGCGCTCAACCCCGCCTTCGTGCTGGCAACCCTGAGCGGCAAGATTTCGCAGGACGACGTCGTGCTCAACGAAGCCATCCGCAACGGGCCGGTGCTGCAGGAGCATGTCAAACGGACAAAGCCGCAAAGCTATGTCGGCCTCGCCGGCGGCGGGCTCGGCTTCAGCGGCGGCATGGCGCTGGGATTGCGGCTGGCGCGGAAAAATCGCCGCGTCGTGCAGGTGATCGGCGACGGTGGGTTCCATTTCTCCTCGCCGGATAGCGTCTACGCGGTGGCGCAGCAGTACCAGATCCCGATCCTGACCGTCGTGCTCGACAATGGCGGCTGGCAGGCCGTGAAGTCGGCGACGCAGCGCGTCTATCCCAAGGGCATTGCGGCCGAGACCGATCAGTTCCAGTCGCGGCTGATGTCGGGTCGGCAGGGCGAGCGGCGCGACTTTTCGGAAGTAGGAAAGGCCTTCGGCGCGCATGGCGAATGCGTGACCGAGCCGGTCGCGCTTGCCGCTGCGATCGACCGCTGCCTTGCCGCTGTCGATGACGGCAAGGCTGCGGTGTTGCATGTTCACGTGACGCGATTGTGAGATAGCAAGGGGCAATCCGATGAAAGTCTTTACGAAGCATCTTCTGATCGGCACGATCGGCCTGCTCTCGCTGACGGCGCCCGCCAACGCCCAGGAATATCCGGCCAAGCCGATCCGCATCATCGTCGGCTTTGCCGCAGGCGGCGGCAACGACGTCATCGCGCGCGCGTTCGGCCAAAAACTTTCGGAAAGTCTCGGTCAGCCCGTGATTGTCGAGAACAAGCCGGGCGGCGGCGCCATCGTCGCAACCGACTATGTCGCCAAGGCCGCACCGGACGGTTACACGCTGCTGATGAGCGCAAGCGGCATTTCGGTCAATCCCGTCCTCTACGACAAGCTGCCCTACGCTGTGGACGATTTCGTCGCGGTGTCGCAGATCACTTCGTTTCCGTTGATCATGATCGTCAGCGCCAATTCTCCGATCAAGTCGGTGTCCGAGCTCGTCACCTATGCCAAGGCCAATCCGGACAGGACCAATTATGCAATTTCATCCGCCACGTTCCAGCTGGTGACCGAGTTGTTCAAGCAGAAGACTGGCGCGCCGATGCAAGTCATTCCCTACAAGAGCGCCAATGAATCGGTGCTGGCCGTCGTTTCCGAGCAGGTCACCACGACCATCGCCGACGCGGGCCCGGTGCTCCCGCAAATTAAGGGCGGCACCGTGCGGGCGCTTGCGGTGGCCACGTCCAAACGTATCGACGACCTGCCGGACGTGCCGACGCTGAAGGAAGCCGGCGCCGACGTCGAGGCCGTGCTGTGGAGCGGCATCCTGGTGCCGAAGGGCACCCCGCCGGCGATTGTCAAGAAGCTGGAAGGCGAATTCATGCGGATCGCAAAGCTGCCCGACGTGATCGCGAAGCTGAAGCCGCTCGGCATCGATACAATCGGAAACTCAAGCGAGGAATTCGCAAAGATCATCAGCTCCGAAACGGAACGATGGGGCGCGGTCGCGAAGACAGCCAACATCAAGGTGCAGCAGCAGTAATCCTGCCCTTCCGGCGCGCGTCCCCAGAAATGAGGACAGGCACTGGCGCCGGCCGGAGCTAAGCTTGATCCTGACATCCACCCGGAACCTGTGGGAGGGCATCATGGGTTATCGCAACTTCGCGCTCGGCTCAGTCGCCGCAAGTCTGGTCATCGCGGCCGCCGGCTATCCAGTGCCGGCAGCGGCACAAGCTGCGCCTGATCTCGACACGTTGACCGCAACACAAGCTGCGGCAGACATCTGTGCAGGAAAGATCACGAGCACGGCGCTGACCACAGCGGCGATTGCGCGTGCAAAAGCCAACGCGAAACTCAACGCCTTCATCACGCTGGATGAAGCCGGCGCCATGAAAGCCGCCGCCGCATTCGATGCCAGCCGCAAGAAAGGCGGCTGCAAGCCGCTCGGCGGCGTGCCCATCGTCATCAAGGACAATATCGAGGTGGCGGGCCTGCCGAGCAGCGCGGGCACGCCCGCGCTCAAGGGTTTTGTGCCGACGAAGGATGCGCCCGTCGCGGCAAAACTGCGCGCCGCCGGCGCCATCATCATCGGCAAGACCAACATGCACGAGCTGGCATTCGGCATTTCCGGCTACAACGCGGCCTTCAAGACCGGCGCCGAGCCCGGCGTCCGCAATGCCTATGACGCCACGAAAATCGCAGGCGGCTCGTCATCGGGAACGGGCGCTGCGGTCGGCGCACGCATCGTGACCGCAGGCCTCGGCACCGATACTGGCGGATCGGTGCGCGTACCCTGCGCGTTCAACGGCTGTGCGTCGCTGCGCCCGACAGTCGGCCGCTATCCGCAAGGTGGCATCGCCCCGATCTCGCACACCCGCGATACCGCAGGTCCGATGGCCGCAACCGTCGCCGACGTTGCCATCCTCGACCGCGTCATCTCAGGCGGCGGTACTGTTTCGCCAGCCAACCTCAAGGACGTCCGGCTTGGCGTGGTCAAGTCCATGCTCGCCAATCTCGATGGCGATACGGAAGCCGCGTTCCGCGCCAGCCTCGACAAGCTGAAATCCGCCGGGGTTACCATCGTCGATGTCGAGATGCCCAAGCTCGGCGAGCTCAACGGCAAGATCGGCTTTCCGCTCGCGCTCTATGAGGCCTATGACGACATGGTCGCTTATCTCAGGAAGAGCGGCGCCGGCATCGATATCGCAGCGCTTGCCAAGGACATCGCAAGCCCCGACGTGAAGGGCACCTATGACGGGCTGGTGATCCCGCGCAAGCTGCCGGGGCCGAACAACACGGTGGTCGACGCCAAGCCGGCCTATGACGACGCCATGAAGAATTCGCGTCCCGCGCTGCAGGCGCTCTACAAGGACACGTTCGCCAAGAACAAGCTCGACGCCATCGTATTTCCGACGGTGCCGAAGGTTGCCATATCAGCACAGCCGGATTCCTCCAGCCTGGAGAATTTCCTGCTGTTCATCCAGAACACCGACCCCGGCTCCAATGCCGGTGTGCCGGGCATCCAGATCCCGGTCGCGCTCGGCGCGTCCAGCAAGCTGCCTGTCGGCATCGAGCTCGATGGTCCTGCAGGAAGCGACCGGCGGCTGCTCGCGATCGGCATGGCGATGGAGAAATTGTTCGGTCGCTTGCCCGCGCCGGCAAACAAGTAAGGTGCGCGGCGGACTACGCGGCCGCGGCCGGAGGCGTAGCCTTCACCGCGTCCGCCATGCAATCCTTCAATAACCACGCCGTGCGGTTGACGCTCCAGTCGCTGTGATGCAGTCGGTCAAAATCGCCGGGGTCAAGCACCCGGTCGAACGAGATTCGCTCGACCTCATACTGGTTACGCATGAGATCGAAGCGCTTGAAAACGTTCACTGGAACGCTCGCGTCCGCCGCCGCCTGCTCGATCAACCTGACCATCTTGATGGCTCCCGCGATCCTGTCCGGCGTCAATATCGCCGGAACGTATTGAGGGTCCATCAGCACGATGTCGACAAAAGCCTCGGCCAGCATCGCAAGACCATCCCTGATGGCCTGGGCGACCGCATCGAGATCCTGCATCTTCCAGACTGCGTTGGCGCCGACCTGCCAGATGACGACCGACGGGCGTTCATCGATAACATCGCGCTGCATGCGGCGTAGCTCTTCGGGCGCATCCTGGCCGCCCACGCCGCGGTTGAGGACATCGAAATTCCGGCCGGGATAGTGGGCCCGGAGCGCGGTTTCCAGCCGCTGCGGCATAGGGACGATGCCGCCCTCACCGGCAAAGGTCGACGATCCCAGAGTGGCGACCTTGATGCTGCCGACACCAGCAAGCCGGCCGGCAAGGCGCGGCATGCCGTGGCGAAACGGTGTGGGTTTGACCGGGATCTCGATTGTGGGACTGTCACTGGGCATTTGGAACCCCCGTCAGTAGCGCCTGGAGAGCAGGCCGGCGACGCTGCCGCGGCGGCGCACGCCGAGCTTGGCGAAGATACGCTTCAG
>JAKFVP010000210.1 GCA_021732175.1 Bradyrhizobium sp.
TCAATTCGCCGGCGCTCGATGTCACCGAGAACGACGTTGTCGCCGTCGACGGCAAGAACCTGCCGCCGCGCGAGCGCACGCGCCTCTTCATGTATCACAAGCCGCGCGGGCTGATGACGACGCATGCCGACCCCGAGGGGCGGCCGACGGTGTTCGACAATTTGCCGGAAGGCCTGCCGCGGCTGATCTCGATCGGCCGGCTCGACTTCAACACCGAGGGCCTGCTGCTGCTGACCAATGATGGCGGGCTGGCACGGACGCTGGAGCTGCCGGACACCGGCTGGCTGCGGCGCTATCGGGTGCGCGCCCATGGCGAGGTGACGCAGGCGCAGCTCGACGAACTGAAGAAGGGCGTCGAGGTCGATGGCGTCAAGTATGGACCGATCGACGCGACGCTGGAGCGCGATCAGGGCGCCAATGTCTGGCTGGTGTTCGCGATCCGCGAGGGCAAGAACCGCGAAGTGCGCAACGTGATGGCGCATCTCGGCCTCGAGGTGAACCGCCTGATCCGCGTGTCCTACGGGCCGTTCCAGCTCGGCGAACTCGCCGAGGGCCAGGTCGAGGAAGTCAAGACGCGGGTGTTGCGCGAACAGCTTGGCGAGCGCGTGGCTAAACTCGCAGGCGCGGATTTCGCGCGGCCGGAGCAGGACGAGGCCGGCGAGGGGGAACAAGAGCCGCGCGGCAAGAAACCGTTCAAGCCCAAGGGCAAGAGCGGGCTGATCGCCGACCGCAAGGGCCGCCGCGTGCTGGTGCAGCGCACCGGCAGCGAGGAAGCGCGTGCCCGCAACGAGGATGAGCACGCCGGCTACGGCCCGCCGCGCCGTCCCAAGCGCGGCTATCACGGCAAGCGCGATCTCAAGCCCCGGGACGAGTAATCGATGCGGGTGGTCGGCGGACGATTGAGGGGCCGCAATCTGGCCTCGCCATCATCGCGCGAGATCCGCCCCACCGCGGATCGCCTGCGCGAGTCGGTCTTCAACATCCTGATGCACGCCTACGACAATCCGGTCGAAGGTGCGCGCGTGCTCGATCTCTTTGCCGGCACCGGCGCGCTCGGCATCGAGGCGTCCTCGCGCGGGGCGAAGTTCGTGCTGTTCGTCGACAATGGTTCGGAGGCGCGTGCGCTGTTGCGCAACAATGTGGAATCGCTCGGCCTCGGCGGCGTCACGAAAGTTTATCGCCGCGATGCCACCGATCCCGGACCCGCACATCCGGTCGAGCCGTTTTCGCTGGTGTTCCTCGATCCGCCCTACGGAAAAGGCTTGGCGGAGAAAGCGCTCGCTGCGCTCCGCGACGGCGGCTGGCTGACGCCGGGCGCGCTGCTGGTGGTGGAAGAAGCGAAGGCCGCCGCATTCACAACGCCCGATGGCTTCGAGGAGCTGGAGCGGCGGGCGTATGACGATACGGAGTTTGTGTTTTTGCGTGGCAAATGAAGTTGTCATCGCCCGGCTTGACCGGGCGATCCAGTACGCCGCGGCCTGTCGGCACCAGCACTAACGTCTCTGGAATACTGGATCACCCGCTTTCGCGGGTGATGACAGTTGAGTGCGCGGATGTGATGCCGACTATCGCCGCCCGAACAGCTTCTCGATATCGTTCAGCTTCAGTTCGACATAGGTCGGCCGGCCGTGGTTGCACTGGCCGGAGTTCGGCGTGTCTTCCATCTCGCGCAGCAGCGCGTTCATTTCCTCGGGCTTGAGGCGGCGGCCGGCGCGGACCGAGCCGTGGCAGGCCATGGTGGCGGCCACATGCATCAGGCGGCGCTCAAGCGGCAGCGCCTCGTCCCATTCGGCCATGTGCTCGGCGAGGTCGCGCAGCAAGCCGGCGGCATTGGTCTTGCCGAGCAGTGAAGGCGTCTCGCGTACCGCGACTGCGCCGGGGCCGAAGGACTCGATGGCGAGCCCGAAGGAGGCAAGCTCCTCGGCGCGATCGAGCAGCTTCTCGACAGTTGCCTCATCGAGCTCGACGATCTCGGGGATCAGCAGGATTTGCCGCTGCACACCGTTCTTCGCCAGCGAGGCCTTCAGCCTCTCATAGACAATGCGTTCATGGGCGGCGTGCTGATCCACAACGATCAGACCGTCGCGGGTTTGCGCGACGATGTAGGTGTCGTGAATCTGCGTGCGTGCAGCGCCGAGCGGGCGATCGAGCAGGTCGGCGGCCGGCGCTTCTTCGAAGCGGATATCGGCGGACGGTGCGCCGACGTCGAAGGTTCGCTGTTCGCGCTCGGCAAAAGCCGGCGCTGCGGAACCCTCGAAGCTCGGCAGCGGTGCTGCGGGATAGGACGGCGAGCGCCGCCAGTCCCAATTGCCCGGACGTGGCGGCGCAAATGCAGGCCGGAAGGCGGAGATCGCAGCGCCATCGGTGTTGGCCGCCGTGCGCTTACCTTCGCGCGCGAGGCCTTCCTTCAAGGCGTGGACGATCAATGCACGGACCAGCCCGGCATTGCGGAAGCGCACTTCGGTCTTGGCCGGGTGCACGTTGGCATCGACTTCCTGCGCATCGAGCGTGACGAACAGCGCCACCACGGGATGGCGGTCGCGCGGCAGATAGTCCGCATAGGCCGCGCGCACCGCACCGAGGATCAGCTTGTCGCGCACCGGCCGGCCATTGACGAAGAGGTATTGCCCAAGCGCGTTGGCCCGGGTCAGTGACGGCGCAGCGGCGAAGCCCTCGACGACGACGCCGTCGCGCTCGGCGCGCACTTCGATGGCGCTGCTGCGAAAGTCGCTGCCGAGGATATCGCCCAAACGAGTCAACCGGCCCGGCGCGCCAGGCAGTGCGGCTGCCCAGGTCACCGGCGCGCGCTCTTCGCCCGCCAGCGTGAACGCGATATCGGGCCGCGCCATCGCGAGCCGGCGCACCACCTCGCGGATCGCTTCGGCCTCGGTGCGGTCGGTCTTCAAGAATTTCAGCCGTGCCGGCGTCGCGTAAAAGAGATCGCTGACCTCGACGCGGGTGCCGTGTCCGAGCGCGGCCGGCATGATGCCGGATTTGACGCCGCCCTCGACCGTGAGCGACCAGGCATGCGGTTCGCCGGCATGGCGCGTGGTGATGCCGAGCTTTGCCACCGCGCCGATCGAGGGCAGCGCCTCGCCGCGGAAGCCCAGCGTGCGGATGCGCAGCAAATCCTCGTCGTCCAGCTTGGAGGTTGCGTGGCGCTCCACGGCGAGCGCAAGGTCGCCCTGCGTCATGCCGCCACCGTCATCGGTGATGCCGATGCGGCGCCGGCCGCCGCCGTCGGTGAAGATGTCGATCCGGCTGGCACCGGCATCGATGGCGTTCTCGACCAGCTCCTTCACCACGCTCGCAGGACGTTCGACCACCTCGCCGGCGGCGATGCGGTTGACGACCTGTTCAGGGAGCTGGCGGACGGGCATGGCCCGCAATTGTAGTCGCTCGGGCCGCAAAGCGCGAACCCGGAGCTGAAAAAACCTGTGTGCGCGCGAACCCTTGTCGGCGCTGTCAGCCTCTATGGAAGCGGGAACGAACGGTTCTCGTCAGCGCCAGAGAGGGATTTTCATGTTCTATCGCAAGAACCTGCGGGGATGGGAACGCGCCCTCACACGGGAAATTAGTCGTCGAAACCGCGCGAGCCGCGGCCGGCCTTGATGTCGCCGCGGCGCTTCTTGCCTTCGAGGCGGCGCTGCTTGGAACCGAATGTCGGCTTGGTCGCCCGGCGCGGCTTCGGGCGCACCAGCGCGTCCTGCAGCAGTTCGACCAGGCGATCGATCACATCGGCGCGGTTGCGCTCCTGGGTGCGGTAGCGATCGCCGCGGATCACGATCACGCCGTCCTTGGTCATCTTCTGGCCGGCAAGCCGGATCAGCCGCGCGCGGGCGTCGTCAGGCAAGACGGCTTTGTTGCTGTCGAAACGAAGCTGGGCTGCAGTCGCGAGCTTGTTGACATTCTGTCCGCCCGGGCCGCCGGCGCGGACGAACGCGATGTCGATGTCGGCTTCGTCGATCGCGAGGTTGTGGGAGACCCGCAGCATGTGTCACCGGTGATCCGAGGTGACGGACATGTAGCACATCCGCCGCAAAACGCGTGAAACGCGCGTTTGGCGACGGGCGGGTTTGTGGAAAAGCCGCCAGTTCGCCTCGTCAATTCGCCTTATCAGTTCGCCTTGGGCGCAGGCGCCACGGGCTGCGCCGATGCCTGTGGCGTGCGGCCGACCACCACGGTGAGCAGGCCCTGGCCCCAGAGCCGCTTCGAGGCGCGCTTTGCGTCATCGAGCGTCACCGCGTCGACCAGCGCGTTGCGCTTTTCGATATAGTCGATCGGCAGCTTGTCGAGCTGATATTGCAGCAGCGCCTGCGCCAGCTTGGACGAGGTATCGAGCGCCAGCATCTGCGAGCCCTTCAGATACGACTTGGCGTCGTCGAGCTCCT
>JAKFVP010000032.1 GCA_021732175.1 Bradyrhizobium sp.
CTTCAGGTCCATCAGCATGACGTGGTAGCCGCCCGGCGCGAGCTTGACGGTCTTGCCGGGATCGATGGTTAGCCCATTGTCGAGCAGACGCATCCTCATCACGCCGCCGTCCATCGCCATCTCATGGATTTCGAAGCGGCCGGCGACGTCGGCGCTGCCGCTGACGAGGCGGTCGGCCATCGTGCCCTTGTTTTCGATCGTGAGGTAAGCGCCGGCCACCTTGGCGCCCGATGGCGTCTGCCGGCTCCAGGCCTGGGTGATCAGGAGATCGCCGGCCTTGACATCTTCGGCGCGGAGCGGCGCGGATAGCAGCGTCGTGAGCGCGGCAGCCAATGCAATCGTACGGGACATTTGTTTCATCGCGTTCATCTCTTTCAATGCGGGGATATCATTTCCTGGGGGCAAGCTGCCGCTCCGACCATTTCGCGAGGTCGGCCATTTCGGCCGAGCCCTCGATCGTCGTCATTTCGCCTTCGCGTGTGATCAGCAGCGTACGCGGGATGTCGCCCTGCCAGGTCGGATCGATCTCGAAGCGCAGGCGATCGGCGAAGCCGTCAAAGATCCAGTTCTCGGCCAGCGACAGGCCGGAGCGTTCCAGCATCGCGCGGGTCGCTTCAGGCAGGTTCGGAACGAAGTCGGCACTGACAGTCACCATGTCGATGCCGGGATTGTCCTTCATGAACGCGCCGAGTTGCGGCAGCTCCACCTTGCAAGGCCCGCAGGTGACTCCCCAGAAATGCACGATGGTCGGACGGCCCGCGTGTGCCTTCGTCAACTCATGCCAGCTACCGCGCCCAAAGGGCTTGAGCTGCGTCGCCGAATCCTGCGCAGGCGCCGGCATCAGAAGCGCGAGCAGCAGAGCGAGCGCAAGAGATTCCCGTCTCATGAACCGTCCCCGATCGGGATGAAGCGATAGCCGTCCGCCTTCGTCATCCAGGATAGATAAGTTCGCCGTCCGTCGGTCACCAGCAGCGGATGATCCGAGGCGTCTGACGTCCCGGCGATAGCCAACGGCTTGCTCCAGCTCTCCCCGTCATCTTTCGACGTCATCAGGCTTACCGTGGTCTTCTCGCCGTCGAATTCTTTCCATGCCATCACCAACCCGTGCGGCCCGGACAGCATATACGGGCGCGATGGCGATCGCTTTGGATCCCCGATGGCAAGCGGCGCGGAAAAGCTTTTGCCGCCGTCGCGCGAATAGGCATAGAATAGCCCCTTGCGCGCCCTGCCACTGGTGAACCAACTCACGTGATACGAGCCGTTTGCCGCGATCGCAAGGCTCGGACCGTGATGCGGGCATGCGGCGATTTGCCAGTCATCCACCGCAACGCGGCGCGGTTCTCCGGGCGTCGCCGCATCACCGAAAGCAATGACCGCGTGATCACGGATGCCGCCTTCAAAAATATTCCTGAACACGACCACTGGATGATTGGACGGATCGAACGCGAGCGCAATGCGGCAGCATTCGCAGGTGTTGTCGATCGCCATCCGTGCATCGGAATAGCTCGCGCCGCCGTCCGTCGAGGACGCGAAATATAGTGCAGCACCTTCATACTTCTTGCCGGCCTCCCTGGCAGGCACGCGGTTGCGCTTGTCGAGCCACGCCGCGAACAGCTCGCCCTTGTTGTCGAAACCGATCGTTTCGAAGCGCTGGCTTTCGTTGTTGACCGTAATCGGCCTCGCCGCGGCAAAGCTCTTGCCGCCGTCATCCGAGCGCGTGGCCAGCACCTGCCCGTTGAAGGCCTTGTCGCGGAATATGGAGAACGCCAGCGCAATGCCGCCCTTGGCGTCGATCGCGATCTTCGGGCGCGCATCCGGACCCCAATCCAGATTAAGCTTCTCCGGCGTCGCCTCGACCGGCGCAGAGAAGCTCTTGCCGGCGTCGCGCGAACTCGCCACGGAAATCTTGCCGCCTGCCATCCAGGCAAGCCACAGCGTGCCATCGGATGCAAAGGCCGGCGTAACTTTCGAGGCGCAACGCAGCGCCGCCTCGTCGCAGGCGGCTTCCGAGCCGTGCTGATGATGCATTTGCGCCGACGCGGCGTTTTGCCAGAGGGCGAACGCCGCTGTTGCGATCAATGCCGTTTTCATTGTTGTTGTCCTTCGCATCTCGATCACCTGAACGCGATTTTCATGCCTGCCACGAACGCCCGCGGAGAACCGGCGTAGATGGAATTGAACCCGTTGGTCGCCAGAAACGCGCCGCCATTCTGTTGACCGTTCGTCAGCGTGTTCTGGATGTTGTTTGCCGAAGCGATGTAGGTGCGGTCGAACAGATTGCGTACTTCCAGGAACAGACTGAGCGACTTCAGCGATTCCGAGGCGAGATCGGTCTTGTAGTGGATGTTGGCGTTCACGAGTTCGTAGCCCGGCGCTTTCAGGAAGTTGCCATTGTCCATGTAGAAAGAATCCTTCCACACGACTTCCACAAACGCGCCGAGGCCGCGTGCCGGCCCCGAGATTTCATCCCACGACAGCCGTGCCGTCAGCTCGTTCGGCGAGATGCCAGGAATCTTGTTGCCGACACGGTTGAATTTGAAATTGCCGATCGATTCCGTGTAATCGGTATAGATTTCGTCCAGATAGGTATAGGCGGTGGTAAACCGCCAGGTCGGCAGGAAGCGCCAATCAACAGCCAACTCGACGCCGCGGTGTTCGGATCGGGGGGCGTTGAAGGTGTAACTGACGCCGCCGACGGGCGTTGCCTGGCTCACCAGTTCGTTGCGGAAGAATTCGTAGAAGGCGGTCGCGCTCACCTTCACGGCGCTGTTCGGCGTCCAGTCGACGCCGAGGTCATACCCGAGGTTAGTCTGCGACGTCAGCGCTGTATTGCTACCCGGCGCTCCGCTCGGCAACACGAAGAGATTGCCGACCTGCGGCGTGCCGTAGCCGGTCGCCACCCGCGCGCGTAGCAGCCATTCATTGTCCGGCTTGTAGAGCAGCGCCAGTTCAGGCGCCGTGTTCTGGAATTCCGGGCTTGCCGTCAGGACGGTCGGCAGAACGACCGCGGGATTGTTGATGGCCGGATACGCGTAGGCCGTGTTGATTCCGTGCAACCGGGTCATCTCCCAGCCGATACCGGCAACGGCCGTGAGCGCGGGATTCAGCTTCAATTCCTCGCGCGCGCGAAAGCCGTAGTTCGTCGTGACACTGTAGAGATTGCTTTGCAACAGCCCGAGCTTCGCGTTTCCACCCGGCATCACATTGCGCGTGTCGCTCGACGCCGTCAGCGTGTTAAAGAAAGTTCCGAAATAGCTGGCCGATTCCATCCCGAGAATCTCGCCGCGCTTCGTCACGTCGCTCATGAAATTGTAGGACGGGAAATCGCCGATCGCACTCGTTGCACCCGTCGGCTGATTGATGTTGCGGTCGTCGAACACGAACTGGTTGCGCCAGGTCGTCGTGTTGTCGAAATCGTGCTCCCAGCGCCCGCCAACGATGGTGCGGCGATCGTCGCGGCCGAACCCGGCGGCGATCGCGGTCACCGGGGTCCTTGGTCCGTTGAAGCCGTTGACCAATAGCGACGCGGTCCCGCAGCCGAACCTCCCCGTCGTCTCGCACCCCGCCTGGAACGGATTCACAATGTACTGGTTCATCGAAAGCCGCACCGGCAGTTGCGTGGCGAGGTCGTTGTGGATCAGCTTGAAGGTCAAGCGGTCGTCCGGCGATGCCTGCAATGTGCTCAGGAAATTCACCGTCTGGGTGTTGAACCAGCTGTTTTGGATATAGCCACCGCCGCGAACATCGCTGCCGAAGAACGAATATTCGAAGTTGCCGACCTTCTTTCCTGCCGTGAGATAATTGTTGAGATAGCCGAAGCTGCCGCCTTCGACGCCGTATTCGAAGCCGTCGATGTCGCGCCCCAATCGCGTACGGAAATTGAGCGCGCCGCCGGTCGCATAATTGCCGTAGAGCGCCGAGGACGGGCCGCGGATGACATCGATCGCGCCATAGGCGTGCGGGTCGATCAGATCGCTCCGCGACAGACCGTCCGGCTGGGTCACCGGAAAACCGTCGTCGAAGATCACCATGTTGCGGATGCCAAAGCCGTTGCGGGCGTTGGAGCCGCGGATGGAGATTCCGAAGTCGCGCGGGCCGTTGCCCTGCTTGATCGAGATGCCCGGACTGTCGCGCAGTATGTCGGCGACCGAGAAGGCCGGACGGTTCTCGAACCGGCTGCGGTCGATGGTCGTTTCGGTCTGCCCGTTCGGCGACTGGTAGAGACTCGCCGCGCCGTAACCGCTCGTGTTGATGAAAACCACCGGCGGCTGGCGTTCCAGCGTGCTCGCCTGCTGCTGCGTCCGGCGCGGCCCCGTGGCGGCACTCCCGGTGCGCCTGGGCGCGGCGGGCTTGGCCTGGGTCTGGCGCGGCCGCCCGCCAATGTCGA
>JAKFVP010000403.1 GCA_021732175.1 Bradyrhizobium sp.
GGTGCGGTGGAAGGAGTCGGTCAACTCGCCGCAACCGGCGACGACGCCGAGGATCTTTGCGCCGCGCGCAACCGCAGCGTCGTAGCTTTCCAGCACCAGCGTCCCTGCACCCTCGGCCATCACGAAGCCGTCGCGGTTCTTGGAGAAGGGCTTTGAAGCCGCCTGCGGCGGATCGTTCTGGGTTGACAGCGCCGACAGCAGCGAGAAGCGGACCATGGCTTCGGGATTGACGGAGGCATCGGTGGCGACGCACAGCGCCGCGTCGGTCTCGCTGCGCCGGATCGCCTCGACGCCGAGCTGGATGGCGGTCGCGCCCGAAGCGCAAGCCGTGGACAGCGAGATCGGTGAGCCCTTGGTGCCGTAGGTCTCTGCAAGGTTGCTGGCGATCGAGCCGAACATGAAGCGATGGTGGAAATCGGCGAACCTGCCGCCGCCGCTGGCTTGCAGCAGCTCCGGATAGCCGAAATCCGGCTTGCCGACGGCGCGGCCGAGCTGGAAACGCTGCGGCCATTCGGTCTCGACGGGTGCCACCGCCAGGAACAGCGGTCCCGGGAAATCGCCCTTGGCGCCGAGGCCGGCCTGCGCGAGGGCTTCATCGGTCGCGATGTGGGCGAGGCGTTCGGTAAGAGCGGTGGATGAATCGGCTGTAACGAAATCGACCGTCCCTGCCATGGTGGTCTTCAGGCCGTCGATGGGAAAGCGGGTCACGGTGCGGATACCGGACTGGCCCGATGTCAGCCTGTCCCAATTGTCCGTCTTGCCTGATCCAAGCGAGGTGACGACGCCCATGCCGGTGACGACGACAATCGGCCGGCCCAGTTTATCACGCGGTGCTGACATAGGTCCCCCGTCAACGTCTGGCGCATGCGTCCGGCCCAGCGGAGCCTGCGTGGTGGTTACTTGACTGCCTCGACCAAAGCGAGGCCTTCGCCCTGCCAGTGGCCGGCACCCTCGACAACAATCTGGTTCGGCGCGCCGGCCTTTTCAACCTCGAAACCGGTGGGATCGTTGGGCGGGAACATCGCGCCGCGCGAGATCGAGAGCGCCGCCAGCGCCAGCCCGAGCGGAAACTGGGTTTCCAGCGTATGGCCGAAGATCGTCCCTGTGGAACGCACGGCGTAGCCGGGGTGATTCTGCAGAAAGGCCTTCTCTTCCGAGGTCACGGCCTCGACGCCGGTCGAGCCTGATATCAGATAGCCGCTGTCGCTGGAGAGGCCGAGCTTCGGCCACATCGCTTCGAGCGATCTCGTCACCGCGCCCGCCTGCTTGCGCTGCGCGAGGTCGGCGACCACGCGGCTCAGCTTCGCGTAAGGCCTGGCGCCGCGGGCTTCGGCGTGCTCGCGCGATTCCAGTACCAGGAACGCGCCGGCCGAGCCGATCGCGAAACCGCCATGCGCCTTGTCGCGCGCCCACACCGGCGCATACTTGCCCTTCAGGTTGAAGTCGCCGAATTCGTAGAGGATCAGTAGGTCCTGCCGCTCGCCATTATGGGCGGCGCCGACCAGTGCGATGTCGCTCTGTCCGCCTTCGATGCGCGCGACCGCAATGCGCGCCGCGTCCATCGAAGCCGCTTCTTCGCCCATGAAGGTGCGCGAGGTGCCGCAAACGCCGTGCACGATGGCGATATTGCCGGCGAGCAGGTTGGAGAGCTGCGCCAGGAACAGCGTCGGGCGCAGGTCGTTCATCAGCTTCTCGTTGAGGAAGCCGGGCGCCAGATTGCCCTTTGCGGCGGCGGTAAGGATGGAAAGATCGACCGCGAGGTCGCGCTCGCCGCCGCCGGCCGCAACGATCATGTCCATCCGGGACAGGATTTCCTGGTTTCCCTTGAGCCCTGCGGAGTCGAGCGCAAGCCCTGCGGCATAGACGCCGATGCGCTGCCACGCCTCCATCTGGCGCTGGTCGCCCTTCTTGGGGATCTGCGCATCGAAGCTGACCGGCGCGAGCGGATGGACGACATAGGGCGCAAAGCGCGTTTCGTCGATATTGATGCGCTTGGCGTTCAGCGCTTCCCAATGCGCATCCAGCCCTTCGCCCAGCGACGACACGATACCGATGCCGGTGATCCAGACTTCCTTGGGCACGCTCATTGCACGACCGCCTGCAGCGGAAAGCCGATCTTGTCAGCCATCGCGTCCATGTGGGTACGAAACTCGGGACCGGGGAAAGGGGCAAGTCCGAAGGTGATCTCAGCGCTGCACTTCAGATCCTTGCCGATGCGGCCTTTCGCCTTGGCAACGGCGAAGCCCGAGCCTTCGTGCTCGAGCGTGGCATCTATCGTCAGCACCTGTCCCGGGCTCACAAAGCCGCGCATCTTGGCTTCCTTCACGATGGCCAGAAACGGCATCCTTTCGAACTTCAGGACGCCGAGGATCAGCCAGCCGCAGCTCTGCGCCATTGCTTCCGTCAGCAGGACGCCGGGCATGATCGGAAAACCGGGAAAATGCCCCTCGAAGATGGTGTGCTTCTCGGGAACCCGGGCTTCAACCGTGATCGTCTTGGCCTCGAGGTTGAGGTCGACGATGCGATCGATCAGCTGAAAATAGTCGAGATTCATGGCCGGCGCCTTAGGTGGCGGCGCCGCCCGCGTTCTTGGCCGCGACCAGTTCGTCGATGCGGTCGGCGAGATTCTTCAGCACGAAATACTGTTCGGTGGTGGCCTTGCCGTCGTTGACCTCCTGGGTCCACTTCTCCAGCGGCATCTTGATTCCAAACGCCTTGTCGATGGCAAAGGCGATGTCCAGGAAGTCCAGGCTGTCGATTCCGAGATCGTCGATGGCGTGGCTCTCCGGCTTGATCGTGTCGCGCGGAATGTCGCAGGTCTCAGCGATAATGTTGGCGATCTGATCGAATGTTGAGGACATCATTAAGCCTTTGATATACTGGGGATTATTCCGGTGATGTTGGGGGACGTGAGGACCCGTCGCCCCGGAATGCCCGCTTTCCCTGATCCGGAGTCGAGTGCCCGTATAACGGAGCGGGGGCCTGAGTTCAATGGAGCTTGGCCGGCCCTGCCGGACCGGAATTGCCTGAATTGGCGACCTTGGGAACGGGTGAAATCAGCCGCGCGGGATCGAGGAAATCTGGGCGCAGTCGCGGCGCCCCATCAGCACGCAATCCTGGTTCTTGCGCAGTTCGGCGATGCTGACGGCAAGCCAGATGCCGATCGCGGTGAGCGCCACCGTGAAGGCGAAGGCGGCAAGGTTGGCCAGCATGCGGTGACGGAAATCGTCGGGCTCCTCGCCCTTGCGCTCGTAAGCCGACAGATCCTTGGCCTCGTGGCGAACTTCCTGCGCGCTGCGGCCGGGCGGCTGCGCCGAGGTACGCGGCCGGAACTTGACGACACGGTGGTCGTCATCCGAGCTGATGGGCCGCTGGGTTTTCAATGCTGTGGTCCGAACGTGTTGGCCTGACTTTCTAGCACGGGTAGCGCGCCGCTCACAGTGAATGTTGACGGCACATCAATGTGATCGAAGCTGTGCTTGATGCACTGCGCCAACCCCGTGGCAGGCATTTTGCGCCCCTGACGGCCGTGACATAATGGAACCGGTCGCCCCCGATCCCGGCTCCAAGGGGAGTTCTTGCCATGGCGAACGTCCGCGAACCCTATGTTCATCCGGTCCCGATCCTGTCGCTGCGTCCGACCCAGATGACGGTCGGTATTCGCGAAGTGAAGGAGAAGCGCAAGCGCTGGCGCGAGCACAAATCCGAGAAGAAGCGCGCCGAACTGATCGGCAAGCACATGATCCCGGTCGTGCTCGGCCCCGACGAACGCTACTACGTGGTCGACCATCACCATCTGGCGCGCGCGCTGCACGATGAGGGCGTCAAGGACATCCTCGTCACCGTCATCGGCAACCTGTCGATGGTCGATCGCGATGCCTTCTGGGGCGTGATGGACAACAAGCGCTGGGCTTATCCTTACGACTCCAAGGGCGAGCGGCGCCATTTCAAGGACATTCCGAAATCGATAGCGGACCTGAAGGATGATCCGTTCCGCAGCCTTGCCGGCGAGTTGCGCCGCGCCGGCGGATTCGCCAAGGACACGACACCCTTCAGCGAATTCCTGTGGGCGGATTTCTTTCGCCGCCGGCTGTCGCGCAAGATGGTGGAGGACAATTTCGCCAGGGCAATCGAGAAGGGACTGGAGCTGGCGAAAAGCCACGATGCGGTTTATCTGCCCGGCTGGTGCGGACCGGCGTCGGACTAGCGGCCCAGAGCCGGCAGCGGAGCTTGCCGGAACTGGCCGGCACCCTTATCACGTGCCCCGGTGATCCCGGGGCGCCGGGAGCAGGACAGTTGAGGCAGTGCGTTTGATGAAATCGGCTTGGGGTCGGGAAGCGATCAGATCGATCGGCATTTCACTGGCGAT
>JAKFVP010000148.1 GCA_021732175.1 Bradyrhizobium sp.
CTCACAACATGATGTGGGCGCTCAGCCGACGCGTCCTGAAGGCCGCTTGATGCCAACCACCCCACCACCCAGCTCCAATACAGTACCTTGCAATCCGCGGCGGCCGCTCGAAAAACTTACACGCCCGACGAAGCAATCCAGCTTTCTTGCTGCAGCAAAGCTGGATTGCTTCGCTATGCTCGCAATGACGGCTGAGGGATCGACGCTACTTCTGCATGCCCTTCGGCATCATGGCCTTGAGCTTCTCCAGATCCATGATGTTCATCTTCATGCCGCCGGGCATCACGATGTCGCCGGGCTTCTGGTCCGCCTTGCAGGCGCCGAGCCATTTCGCCTCGATCGTCGTCGTGGAGTCGCGCGGCATGCCGGAAGGCGCGCCTTCCGTGCGCGAGGTCGACTTCACCGTGTAGGCGGAGTTGAAGTCGCCGGTGATCTCGGCATGCGAGGTGATGGTCATGCTGGCGACGCTGCAGACGGAATCGCTGACATAGCCGGTCGCGGTCTTCTGGATGTCCTGCTTGGAACAGGTCTCCTTGCCCGGCGAGAACGACGTGCTCATCTGCTTGTCGGTGGTCGCATCGGTGCAGTGCTGCATGGTCATGTCGGGCACCGACCCGCCGGTGCGCACCATCTTCATTTCCCACAGCCCCGCCTTGCGCGTCGGCAGGTCGACGGCCTGTGCGCTCACCGCAGGCAGCAGCACCAGCAAGCCGAGCACGGTCGCCAATGAAAATCGCGTCATGCGGCGCACTCCCGTCTGAATGTCTTGGAGATCGTCTAGTATCGCACCACCAGCGGCCGCTCAGTGGCGCCGTAGGGCACCCAGCGGCAGGCAAAGGAGATGTAGCCGCCCGGCTGGGCCTGCACGGCGAGGAATTTCGCCACCTTGCCATAATAGGCGCAGTGGTCGACCGCGATCTGGCGGGCGTCGGACTGCTGGGCCAGTGCAAAGGCGATGATGCCGCCGGTGTCGTTGCCCTTGACGGGCGGCACCCAGTCGGCGCTGGCCGGCGCCGAGGCCAGCATTCCACAAATCGCCACAAGGCAAGCGGCCGCAATGTTTCGCATCATCGACTCCATTTCCGTGGCCGCACCTTAAAGCCTTGCGCCAGCGCTGGAAAGAATGGCAGCGCCGTGACACGACGAACTCCTTGCAGGTGTTGCCCCCCTGCACTTGATTTCCCCTTCCCGTCGCGGCACCGTCCGGCCAAATCGACCGTGAAAGCGGATGCCCATGCGCGACCTGTTGAAAACGACCAAGAAATTCGTCCTCACGGCGGCCTTTGCCCTGCTGGGCATGCTTTCGTTCGGGGAAGCCCAGGCGGCCAACCCGCTGGAGCTGAATTTCTGGCTCAACGGCCCGCGTTACGACGGCCGGGTGGCGCCGTGCGAAAGCGCGCTGCCGACCATCACCTCCCAGTTCCAGGAGAAGGAAAGCACCTTCTGGAATTCGCCGCTGGTGATCACGGCCTACGGCAATATCCACGAAACCGCGTTCCGGCCCTGGCAGTCCGACAACATCCCGCGCCGCTATTGCACGGCGCAGGCGATGATTTCCGACGGCAAGATGCGCACCGTGCATTTCTCGATCATCGAGGACGGCGGCTTTGCCGGCTTCGGCCAGGGCGTCGAATGGTGCGTGACCGGGCTCGACCGCAACTGGGCCTGGAATCCGAACTGCAAGGCAGCCCGGCCCTGATTCGGTGGGTCGCCGGCAGCAACCTCAAATCTGTTCTTGAAATGTTCTCATCGTCTGCTAGATTGATGGCAGTCCGGTGCGAGGGCGCGTCCATGCTTCAAGGCGTTTCGTTTCAAGGCTTTTCGTTTCATGGCTTTTCGCGGCTGGCTTTTCGGCTTGCCGTTTCCCTGATTTTCCTGCTCGCCCCGGCCTTCCTCGCCGCCGCCTCGGCGCAGGACGCCCGCCAGAACGCCCCCGGCCAGTTCGATTTCTATGTTCTGGCGCTGTCCTGGTCGCCGTCTTTTTGCGAGGCCGCCGCCGAGCGCGGCAATGCGGGCCGCTCCAGCGCGCAATGCGGCGAGCGGCCGTTCTCCTTCGTGGTGCACGGGCTGTGGCCGCAATACGACCGCGGCTTTCCCGAATATTGCCGGCGCCCCTCGCCGCGGCTGGAGCGGGGCGTCATGGTCTCCATGCTCGACCTGATGCCGGCGCCCGGGCTGATCTACAACGAGTGGGACAAGCACGGTACGTGCTCGGGGCTCGGCGCCCGCGCCTATTTCGAGACCATCCGCAAGGCGCGCGCCGCGGTGAAGATCCCGGAAGAGCTTTTGCAGCTGTCGCGGCCCAAGCTGATCTCGCCGGAAGAGCTGCAAGCCGATTTCATCCGGGTCAATCCCGGCCTCAGCGCGCAGGCGATCTCGGTGACCTGCGACTCGCGCCGGCTCAGCGAAGTCCGCATCTGCATGAGCAAGGACCTGCAGTTCCGCGATTGCGAGGAGAACGAGCGCCGTTCCTGCCGCCGCGACAAGATGCTGATGCCGCCGGTGCGCGGGGGTTAGAGCATGCCGCTGCAGCGCGATGCCCCTTGTCTCGCCGAAGCTCATAGAGCGAAGGCGGAATGAACTACCGCCACGCCTTCCACGCCGGCAATTTCGCCGATGTCCTCAAGCACATCGTGCTGACGCGCATCCTGCTTTATCTGCAGGAGAAGCCGGCTGCCTTTCGAATCATCGACACCCACGCCGGCGCGGGCCGCTACGATCTCACCGGAGCTGAGGCCGAGCGCAGCGGCGAATGGCGCACCGGCATCGCGCGCATCATGCAGGCGCGCTTCTCGGAAAAGGCGTTGCCGCTGGTTAAGCCCTATCTCGACATCGTCAGGGCCTTCAACAACGGCGCGGAGCTCAAGGCCTATCCGGGTTCGCCGCTGATCGCCCGCGCGCTGCTGCGGCCGCAGGACCGGCTGACCGCCTGCGAGCTCGAGCCCAATGCGCGCAAGCTCTTGATCGATGCGCTGCGCCGCGACGAGCAGGCGCGCGTGGTCGACCTCTCCGGCTGGACCGCGCTGACCGCCTTCGTGCCGCCGAAAGAGCGGCGCGGCCTCGTCCTGATCGACCCGCCGTTCGAGGCCAGCGACGAGTTCGAGCAGCTCGCAAAAGGCTTTGCCGCCGCCTACGAGAAATGGCCGACCGGCAGCTATCTGATCTGGTACCCGGTCAAGAGCCGCCGCACCGCCGACACCCTGGCGCGCGAAGTCGCCCAAGCCGCCGCCGCCTCGAAGCCCGCCGGCAAGTGCTTGCGGTGCGAATTCTCCGTGGCGCCGCAGCAAGCCGGCGGGCCGCTGGCATCCTGCGGCCTGTTGATTGTCAATGCGCCGTGGACGTTGCAGGGGGAACTCAAGACCATCCTCCCCGAGCTGGAAAAGCCGCTCGGTCAGGGCGGCGCCGGCCGTTTCCGTCTGGAGGTGCCGAAGCCGTAAGCCCTTATCCGGCATGGCCCGGGGGCGCTGCGGCCATCAAAGCCATAGGCAACCCGCCGGGAACCGGGTTATGCTTGGCCTGTTGGGACTGGCTTTACGTTCCGCTTCCGCGAATGGTTGCGGCGGAGTGACAAGGCCTAAGAAACAGCCGGGCGGAAAACGCAAATTGGGTTGCGATCCGTCAAGGTGGCCATGCTTTCCGGCAGCGATTGTCCGGTCGGCCGAGCGCAGGATTGTGCGCCGGCAAAGCAGACGGGGGAGGTTTCCCGATGGCCATGACTGGTACGGTCAAGTTTTTCAATGGCGAACGCGGCTACGGTTTCATCAAGCCCGATGACGGCGGCCGCGACGTGTTCGTGCACATCACGGCCGTGGAACGCGCCGGATTGAAGGATCTCGCCGAAGGGCAGCGCATCAGCTTCGAGGTCGAACCGGACAAGAAGGGCAAGGGCCCGAAAGCAGTCAACCTCGTGCTCTCCTCCTAGCTTCGCCCTCGGGCAAAAGCGCGAAGCGCGTCTGGCACATCTTGATCCAGGCATCCACGTCACCACGTAACGGATGGCGTCGTTCGGACGATCGTGCAAGCGGACGCAAAAAATTCCGGCCACTTTCGGCGGCCGGAAGTTCGTTAAGCCAAGTATTCTTGTTGGACGTATTGTTGTCGGACGTCTTGTTTTCAGAACCGGTAGTTCACCCCCGCCCGAATGGAGCCGAAGCTGAGGCCATGCGAGGCGCCGGTGATGACGAAATTGCTGTTGGCGAGATCGACATAGAGATATTCGATCTTCGCGCTCCAGTTCGGCGCAAAGCCGAACTCGGCGCCGACACCCGCGGTCCAGCCGACATTGGTGTGGGATTCGGAGAGGCCAAATGTATTCGCGCGCAATTCGCCGAACGACAGGCCCAGCGTGCCGTAGAAC
>JAKFVP010000040.1 GCA_021732175.1 Bradyrhizobium sp.
ATTGATTCCAGATCGCGATCACCGTCCGGCGGATGGTGGAGATGTGCTCGGCGTGCGTGAACACCACGTAGCGCTGTTCCGGAATCCGCACGCGCGCGAATTCGCGCGGCAGGTCGGAGAAGTCGGACACCTCGACGCCGGCGATGTAATCGAAATTGCCGGAATCATCGCCATTGCAGCAGACGCCGAAGGCGAGCTTGCCGACGCGGTTGGCGATGTCGCCGACCTTCTGGTGAAACTGGTTCCACTGATTGGGAATGTTGGCGCCGCCATTGTCGCAGAAATTGTAGCGCTCGCCGACGCCGGCAACGAGCATGGCCCTGGCGGTGGCGAAGCGCGGCGGCTGCAGATTGGTCGCGGGGGTCGAGTCCAGCATGATCGGCTCCTGTAGAACGAGCTTGTCGAGGCACGTTGCGGCGCGAACCTGCTCCGGCGTGACGCCGAAATGGTCGCGGAACGCGCGGGTGAATGCCTCGTGGGAGCCGTAGTCCGCATCCAGCGCCAGCGTCAGGATGTCGGGCGCGCCTTTGGCGAGCGAACGCGCGGCCTTGGTCAGGCGGCGGGCGCGCACATAGCGCATGACGGACATGCCGGTCGCCTCGCCGAACGCCCGCACCATGTGAAAGCGCGAGACGCCGGCGACGGCAGCGACGTCGTCGAGCGTCAGCGCGTCCGACAGGTGCCCTTCGACATACCAGAGCGCCTTCTGGGCAGGATCCATGGACTTGATTGTCTCCTTCGAAGCGCACCCATCATGCCCGCTGCAGCAGCGCCGCGTTTGACAGTCCTTGCTCCGGCACGAAGGAACATTCGCGGCTGGCGCATTCCGCTACTTCGCGCCCTCTTTCGCCGCCGGCGCCTTCTTCGCCTCCTCCGCCGCCTTCTTCACTTCCTCGATTGTCTTCTTCTGCTCCTCGACGATCTTCTCCAGCGACACGACGCTCGCCTTCAGCGCATCGACCTGGCGGTTCGCCGCGTCGATCCGGCGCTGATTGTCGAGCGCGAGCTTGGTGATGGTCTTCTGCAGGAAGTCGACATTGCTCTGCAGGCAGGACGTGCGCCGCTCCATGGTCTTCTCGACCGTGCAGATCTCGATGCCTGGCACGTCCTGGGCATGTCCGGCTTTCGCCACCAACATGAACGTCGCGCAGGCGGCGACGGCAACGATCCGGCCGTTCATGAAATCCCCATCAAAAAGCGATCACGTCAATTTGCACGCCTCGGACATGCACCCGCACAGATACCACACTCGTACCGCATTCATCGCCTGTGCTGGTGCCAGGTGATCCGGGGGAACCGGCCGGGGCGGATGCCTGTATTTGCAGAATGTGGATAGGATCGAAAATGGCAACGCGGGAAAAGCGGCTGGCGCAATTCGACGGCCTCGGCGCACCTCCGCCGGAAATTCCGGTCGAGGTGCTGTGCGAGGATCACAGCGGGACATATCAATTGCCGTTCGCCTGCCGCTTTGTCGACGGCCGCTGGCACAATGACAAGTCCGGCGATGCGGTAGAGGCAACGGTGATCGGCTGGCGGCTGCCGCGCGTCCGGCAGCCCGGTGCGGCATGAGCATGCATGATCCGGAAAAGTGTGCAGCGGTTTTCCGAAAAGATCATGCGCAAACATGAGCAAAAGGCCCGCACCTGTGTCAAAACGCAACGCAGGCGCAGGCCCTTCTTAATCTTCGGAACGCGCTTCGAACAAACCGCGCCCGAATCAGTGATGGCGCGCTGTACTCACTTGTTCACGGCTAGATATCGCCACAGCCTTCAGGCGGTGCACAACATCCAGAACGAAGACAACGGGCCGCAGCCAGCGGCCGACGACAAGGGTTAATTCCTCGGGGGACGACATTGACGCCTCCATTGTTCGCGTTCGTGAGCGCGCAGCGAGGCGGGGCGTCCAAATTTTCGGCAGCGGCGCGTCGTTGCGGTCACGGCTGAAATGTTGCTATGCGAAAACCGCGCCAGTTGAGCTGCACTGCGGGATACAGGCGCCAGCTGCAGCAAAGCCAATGATTGGCAAGCAAATCCGCCGGTCCACCCGGAGGCGGTTACCGCGCACGTCCATGCCGGCCATGCCAGCTCGGCCGCCGCGCACGGCGCAGGCAGCTCTGCCTAATATTCGACCTCGAGCTCCTCGATATCGGCGGGCTCGGCCAGGGCGGCGTCGATCCATTCCCGCATTTCCGGCATGGCCATGATGGTCTTGGCATAGGCCGCAAGCTTCGGCTCGAGCTTGACGTCGTAGGTCGCAAAGCGCGTCACGACCGGCGCATACATCGCATCCGCCATGGTGCGCCGCGCGCCGAACAGGAACGGCCCGCCCGACTTGGCAAGGCACTCGCGCCAGATGGTGCAGACGCGGTCGATGTCGGCCTGCGCGCGCGACCAGATCTTGAAGCCCGGGAAATGCCCTTTCAGATTCACCGGCAGCGAGGCGCGCAGCGTGGTGAAGCCGGAATGGATTTCGCCGCAGATCGAGCGGCAATGCGCGCGCTGCACGCGATCCTCGGGCAGCAGGCCCGCATCGGGGCAAATCTCGTTGAGGTATTCGGCGATCGCCAGCGTGTCCCAGACGGTCGCGCCCTCATGGCGCAGGCACGGCACCAGGATCGAGGAGGACAGCAGCAGGATTTCCGCCCGCGCCGACGGATCGTCAGGCGCGGTGACGACCTCCTCGAATTCGAGGCCGGCGAACTTCGCCAGCAGCCAGCCGCGCAGCGACCATGACGAGTAGTTCTTGCTGCTGATGGTCAGTGTGGTCTTCGCCATCGGGCCCCTTCCCTCACGCTACATCCCCGGCCGGCACAACCTACGCTACCGCGTCGGCGCGTGCACGCCCGGCCCGGACCGGGCGATCCGTCCCCCCGTTTTGCAGCAAGCGACGTGCCAGTTCCGCACAGCTCTGCCCGCCGCCTTGGCTCCGATATTGCATGGCCAGGGTGGCAGGGGCGGAAGTGAATGATGTCAATGATCTACCAGGCCTACCAGAACCACATGGACCTCACCGAACCATGGCGTTCGGGGGCAGCCAACGCACTGAAATACCTCAATCTGGTGCCGCAGGGCACTTCGGACCGGATGTTCGGACGGCTTGCCGCGGCGCTGGAGCTGATCTCCCGGTCGGCGCTGACCTATCACCGCCCGGACTACGGGATCGGCACCGTCATGGTGGGCAACCGCGAGGTCGCGGTGACGGAGGAGGTCGCCTATGCCACCCCGTTCGGCTCGCTGCTGCACTTCAAGAAAGAGGACACACCGGAGCAGCCCCGCATGCTGCTGGTCGCGCCGATGTCCGGCCATTTCGCGACGCTGCTGCGCGGGACCGTAAAGACGCTGCTGCAGGACCACGACGTCTACATCACCGACTGGCACAATCCGCGTGACATTCCGCCGGCCCACGGCCGCTTTGGCCTCGAGGATTACACCGACCACCTCATCACCTTCATGGACAAGCTCGGTCCGCGCTCGCACATGGTGGCGATTTGCCAGCCCTCGGTGTCGGCACTGGCGGCAACCGCGGTCATGTGCGAGGACGATCACCCGGCGCGTCCGGCGACGCTGACCCTGATGGCGGGCCCGATCGATACCCGCATCCTGCCGACCAAGGTCAACGAATTCGCCAAGAGCAAACCGATCAAGTGGTTTGAAGACAATCTGATCAACTTCGTGCCGTTCCAGTGCAAGGGCGCGTTCCGCCAGGTCTATCCCGGCTTCGTGCAGCTCACCGCGTTCGTCTCGATGAATCTCGAGCGCCACATCAAGCAGCACATGGATCTCGCCCATCACATCGCCAAGGGCGAGAAGGAGAAGGCGGAAGTCATCAAGACTTTCTACGACGAATATTTCGCCGTGATGGATCTGCCCGCCGAGTTCTACATCGAGACCGTGCGCGACGTGTTCCAGGAGCATTTGCTGCCGCAGGGCAGACTGATGCATCGCGGCCGCCCCGTGAATCCGGCGGCGATCAAGCGCATGGGGTTGATGACGGTCGAGGGCGAAAAGGACGACATCTGCTCGATCGGCCAGACCCTGGCGGCACAGGACCTCTGCACCGGCGTGCGCGCCTATCGCCGCGTGCACCACATGCAGGCCGGCGTCGGCCATTACGGCGTGTTCTCGGGCCGCAAGTGGAACAACGAGATCTATCCGCTGCTGCGGGATTTCGTACACGTCAATTCGTGAGTCGCGCCTCACTCCCTCCACGTCATTGCTGTCGATGTTCACTAATTCGCTGATTGGATCGCGGTGGGCTTGGTGGCGGCGAAGGCCTTCGGGGTTTGTCCTGCGAGGGCCTGATGAGGCCTGAGGTTGTTGTAATAGACAAG
>JAKFVP010000412.1 GCA_021732175.1 Bradyrhizobium sp.
CTGCAGCGGCAGGTTCAGCACGGGACGCACGATGACGAGCTCGGAGATCTCGGGCTTGCCGGCCCAGACGCTGGACAAGGTGACGTCGGCCTCGATGCTGGCGGCGGTCAGGCGGTTGGTGATGTCGCGGTCCTTCGGGTCGGCCAGCGTGACATCCTTCAAGGTGACGTTGAGCGAGGGCCAGATGCCGATCTTGGTCGAGCCGTTGATGGTCAGCTTGTAGCCGGTGTCGCGCTCGACGCGCTCCTGGATATGCGATGTCAGGAAGGAGGAGGGGACGCCGACCACCAGCAGCAGCGCGATCACGACGATCACGGCAGCAAGGGCGGCGCCTGCGATTTTCAGTGCTCTCATTTGACGTTCCAGACAGGCAAGCAAGCTTAGCCCGGATCAGCCGGGCCGCTCAGAGGGGGCAAAAATAAAACGGGGGGACTGCAAAGATATGTGACTTATGGCACACTTCTCCACCGCCGAACCATGCGACAGCTGCGATTCCCAAAGCCCGACGTGAAAAGGCATTGCCATGAGTAAACAGGCCGAATTTGCGGTCATTTTGAAGATGAATCCGATGTTTGCGGACCTCGGGTCCGACGAACTGCAGCGGATCGCGGGCCTGTGCCATACCCAGCAAATGGCGGCGGGCGAGGTTCTGTTCCAGAAAGGCGACCCGGGCGACGCCCTGTTCGGCGTACGCCGCGGCCAGATCCGCATCGAGACCGGTGCGTCCGATGGTAGCAGGCTGACGCTCAACTTCATGGGCCCGGGCGACCTGTTTGGCGAGGTCGCCGTGCTCGACGGCCAGAGCCGCTCGGCGGACGCCGCCGCCGGCGAAGCGACCGAATTGTTCGTGCTGCGCCGCGAGGATTTTCTCGCCTTCCTCGAGCGCGAGCCCAAGGTCGCGATCAAGATCATCATGCTCTTGTGCCAGCGCATCCGCTGGCAGAGCGAGCGCATGGAGGAATCCATGCTGCAGCCCCTGCCGGTGCGCCTGGCGCGGCGGCTGTGCGCGCTCGCCGCCGATTTCGGGTCCGAGGTTCATATTTCGCAGGAGCAACTCGGCGTGTTCGTCGGCGCCGCCCGCGAGAGCGTCAACCGCCAGCTCCAGCTCTGGCGCAAGGACGGCATCCTGGACCTGCAGCGCGGCCGCATCCTGCTCAACAATCTGAACAAGCTGACCGCGGTGGCCCGGAACGAGTAGGTACGAGAGGGCGAGACTGAATTCTCAGGCTTCCTCGGGAACGTAGTGAAGCGTAAGCAAGTCCGTGCGAGGACAAGGGACAATGGCATATGCTTGTCCCTGCTCGTCGCTAAACTCGACAAGGGAGGTTGCATCGTCGAGTTGTTGTACGACGGTCCCGACTTGACCGCGCGCGAGTCGCCGGTCGGGCATATCCGCCAGCAACGCCACCACGTCCAGCATAACTGGTGCAGTTTCTGCCATTACAGCACCCAACAAGTCACAAAGGCGGGTACGGCGTCGCCGGTCCGAACCATCCAGACGGTTCTTACCACGGCGCTCTTGTCTTGTCGCGTGATCGTTGCATCGAACCGCCAATAGATGCCGTATGCGTCCTGTCCTGCAGGCGATACCTGGGCAGTGCGAGCAGCGGCAAGCAAAGCATCTCGCAACCAAGCCGCATCTTTGCGCGTGAGATTGAGCGCCTCTCGAAAGACTCGCGCCTTGTGACGTCCGCGGGGATGAGAAAAGCTCAAGCAATAGTCCTCGATTTTGCGAATATCGAGGGTGGCATCGGCTGCATTGGGCAACAGCATCATCGCGCCAACGGAAGGTCTTGTGTCGGTCTCACTCCGCCGCGGGCGCGACGCCCGGGGGCACCGCGGGCGGACCCTTGGCGGGTGGCGCCTGATGACGGCCGGACGGCGGCTCTTCGTCTTCGCCGTGGCTGACGATCAGCCGCTTGCCGAAGCGCCAGATCAGCGAGCCCACATCGTCCATGAACATGAACATGGCGGGCACGAAAACCAGCGACAGCACGGTGGAGAAGATCAAGCCGCCGATCACGGCGAGCGCCATCGGCGAGCGGAACTCGCCGCCGGCGCCGACCGCCAGCGCCGAAGGCATCATGCCGGCGACCATGGCGATCGTCGTCATCACGATCGGCCGCGCGCGCTTCATGCCGGCGTCGATCATCGCCTCCTGGCGCGTCTTGCCCTCGTTGATGGCTTCGATGGCGAACTCCACCAGCATGATGGCGTTCTTGGTCACGATGCCCATCAGCATCAAGATGCCGATCCACACCGGCGTGGTGAGCTGCTTGCCGGTGAGCAAGAGCGCGCCGACCGCGCCGCCGATCGAGAGCGGCAGCGAGAACAGGATGGTGAGCGGCTGCAGGAAGGTGCCGAACAACAGCACCAGCACGGCATACACCATCATCAAGCCGGCGGTGATCGCGGTCGCAAAGCCCTCGGAGAGCTCGTTGAGGCTTTCGGCGTCGCCGGACGGACTGACCCTGACGCCCTTGGGCAGGCTCTTCATGACCGGCAGGTCGTTGATCGCCTTGGTGGCATCGCCAAGCGCGGCATTGCCGACGAGATCGGCGGCGACGGTGGCCTGCCGTTCGCGGTCGTAGCGGTTGATGCTGGTCGGGCCCTGATCGAGTTGGATGTCGGCGACGACCGACAGCGGCACACCGCCGCGCTCGCCGCGCTGGCCGAGTGGCACGCGCAATTGCTGCAGCATCGACAGGTCGCCGCGCGCGGAATCCTCGAGCTGGACGCGGATCGGGATCTGGCGGTCGCCGGCGTCGAATTTCGCCAGCGCAGGTCCGACATCGCCGATGGTGGCGACGCGGATGGTCTGCGACAGGCTTTCGGTCGAGACGCCGAGCCGTGCGGCGAGTTCGGCGCGCGGCCGGATGCGCAGTTCGGGCCGGTCGAGCGAGGTTTCCGAGATCACGTTGGCGACGGTCGGAATCCGCTTCATCTGCGTCGCCAGTTCGCTGGCGACGTTGTTGACGATGTTGCTGTCGATGCCGGTCACCACCAGCGAAATCGCGCGCAGGCCGTTCTCATCAAGGAACCAGAAGCGGATGTCCGGAATGTTCGTCAGCTCGTTGCTGATCGAAAGCTCGAGCTCGCGCTGGGTGATCTTGCGCTGGTCCTTCGGCGTGTAATTGATGATCAACGAGGCCCGGCGGACTTCCAGCGTGCCCGGCGGAACGCGGCCGCCGTCGACAAAGATGTTCTTCACCTCGGGCCGCTTGCGCAGCCGCGCCACGATCTCCTCGGTGACCTTCTCGGTATAGGCGAGCTGCGTGCCGGGGGGCAGTTCCAACGCCATCAGCGAGCGCGCGGAGTCCTGCGCGGGGAGGAAGCCCTGCGGCAGCAGCGTGATGCTCCAGATCGACGCGGCGAAGACGCCGAAGCCGATCAGGATGGTGATGAAGTAATGCTTCACCGACCAGGTCACGAGGCTGTGGTACTTGGTCAGGATGAAGCCGGGCGGCGGATCCTCGTGGTGGTTGTCCTTCATGAAATAGGCGGCCAGCATCGGCGTGACGAAGCGCGCCGCCAGCAGCGAGAAGAACACCTGCACCGATACGGTAATGCCGAACTGCTTGAAGAACTGGCCGGCGATGCCGGACATGAAGCTCGCGGGCGCGAAGATCGCGATGATCGTCAGCGAGATTGCGATCACGGCGAGACCAATTTCGTCGGCGGCCTCGATGGCCGCACGATAGGGCGATTTGCCCATGCGCATGTGGCGCACGATATTCTCGATCTCGACGATGGCGTCGTCGACCAATATGCCCGTCGACAGCGTGATGGCGAGGAAGGACACGAGGTTGAGCGAGAAGCCCAGAATGTCCATCGCCCAGAATGCCGGGAAGATCGACAGCGGCAGCGACACCGCGGCGATGATGGTGGCGCGGATGTCGCGCAGGAACAGCATCACGATGATGACGGCGAGCACGGCGCCTTCGAACAGGGTCGAGATCGCCGCGTCGTAATTGCCCTTGGTGAAATCGACCGAGGTGTCGATCAGCTTCAGGTCGACATCGGGATAGGCGACCTTGAGGGCATCGATGCGCTTCTGCACGGCCTCGGCGACCTTGACGTCGGAGGCGCCCTTGGAGCGCTTGATACCGAGCGCCACCACCGGCTCGCCGTTGAAGCGGGCAAAGGTGCGGCGGTCGGCGATGGTATCGGTGACGGTGCCGAGATCGTCGAGCCGGACTTCGCCGCCGGAAAACAACGGGATCATGGTGCCGGCGAGTTCGTTCAGCGTCTTGGCGCCGGCCAGCGTGCGGATCGCCTGGTCGTTCTTGCCGATTTCGGCGCGGCCGCCGGCGA
>JAKFVP010000423.1 GCA_021732175.1 Bradyrhizobium sp.
GCCGCAACTCTAAACGTCAGCAGATTTTAGGCAGCGTCCTTTTCGGAGGCCGGCGCAGGCTCGGCCTTGCGCGGACGGCGCGGCAGCGGGAACGCCTCGCTGTCATAGAGCGTGCGGATGCCGTTCTGGTCGAAGCGGGCTTCCTCAACCTGCAGATAGGCGCCATTCAGCGAATCCGCCGGCAACTCTTCAATCGCGAATTGGACAGCTTCCGCGGCGGTGCCGAAACGGCGATACGCAAAGCCAGCGCGCTTCTTCTTGCGGATGGCGGCGGGAAACAGTTCTGCGGAAGTGTTGAAGTTGAACGGACGCATGGGACGCATGGTCGAGGACCTCTTGTCTTTTTCAGGCTGGTCGAGCGTGGGGATTCGGGTGGCGGTATCCCGCAACCGGCGGCGCCATACCCATCATTTCCGGCTCCTAATATAGGCTTCTTTGACAAAAATGCGACCCCTATTGCGCTGCAATATGGGAGATGATGAATCGGCGCATACCTCCATCAAACACACAAAAAGTGTATTTTTTTCAGTATGTTATGGGTCTCAAATCTTGCGCAGCAGCTTCAGCACGATCAGCACGACCAGAACGACGCCGATCAGCCCCATGCCGGAATGGCCGTGGCCGAAGCCGTAGCCGCCAAAGCGGCCGCTCAGCCCGACCATCAGGGCAACGATGAGTAGGACGATCAGGATCGTCGACACCATGGCACTCTCCCGCAAACCGGCGGCTACCGCGCCCGCGCAGCCGCTGGGAGAAGAAAAGCACATTCCCTAGCGGAAACAAGCAGGTCGTGAGGGCAGGTGATCACCCCAACGTCATTGCGAGGAGCGAAAGCGACGAAGCAATCCAGCTTTCTTGCCGCGGCGAAGGGAAGCTGGATTGCTTCGCTTCGCTCGCAATGACGGGGGAGGGCGGCTTACTTCTTGGACTCGTCGATCGGCAGCACCTTCAACGTCGTCGGATAGGGTTCCACCCGCAGCGATTCCGTCGAGATCAGGCCGATCTTGTGCAGCGGCGCCATCTCGAGCTCGCCATTGTCGGCCTTGCGGACCGCATAGCGCCAGGCGCTCAGCGAGCCCTTGGCCACCAGCGCCTTGGCAATGCCGCCGGCATTGCCGTCCATCTGCGCCAGCTCGGCGTCGGACAGGCCGATCACGATCTCGTCCTTGGCGGTGACCACCTTGAACAGCGACGCCTTGTCGGCGGCTGTTGCGGGCTCGATCATCGTGCTCCCCGTCAGGCAGGCGAGGGCGAGGCCCAGGCCGGCGCGTTTCGATATCTGCATTTGCAATGTCCTCGTTCGGGCACGGGGCGAGCCCGAAAAGGCAAAAGAAATCCCCGCGCGACCGGCTCTTGGTCGCTCGGGGATTTGATCGCGTTCGATTTCTATCCTGCTTTACTTCGGCTCAAGCTTCAGCGCTGCCGAATTGATGCAGTAGCGCAGGCCCGTCGGTCCCGGGCCGTCATTGAAGACATGGCCGAGATGGCCGTCGCATTTCGAGCACAGCACCTCGGTGCGGATCATGCCGTGGCTGACATCCCGCTCCTCGTCGATATGGCTCTCGACCGCCGGCTTGGAGAAGCTCGGCCAGCCGCAGCCGGAATCGAACTTCTGGTCGGACTCGAACAGCGTCTGGCCGCAGCCGGCGCAGGTATAGGTGCCCTTGCGGTGCTCATGCTCGTATTCGCCGCTGAAGGGGCGTTCGGTCGCCTTCTCTCGCAGCACGGCGTACTGCATCGGCGTCAGCTCCTTGCGCCACTCGGCTTCGCTTTTCTGGACCTTGGTCTTGGTGTCGGACATGGATTCTCCTCGGTATTTTGCCGTCATTGCGAGCGAAGCGAAGCAATCCAGCTTTGCAGCAGCAAGGAAGCTGGATTGCTTCGTCCGCTCCGCTCCTCGCAATGACGAGAAGCGCCTCAATTCGTCGCCTTGGCCTTGTTCACCAGCGTCGGCTTGGCGATGTAGTTGTCGGCAAAGATCTTCTTCAAGGCTTCGACCTTCGGGATGTCGTTGAAGACAATATAGGGCTGGTTCGGGTGCAGCGTCAGATAGTCCTGGTGATAGTCTTCCGCCGCATAGAAGGCATCGAGCTTGTCGACCCTGGTCGCGATCGGCTTCTTGAACACTTTTGCCGCATTGAGCTGGGCGATATAGGCCTCCGCCACCTTCTTCTGCTCGTCATTGGCAAAGAAGATCGCCGAGCGATATTGCGTGCCGACGTCCGGGCCCTGGCGGTTGAGCTGGGTCGGGTCGTGCACGACGGAGAAGAAGATCTGCAGGATCTTGCCGTAGGAGATCTTCTTCGGGTCGTACTTGACCTCGACCGCCTCGGCATGACCGGTGCGGCCGCTCGACACCAGATTGTAGTCGGCGGTGTCCTTGCTGCCGCCGGAATAGCCGGAGACGGCGTTGACGACGCCTGCGGTGTGCTGGAACACGCCCTGCACGCCCCAGAAACAGCCGCCGGCCAGCACCGCGGTCTGGATGCCGTCGGCTTCCCTGGCGTCCACGGTGGGGACGGGAATGATCACCGGCTCTTCAGCAGCGCGGGACGGCGCGATCGCGAAGGCGGCAAGGGCCAGCGCGCCGATGGCGGCGGCGCAGAGCGAAAGGCGGCTGAACTGGCGGCTAGGCATGGTTTCCTCGCAGGACAGGTTGGGATGCAGTTTAGAACGGAAGCCGCGCTTGGCTACTTTGCATGGGGTTGTTTTGGCTGTTTTGTAACCGGCCGGCGGTTTTCCGCATACCCAAGATACGCGCCGGCACCGCCCCCGTTACCGAGCCGCGTGACACGGTTTCGTGAACAAATCCGGCTAGAATCCAAGGTGTTAGCGGAAGGGGAACTCGCGCTTGACCGGGACGCTGCCGCCTTCAACAATGAACCCGCTGCTTCCCCCCGCGACAACAGGTCATTCCAGGAGCGTTTCGCCAATGCTGCGCGCCTTTCTTCTGTCGATCGGCCTGACGGTTGTCGCCGCATCCGCATGGGCGGGCGATGTCGAGACCTGCCGGGACAACCAGGCGGAGGCAACGGCGCGGCTGACGGCCTGCAACGCCGTCATCGCGGACGACAAGGTCACCGGCAAGCCGAAGGCATATGCCACCTGGTACTTCGGCGATTCCCTCCTGAAGAAGCGCGATTATGACGGCGCGCTGGCGGCCTTCAACAAGGCGCTGGAGCTCGATCCTGACAACGCCGTCATCCTCAATTCGCGCGGGCTCACCTACTTCAACAGGGGCGATGACGATCGCGCGCTGGCCGATTACGATCTCGCCTTGCAAAAGCGCCCGAACTATCCGGCGCCCTTCAACAATCGCGGCCTGATCTACCTGCGCAAGGGCGAGTTGCAGCGCGCCTACGACGAGTTCAACATCGCCCTGTCGCTCAACAGCGGCAACAACCGCTACACCAATCTGCTCAATCTCGGGCGGGTGCAGACGCTGCGCAAACAATATGAATCCGCGCTGACCTATTTCGCCGAAGGCAAGCCGCTCAATCCGGAAGGCTGGCAGATCCCGGGCTATCGCTGCATCACCTATACCGAGATGGGCCGCCTCGACGAGGCGCTGGCCGACTGCAACGAGGTGCTCGCGAAGTATCCGAAATATTCCGGTCCGCTGGTCCGCCGCGCCAACGTCTATCGCGCCAGGGGCGATATCGATGCCGCGCTCAGGGATTACAACGAGGCGCTGAAGCTCAGCCCGAACTTCGTCAATGCCTATGTCGGCCGCGCCCAGTTGCACGAACTGCGCAAGGATTTGCCGGCCGCGCGCGCCGACTACCGTTCCGCCAGCGCCGCGCTGACCAAGTTCGACGAGTACGAGGTCGCGGTGGCGCGGCGGTTTGCCAAGGAACGGCTGGCGGCACTCGTCGCCGCGGACCCGTCGCTGCGCAGCCAGTCGATGGAGCCGGTCGCGCCGGCTCCCGGAAAGCCGGCGGCGCCGGGCGGGCCGGCCGTTTCGCTCACGCGCAAGGTCGCGTTGATTGTCGGCAACGGCGCCTATCGCAGCGTGCCGAAGCTCGACAATCCGCCGCGCGATGCGAGGTTGATCGCCGACACGCTGCGCGGGCTCGGCTTCCAGACCGTCAACCTCGCCGCGGACCTCGGCCGCGACCAGTTCTTCGCGGCGCTGCGCGAGTTCGGCCGCGAGGCGGAGAAGGCGGACTGGGCCGTCGTTTATTATGCCGGACACGGTATGGAGATCGGCGGCATTAATTACCTGATTCCGACCGATGCCAGGCTTGCCGCCGACCGCGATGCGGAAAGCCAGGCAGTGGCGCTCGAGCAGGTGAT
>JAKFVP010000251.1 GCA_021732175.1 Bradyrhizobium sp.
GAAGATCATCGACCAGCCGATCGGCTTGCGCTGCTTGCGCGGCGCTTCCGCGGAATCGTCGGCCGGGTCTTTGGGAGAGTCTGCCAAGTGAGTCGGGTTGGAGGGTGAAATATCCCGTCCTGCTTAGTCCGCGCGGCGGGGCGAAGCAAACGCTACGAGGCCGCAACCCATGCGCCTCCCCGGGAGGCCCATGCGGCCGGCGGCCCGGTCAGGCCAGATGGCGGATCAGCGCAAGCCCTGCAAAAAGCCCGCCGATCGACAGCACCACCGAGCCGACGACATAGAGCGCCGCGAGCATGAGTTCGCCCCGCTCATAGAGCAGCGCGGCGTCCAGCGAATAGGCCGAGAAGGTGGTGTAGCCGCCGAGGATCCCCGTCATCAGGAACAGCCGCCACGGCTGCGAGGCCTCGCCCTTGAAAGCGAGATAGCCGGCGATCAGGCCCATCACGGTCGAGCCCGTGATGTTGATGATGAAGGTGCCCCAGGGAAAGCCTGATCCCATGCAGCGCATACAGAAGACATTGATGAGATGGCGCAGCGTCGCGCCCAATCCACCGCCGAGGAATACGAGAAGATAGCTCACCTGCCCTGCCCGCCCATTTAGGGAATACGGAGCGATCTCTCGCCGTCATTGCGAGCGAAGCGAAGCAATCCAGCTTTGCAATAACAAGAAAGCTGGATTGCTTCGTCGCTGTCGCTCCTCGCAATGACGGTGGAGAAGATCAGGCCTTCGAGAACAGCTGATCGACATAGTCCCAGTTGACGAGGTTCTCGACGAACGCCTTGAGATAGTCGGGACGGCGATTGCGATAGTCGATGTAGTAGGAGTGCTCCCAGACGTCGCAGCCGAGGATCGGCGTTGCGCCGTGCACCAGCGGGCTCTCGCCGTTCGCCGTCTTCGCGATCTCGAGCTTGCCGTTCTTGACGGCGACCCAGCACCAGCCCGAGCCGAACTGGCCGACGCCGGCGGCGATGAAATCGGTCTTGAACTTCTCGAAGCCGCCGAGGTCTTCGTTGATCTTCTTCTCCAGGGCGCCCGGTAGCTTGGTGCCGCCGCCGTTCGGCTTCATCCAGTTCCAGAAATGCAAATGGTTGTAGTGCTGACCGGCATTGTTGAACACGGCCGCGTTCTTGCCGAACGACCCCTTGACGATCTCCTCGAGGGATTTGCCTTCGAATTCGGTCCCCTTGATCGCGTTGTTGCCGTTGGTGACATAGGCCTGATGATGCTTGTCGTGGTGATACTCCAGCGTCTCCTTGGACATGTAGGGACCAAGGGCGTCATGGGCGTAAGGCAGGTTGGGCAGCGTGAAGGTCATGGGGTGTTGTCCGCAAATGATGGGGTACTGGGGGTAGCTAACGGACCCCCCTTATAGAAGGTTCCACCGCCCTTCAACACACCCATTTTGGCAGGTGCGACTTGCGGCTGCGCGCGTGTTTGCAAACCGCCAATTCGTGTTGGGAATGAAACATTTAACGGGGCTGACGTGAATTTGCGGGCCCGCGGTGCCGACTTCGAACGGCGCTGCAATCCTTCGCCGTTCTATTCGCAGAACGACGTACCGCCATAGACAAAGCATTTGCCGCCGCGCTTGCCCGAGGGCGACGGCGCGGTTCGCTCGCGCTGGGTCACCGCGGGCGGACGCTTCACGCAAGCGTTGTTCGGGCCCGGCACATAGCCGTCGTCGCAGGTGATCTTCACGCATTGATCGCCGCTGGCGCGAAAGCCGCGTTCGCATTCAAGCGGGCAGACGCGGCCGGTCTTCGATTTCACGGTATCGAGGGCATCGATGCTGGCAACCTTCGCGTCAAGTTTCGTGCCGGCGCCGGCGTTGAACGCAGTGAGCGCCTTGCGGGCGGATGCGTTCCATTCGCCGTCGACGTCGGCCTTGCAGCCGACGCGCTTCAGCTCGGCCTGCAGCAGGCGCGGAATGTCTGCCGGCGCCGGCTGGGTGGTTCGGCTATCGGCCGGTGCGACGGCGGCGATCTTTGTTTCCTCCGCCTTCTTGGCCTCCTCCGCCTTCTTCGCCTGCTCGGCTGCAAGCCTGATGTCTTCGGCCTGTTTCTTCTGGGCAGCCTGCCGGGATTCCTCTTCAGCCTTGGCCAGCGCCTGCACCTTGGCCTTCTCCGCGGCGAGCACCTTTCCGTCCTCGATGCGCTTCTGCCGTTCTGCCGCAACCTTGGCCGCTTCCGCAGCTCTTGCCTGTTCGGCGGCTTTCGCCTGCTCGGCCGCCTTGGCGCCGTCGGCCGCCAGCCTCGCCTGCTCTTCGGTTGCCCTGCGCGCGTTCTCGGTGGCCTCCATCCGCGCAGCTTCGGCCGCCAGCTTGTTGCGCTGGGCTTTGGCGAGGTCGGCGTAGAAGCCCGACGGATGGGCCGCGATGAAATAGTCCCACGCCTCCTTGGTGCCGACGCGCTCGGCGAGTTCATAGTCGCTGCGGCTGGCGGCATTCGGATCGGCTGCAACAGGCGGCGGTGCCGCCGGCGCCGGCACCAGCGCCACATCATTGCCGCCGAGCGAGCCGTAGACGAAGGGCTCCTGCCGGTTGCCCGTCGCCTTCAACACGTCGTCGCGGACGAGACGGAAGGCCTTGCCGAGTTCAAGCCCCGGCGTCGCCAGATGCTTCAGCAAGGCCAGCGTGAACGGGCTGTGGTCGCTGGAGCCGTCATCGGCGGTCGACCCGCCCTTGGCGGCAAACGCGATCAATGTATTGGCTTGCGAGGGCTCCACGCCGGCAAGGCCGCCGCTGATCGCGCGCGACGCCACCGTGCGCTTCATCTTCTTCGCAAACGGATTGTCGCGGCAGGCATCGAGGATCACGAGGCGGAGTTGCTTGGCCGGCTCGATCGCCTGCAGGATGCGGTCGAGCGCGATCGCCTCGTCATAGGCGTCGGTGTCGCGCTCGAGCACGGCGTCGACGGGAACGAGGTAGTTGGTGCCGTTCACCTCGAGGCCATGGCCGGCATAGTAGATCACGGCGATGTCGGCATCGCGGGTCTTTTCGGTGAAGTCGCGCAGCGCACGGCGCAACTCGGCGTTCTTCAGATCGGTGCGGGATTCGACGACCTCGAACGCGGCCTTTTTGAACATGTCCGCGATGGCGGCAGCGTCGTTGGCCGGATTGGGCAGCGCAATCACGTTCTGGTACTTGGAATTCCCGACCACGAACGCTACGCGCTTGTCGGCGCAAGCAGACTGGCTGGCAAGGCAGATCGCCAGAAAGGCCAAAATCCCTTCGACAAGCCGGCGCATTTTTTTGGCCCCGCATTCCCGCATGGCGGAAAACATACCATTTGCGCGCATCCCGGCAAGGCAACGGGCTACTGAAGATGTGACTCCAATCACGTTTCCAGATAAGCCTGCGCCGCTTCCGGGCGATGAGCCGGACAGAAAGACCGAGATGAGCATCGAGATCGACATCCTCAATGGCGATGCCGCCTGGCCGCTGGCCAAGCCGCTGATGGACGCGGTGTGGCCGCGCGAAACCGTCGAGAAGTTGCCATGGCACCATGTCAAATGGGCGCATGCCGATCTGAGGGTGCTGATCGATGCGCCCGGCGGCGATGGGCTCGCCTGCCATGTCGGCATCTATTTCCGCACGATCACCTGGAACGGCCAGAAAGTGCATGTCGGCGGCGTCGGCGGCGTCTCGACCCGCGACGATTGCCGCCGCCGCGGCTATGCCAGCCTCGCGCTCGACGCCGCCGTACAGACCATTCGTGCCAACGAAGCGGCGAAGTTTGCAATCCTGTTCTGCGAGCCGCACAACTACGCGTTCTATGAAGCACGCGGCTGGCACCGCTTTTCCGGCGAGGTCTGGTGCGAGCAGCCCGAGGGGCGGGTCCGCTTCGAGGCGATGACGCCGTTTGTGTTCGATATCGTGCGCGCCCCGCTCAAGGGCACCATCGACCTATGCGGGCTGCCATGGTGACCCCTGCGCAGGCGGGGGTGGCTTGAAGCCAACGCCGGGCCTTAATATGTCGAACATAATCTATTGGCATATTGCCTGCAGACAGGTTTGGGGCGCAGCGACGCAATGACCATCGAAGCTTCCGCTGACGCGCGACCGCCGGTGACCCCGGTCAACAGCCTCTTGACCTCCCCGATCCTGCCGACGCTGCTCAAGCTTGCACTACCCAATGCGATCGCGATGTTCGGCACGGCGCTGGTGGCTGTTGCCGAGACCTCCTATATCGGCCGGCTCGGCGTTGAGCCGCTCGCCGGCATCGCGCTGGTGTTTCCCTTCGTGATGCTGACGCAGATGATGTCGGCGGGCGCGATG
>JAKFVP010000620.1 GCA_021732175.1 Bradyrhizobium sp.
CGACCTGCGGCAAAAACATCTTTCCGTCGCCGAAGAGGTCGCCGACGATGTTCATGCCGGCCATCAGCGGGCCTTCGATGACGCCGAGCGGGCGATCGACGGTTTGCCGCGCGGCTTCGGTATCTTGCTCGATGAATTCGGTGATCCCGTGCACCAGCGCGTGGGACAGCCGCTTCTCGACCGGCCACTCGCGCCAGGCGAGGTCGGCTTCCTTGGTCTGCTTCTCCTGGCCGCGGAATTTTTCCGCGAGTGCCAGCAGCCGCTCGGACGCGCCGGGATCGCGGTTGAGGATGACCTCCTCGCAGACCTGGCGCAGTTCAGGATCAATGTCGTCATAGACGATCATCTGGCCGGCATTGACGATGCCCAGGTCCATGCCGGCCTTGATGGCGTGATACAGGAACACCGAGTGCATGGCCTCGCGCACCGGCTCGTTGCCGCGGAACGAGAACGACAGGTTCGAGACGCCGCCGGAAATATGCGCGCCCGGCAGGTTCTGGCGGATCCAGCGCGTCGCCTCGATGAAATCGACGCCGTAATTGTTGTGCTCTTCGAGGCCGGTCGCGATCGCGAAGATGTTGGGATCGAAGATGATGTCTTCCGGCGGGAAATCGACCTCTTTGACCAGGATGTCATAGGCGCGCTTGCAGATCTCCGTCTTGCGCGCAAACGTATCGGCCTGGCCCTTTTCGTCGAAGGCCATCACCACGACCGCGGCGCCATGGCGGCGCGCGATCTTCGCTTCGTGGATGAATTTCTCCTCGCCTTCCTTCATCGAGATCGAGTTCACCACCGGCTTGCCCTGCAGGCACTTCAGGCCGGCCTCGATCACATGGAATTTCGAGGAGTCCACCATCACGGGGACGCGGGCGATGTCAGGCTCGGCGGCGACGAGGTTGAGGAACGTCACCATCGCGGCTTCCGAATCGAGAAGCCCCTCGTCCATGTTGACGTCGATGATCTGGGCGCCGTTCTCGACCTGGTCGCGCGCGACCTGAAGGGCGGCGGTGTAATCGCCCGCGGTGATCAGCTTGCGGAAGCGCGCCGAGCCGGTGACGTTGGTGCGTTCGCCGACATTGACGAAGGGAATGGCCTCCGTCAGCGCAAACGGCTCGAGGCCCGACAGCCGCAGCCGCGGTTCGATCGCGGGCACGATGCGCGGCTTGTGCGGAGCAACGGCGGCAGCAATCGCGGCGATATGATCCGGCGTGGTGCCGCAGCAGCCGCCGACGATGTTGACAAGACCATCGCGCGCGAACTCGCCGATCAGCCGCGCCATGTATTCCGGCGTTTCGTCATACTGGCCGAATTCGTTGGGCAGGCCGGCATTCGGATAGGCGCACACCAGCGTGTCGGCGACGCGGCCGATGTCCGCGATATGGGCGCGCAGGTCTTCGGCGCCGAGCGCGCAGTTGAAGCCGATGGTGACGGGTTTTGCGTGGCGCACCGAGTTCCAGAACGCTTCCGGCAGTTGGCCGGAGAGCAGGCGGCCGGACTTGTCGGTGATGGTGCCGGACACCATCACGGGCACGTCGATGCCGCGCTCCTCGGTAATCTCTGATATCGCATACAGTGCCGCCTTGGCGTTCAGCGTGTCGAAAATGGTTTCAACCAGCAGCAGGTCGACGCCGCCGTCGAGAAGTCCGTTGATCTGTTCGCCGTACGATTTGCGCAGGTCGTCGAAGGTCACCGCGCGGTAGCCGGGATTGGCCACATCAGGCGAGATCGAGGCGGTGCGGTTGGTCGGGCCGAGCGCCCCCGCAACGAAGCGCGGCTTGCCGTCTTCGGCCGTGACGCGCTCGGCCGCGGCGCGCGCGAGCTTGGCGCCGTCGCGGTTCAGCTCATAGGCGAGGTCCGACATGTCGTAGTCGGCCTGCGCGATCGATGTGGAGGAGAACGTGTTGGTCGCGACGATGTCGGCGCCCGCGCGCAGGTAATCGGCGTGGATATCCTCGATCGCCTTCGGCTGGGTGAGGATCAAGAGATCGTTGTTGCCACGGACGTCGCGGTGGAAATCCGCAAAGCGCGCGCCGCGGAAGGCGGCTTCGTCGAACTGCAGGGCCTGGATCATGGTGCCCATGGCGCCGTCGAGCACGAGAATACGCTCGCGCGCGGCGGCGAGCAGGGCGGTACGCTTGGGAGAAACCGGTACTTTCATCGATCAGGCCGCCTTCGCCGCGCCCTTGGGGCGGATGCCGAGCAGATGGGCAATCGCAAAGACGAGGTCGGCGCGATTCATGGTGTAGAAGTGGAAGGTGTCGACGCCGTGTTTTGCCAGTTTCTGCACCTGGCCGGCGGCCACGGTGGCCGCTACCAGCTTGCGCGTCTCCGCGTCGTCGTCGAGCCCCTCGAACTTCTCGTCGAGCCATTTCGGCACCGTGGTGCCGGCGCGGGTGACGAAATTGCGCGCCTGCTTGAAATTGTGCATCGGCATGATGCCGGGAACGACGGGGATATCGATGCCGCGCGCGCGGACGCGGTCGAGGTAACGCAGATACAGATCGTTGTCGAAGAACACTTGCGTAATGGCGCGGCTGGCGCCGGCGTCCACCTTGGCCTTCAGCGTGTCGATGTCGGCGTCGAAATCGCGCGCCTCGGGATGCTTCTCCGGATAGGCCGAGACCGACACCTCGATGTCGGGGTGGCGCTTCTTGATTCCCGCGATCAGCTCCGGCGAAGTCTGGTAGCCGTCGGGATGGGCGACATAGGGCGTGCCGATGCCGGTGGCCGGATCGCCCCGCAGCGCCACGATGTGGCGCACGCCAACCTCATGGTAGCGGTCGACGATTTCGTCGATCTCGCCGCGCGAAGCGCCGACGCAGGTCAGATGCGCGGCCGGCACAAGCTGGGTCTCGCCGAGGATGCGGGCGATGGTCGAATGGGTGCGCTCGCGGGTCGATCCCCCCGCGCCATAGGTCACCGAGACGAAATTGGGGGCAAGCGGCGCCAGCCGGTTGATCGTGTCCCAGAGATTGCGCTCCATCTCCTCCGTCTTGGGCGGAAAGAACTCGAACGAGATCTTTGGAGAGGGGAGCACGCGCTGCCCATCGGGCGCGGGAATGGCAAACTCGGTCATGACGTCTCGAAAACCCTTGGAAATGCAGACAACAGGCCTATCGCGTGGACCCTAAAATAGGCCAAACGCCGGGAAGCAGACAGCCCATCGGGATTGGGAAGTTGCCCAATTCTGCAATATATGGCGTCTTAAAGAGGGATTTTAGCAGTTGGTGGGAAGCTGCGGTTTTGACAAAAAATACAATAAAAACAATTATATGTAAGAATTATGGCCTCGAATATCTTGGTGGGCAGATCGCAAGAGTAAGAAATCTATCATAATCTGTCCCACTACGGAATGAGCCGGCGCCGAACGCCCCGATTTCCGGCGCTGCCCTGATCTGCGTTGCCGGGGCCTTTGTCGCGCACGCCCCGCGCACTAGTTTACGGCCATGATCCCGCTCTCCGTCCTCGACCTTTCCGTCGTCACCACAGGCACCAAACCTGCTGCAGCGCTCCGCAACAGCATCGACCTGGCGCGCCATGTCGATGGGCTCGGCTATGTCCGCTATTGGCTCGCCGAGCATCACAACCTCGCCTCCGTCGCGAGCCCCGCGCCGGACCTGATGATCGGGCAGATCGCGGCGGTGACGCAAAACATCCGCGTCGGCTCCGGCGGCGTGATGCTGCCCAACCACGCGCCGCTGGTCGTGGCCGAGCGCTTCAAGATGCTGGAGGCGCTGTTCCCCGGCCGCATTGATCTTGGCCTCGGCCGCGCGCCCGGCACCGACGGCGCCACGGCCTACGCGCTGCGCAGCCGGCTCGACCGCCGCGAGGGCGACGATTTCCTCGAGCGCCTGCACGAGCTGACCCTGTGGGAGACCCGCGATTTCCCGCCCGGCCATCCCTACCACAATGTGGTGGCGATGCCCGACGATTCCCCGCTGCCGCCGATCTGGCTGCTCGGCTCGTCCGACTACAGCTCGGAACTCGCCGCGCAAGTCGGCATGGGCTTCGCGTTCGCGCATCATTTTGCGACCTATGACGCGATCGAGGCGCTGACCCATTACCGCAAGCGCTTCAAGCCGTCCGCCTGGCGGCAGACGCCGCACGCCATTCTCGCCGTCGCCATCGTCTGCGCCGAAACCGATGCCGAAGCCGAGAAGCTCGCGACCTCGATGGACCTCAACCGCCTGCGCCGCGACCGCGGCCAGTATCTGCCGCTGCCG
>JAKFVP010000600.1 GCA_021732175.1 Bradyrhizobium sp.
GCCGTACGCTCCCGGCGTTTCGTCGGGCTCGCCGAAGCAAGCCTGACGCCGCAAGCGTCCATCGCAACCCGCGCCACGTTTCGTGACGACCGCGAAGCGCCCCTCATGGCGGCACGGGCTGAGTCGGGTGATACCGCAAATCAGAATTCCGGTAAAGCGAAATATTTTCGAGTTTGGGGCTTGACAGCCGAGTCGGGGCGATCTGCCCGACGCGCGGCGTCTGCTGCGACGGCGATCACCGCCTACTTCGGAAGACATTCGACGTTGTAGGCGATGATGATCTGCGCCGGATCGCCCTTGCCCAGCGCCTTCAGATCCTCAAGGCCGCTGCGCAGTTTGGTTCCGGCATCCTTCAGGCTGGCTTCAAGCGTGGTCTTGGCCGACTTGCATCGTTCTTCGGTCGTGAACTCCTGAAACACGACCGTCGGATGGAGTCTCCAGTCTGCCTTGTCGTTCGTGGCCACGGGACTGATCGAGTAAGAGAACACGTACATCAGGATCCACATCGAGAGGCTCCTCAACTGCCCGCTATCGGCGCGTTCATGTTCACGGGCCGTGCGTGAGTTCCGTTGACCTACATCAAGCTTTCCGACCGAACGCGTCGCATCCTCTCGCACTTGTAAGACTGCAAGTTCAGGGAGGGACGTGTCATGCTCCGCTCTATTCTGGCTGCGCTCGCAGCGCTCGTTCTCGTCACGGTTTGCCTGATCCCAGATGATGCCTATGCCCGCGGCGGACGTGGCGGCGGCGGCGCACGCGGGTTCCATGGCGGCGGCGCGCGTGTCGGCGGCGTGCATGCCGGGCGCATCAGCGCCGGACGCGTCAGCGCCGGCAGAATTCACGGCGGACGCTATGCCGGGCGTTATCGTCCCGCGCATCCGATCGCAGGCCGGCCGATCGGCGGACGCTATCCGATCGCAGGCCGTCCCGGCTATCCCGGTTATGGCGGCGGTTACTATCGCCGGGGATTGGGCTACGCCGCCGCAGGCGCTGCGGCCGCAGCCGCGGCCGGCGCCTATTACGGCAGCGGCTATTACGGCGGCTACTACCAGAACGAAGGCTGCTACTACGACCAGTACGGCCAGATGGTTTGCCCGCAGCAATATCCCTATCAATACCAGTATCGGTACTGAGGCGTGCGGACTCGCGGGGCGCGGCTGTCGTTGCCGCCCTGCTCCGCGAGCTCTACCGGCCGCTTATCCGGAGCGGCGCCGCTTGGCGTAATAGGGATTGGCGATGCATTGTGCCGAGCGCGCCGAGGCGACCGCCCGGCACTGCGGCATCGATGTGAAGCGGCATGAAATGCCGCTGGTCAGGCCGTAGGTCTGCAGGCAAACCGGATAGGCCGGGTCGTACATCTGGGCTCGCGCCGGCGAAGTCGCCACCGCGAGCAGTAGCAACGCGGCAATTGCCAACACGCGCACGGGCTTCATCTCCATTGCGAACTTCATATTTGAGCATGATCTTATCGGAAAACCGCTTCACACTTTGCGCTAACGCGGCCCGTTGGGTCCGGATCATGCTCTAGAGCCCGACCGTTTTCCTGGCCTTGGTCGCCGCCTTCTGGGCGACGCCGGTGTAGTGCCCGTCGTTGAGCTCCTGATCCGCCATGAAGGCAAGCGCAAGGATCAGCAATATCCCGAGAACAGCCCTGATCAGCATGCCGGCACCCGCGGATTTCAGTCGCCCTTGCGCGGGCGGCGCTCGAGGCGCTGCCGCTGCGCCCTCATCCGCGCGATATCCTCATCGAGCTTGTCCATCTCCTGCTCGCGCTTTTCGGACAGCGTTTGCTGTGCCTCGTCCTTGCGGATCTTGTTGAGCGCCTTCTCGACGGAGAGTTTCTTGTCGTCACCCATCATGCTTCCTTCCTTGATCCAACCGTTCGCGCCGTTGCCGGCTACTTCGTCCCGCCGGAGAACGCGGTTTCGAGAACATCGCCGATCGGTTGCCAGGTGCGGCCGTCGAACTGCAGCAGCCGCATTTGCTTGATCGGGCGGAAATTCCACGGACCGGTGCTGATCCTGATGCCAGGCAGCAGGATGGACCCCTGATAGTCCTTCAATGCCGCCGCCTGCTTCATGACGTTGTCGCGCGACAGATCGTTGCCGCATTGCTTCAGCACCTGCGCCAGGGTTTCGGCGGCGGCGTAACCGAACATGGCGGCGCCTTCGTCCTTACCGCCGGCCTTGCGATATTTGTCGAGGAACGCCTGCCAGTCGGCGCTGGCCTGCTCGTCCTTCCAGGCCGGATCGTTGGCGTCCTTGAGATAGGCGGCGGTCACCACGCCGATGGCGTTCTCCAGGCCCGCCGGCTGCAGCGCCGTCGCGATCGAGGACGACATCTGGTTCATGATGACGGTCGGACGCCAGTTGAGGTCGGCGGCAAGGCGTATCACCTTTGCCGCGTTCGACGGCATGCCGGCGAAGACGAGAACCTCGGCGCCGGAGCGCTTCAGGATCGAGACGTGCGTATCGAGATGCTCGTCGGCGGCATCATGGGCGATGCCGACCCTGATCATGCGGGCGACCGGGCCGAGCCCGTCCTCCATTCCCTTGATGATTTCGCGGCCGAAATAATCGTTTTGCCAGAGCGTGACGATCCGCTTTCCCGAGTAGAACGCCTGGATGTAGTTGGCGTAGATGCGCCCCTCCTCGCGCAGCGAGGGCTGCCAGCCCATGGTCCAGGGAAACAGCGAGGGATCGCTCAGATGATCGTCGCCGGACGCGACGAACAGCTGCGGAATCTGCCTGTCATTCAGGTATTGGCGAACGGCAAAATTGCCGGGCGTACCGAACGAGCCGAACATCAGCAGCACCTTGTCTTCCTCGACGAGATCGCGCGTCAGCTTCATCGCGGAAGCGGGATCGGATTTGTCGTCGTAGGAGATGAAGCGCACCTTGCGGCCGTTGATGCCGCCGCGCTGGTTGAGCAGCTCGAAATAGGCCGCCTCGGCCTTGCCAATCGCCCCGAACACCGCGAGGCCGCCGCTGTAGGGCATCAGATTGCCGATGCGGATTTCACCGTCGGTCACGCCGGCCTCGCGCGCGCGCTCGGACATCGCGCCCAATGAGGCAAACGCAACAATCATTGCCAGGAGGAGCCGCGGAAGCGTGTTCATCGCAAGGACCCGATCACAGGACGAGGGCGTCTCAAGGATTTCGGCTCTGCAGGAACGGGGGATTGATCTAGATCAACGGCGGGCCATTCGGAGCGCGGTGGCCGGACCGAACAGCTATTTCGGCAGCAGCGTCGAATACACGACAAAATACTTATAGACGTTGCCGACATACTGGACGGTCTCCTTGCCCACGACCGCCGCCGCGCCATGCTCGACATTGCCGAACCAGACGTTCGGATCGAAGCCGTTCTGCCGCGCCTTCTCCCTGAAGCGCTTGAGATTTCCGGGCCCCGCATTGTAGGCGGCGAGCGTCATCAGCACCTTCTCCCGCTCCGTAACCTGCGGATCGCTGAGGTATTTGTCGACGAGATAGCGCAGATATTTCGCGCCCGCGTGGATGTTGTCCTCGGCGCGGCTGACGATATCGGAGATGCCGAGCTCTTCCTGCGCGGTGCTTTCCTTCATCTGCATGATACCGACGGCGCCGCTCGACATGCGCAAACCCTGGTCGAACGAGGACTCCTGACAGGCCTGTGCAGCGAGCATGTGGGGATCGATCCGGTATCGCTCGCCATAGGTCTTGAAGTGCCCGATCAGTTCGCGGAACTTCTCGATCTCCGGAGGCGCCAGCGCGTTGCGGACGACCCTTCCGTCGTTGAGGTACTCCGAAATCAGGTCCTCGGTGAACTGGCCGTGCGCGGTGACGAACTCGGCGATCTCCTTCTGCAGCAGCGGACTGTTCTTCCGCGTAGCCCAGGCGATCTCGCCGCGCTCGAACACCGACAGTTCCTTGCGCGGCACCAGGTTCTTGAGGATGCGCGCCCACAATCCGGCCTTGTGCGAGTCGACGATGAGCCACGGCAAGAGACCCGCGTTCACCATTTGCAGCAGGTCCTCGTCCTCGAGGATTTCGTCGGCGGGTATGATCTTTACCGGGTCCCGCCCTTCCCTCGCCAGACGCTCGTTCAGCGCGACGAGGTGTGTGTAATAGCTGCTGGATTCCCGCACCATGACTTCCCGGCCGGAAAGATCCGTGATCGATGCGACCGGCGGCGCCGACGGTCCGATGACCAGGATCTCCCTGACGCCTTTCAGCCA
>JAKFVP010000410.1 GCA_021732175.1 Bradyrhizobium sp.
ATTGAAGGCATAGGGTCCGGTTCCGTCGTTCAGTCTCAGAGCCACGCCGACCGCATGCACATCGTCCTGCCACTCGCCGGCAGAAATGGCAAAACCCCGGCGCGCCACCATTTCGCCGGACCGCTCGATCCCGTCGCGCATCTTCGGCCAGCGGCTGCCGTAATGATCACGCAATTCGCGCAGCAGAGTGGCCCGCTCTTCCGGCGGCAGTGCCCAGATATACGCACGACCCATGGCGGTGGTTGCAATCGGTATTCGCGAACCGACGTCGAGCTGCACGCCGAGCGTCAGGCCGTTACGGCTCTGCCCGAAATAGATCATGCTGAGGCGGTCGCGGGCGCCGATGGCCACCGCGCCGCCGGTCTCGCGCATGACTTCCTCGCGGAAGGCCTCCGACAATTGCCGGACCCCCATATTGGCGAGGGCTGCATAGCCGAGCGCCATGGCCGACGGCGCAAGCTTGTACTTTTCGAAACGGGGGACGGGTGTAAGATAACCGAGCTTGGTCAGCGTATAGGTCAGCCGGGAGACGGTCGGCTTCGGCAATTTGGTGCGTGCCGCAAGCTCCTGATTGCCCAGAAGGCCGTCATTGGGATGAAACGCACGCAGCACATCGAGGCCGCGGGAAAGCGCCACGACGAAGCTGCGATCAGTCGCCGTTTTCTTGGCTGGACGCTTCATTCCCTGCTTGGTGTTCTCTGTCTCGTTGACAACGGACGTGCTTCAAAATAACCCTCCGTGTCAAGATGTGGAATTTAATTTCGCAGTGCGAAACTAACTTCCGGCGTAGCTGCTGAACGCAAATTCGGCAGCCACTCAACGCAAGTTAAGCAAACGAAGAAAAAGATTCAGGGAGAGTCTCGTGAACGCAGTGGTCAAGCTCGAACGTCATGGCGATATCGGCATCGTCACCGTCGACAGCCCTCCGGTGAATGCGCTGAGCGCCGCCGTGCGCGGCGGTATTTTCGATTGCATGAAAGAGGCCATCGCGGACAGCAGCATCAAGGCGATCGTGCTGACCTGCGGCGGCCGCACCTTCATTGCCGGCGCTGACATCACCGAGTTCGGCAAGCCGCCGAAGCCGCCCGGCCTGCAGGAGGTGCTGGTGGCGATGGAAAATTCGCCGAAGCCCATCGTCGCCGCTATTCACGGCACCGCGCTTGGCGGCGGCCTTGAGGTTGCGCTGGCATGCCACTACCGCGTGGCGGTCAAGGAAGCCAAGCTCGGCCTGCCCGAAGTGAAGCTCGGCCTGCTGCCCGGCGCCGGGGGCACGCAGCGCCTGCCGCGCGCGGTCGGCCCGGAAATGGCCGTGAAAATGATCGTCACCGGCGATCCGATCGGCGCCGCTGAGGCACTCAAGAGCGGCCTGATCGAGGAGATCGTCGAGGGTCCGGCCTCCGGCGGCGAGGCCTTCGCCCGCAAGCTGATTGCCGAGAAGCGCCCGCTGCGCAAGCTGCGCGACGATGACTCGAAGCTCGCAGCCGCCAAGGCGGACATTTCGATCTTCACCAATGCAGTGGCTGCGCTGACCAAGAAGGCGAGGGGCCTGGAAGCGCCGTTCGCCGCGGCCGATGCCGTGCGCGCCGCCATCGAGCTGCCGTTCGACGAAGGGCTGAAGAAAGAGCGCGAAGGCTTCCTCAAGCTCGTCACCTCCGATCAGTCCAAGGCGCAGCGTTATGCGTTCTTTGCCGAGCGCGAGGCTTCCAAAATCGCGGGCGTGCCCGATGGCACCAAGCCGCGCAAGGTCGAGCGCGTCGCCGTGCTCGGCGCCGGCACCATGGGCGGCGGCATCGCGATGTCGTTTGCCAATGCCGGTATCCCCGTCACGCTGATCGAGACCAGCGATGAAGCGCTCAAGCGCGGCATGGGCGTGATGCAGAAGAACTGGGAAGCGACCGCAGCCCGCGGCGGCATCCCGGCCGACGCGCCCGCCAAGCGCATGGCGCTGATCGACGGCAAGGTGGGCATCGAGAACGTCAAGGATGCTGACCTCATCATCGAGGCCGTGTTCGAGACCATGGCGGTGAAGAAGGAAGTGTTCGGCAAGCTCGACCAGTTCGCCAAGCCGGGCGCGGTGCTCGCGTCCAACACCTCGTATCTCAACATCGACGAGATCGCGAAGGAGACGAAGCGTCCGCAGGACGTGCTCGGCATGCACTTCTTCTCGCCCGCCAACGTCATGAAGCTGTGCGAGATCGTGCGCGCGGCGAAGACCGCGCCGGATGCGCTCACGACGGCCGTTGCGATCTCCCGCAAGATCGCCAAGGTGCCGGCCGTGGTCGGCGTCTGCGACGGCTTCGTCGGCAACCGCATGCTGGCCCAGCGCGGCAAGCAGTCGGAGAAGCTGCTGTTCGAAGGCGCGCTGCCGCAGCAGGTCGACGCCGTCGTCACCAAGTTCGGCATGCCGATGGGTCCGTTCGCGATGAGCGATCTCGCCGGCCTGGACATCGGCTGGCGCTCGCGCAAGGACCGCGGCATCAAGTCGGAAATCGCCGACGCGCTCTGCGAGGCCGGCCGCTTCGGCCAGAAGACCGGCAAGGGCTACTACAAGTATGAAGGCGGCTCGCGCTCGCCGCTGCCCGATCCCGATGTCGAGAAGCTGATCGACGAAACCTTGCAGGAGCTCGGCAAGAAGCGCCGCAACGTCAGCGACGACGAGATCCTCGAGCGCATGATGTACCCGATGATCAACGAGGGTGCGCGGATCCTCGAGGAAGGCATTGCGGCGCGTCCGAGCGACATCGACGTGATCTGGCTCTATGGCTACGGCTGGCCGATCTACCGCGGCGGCCCGATGTACTGGGCCGACAGCGTCGGCCTCAAGCACATCGCCGATCGTCTCTCCTATTATGCCAAGGAGACCAACGATCCCTCGCTGGAGCCGTGTGCGCTGCTCAAGAAGCTGGCGGCCGCAGGCTCCACCTTCGCCTCGCTCGCCGCGCCGTCGAAGGCGGCTTGATGGGTTTGAGAGGGATGCCGTCGCCCCGCACTCGTTCGCACCTCTCCCATCGGGAGAGGTCGGATCGCTCTTGCGATCCGGGTGAGGGGTTACGCTCCCTCGATAGACCGTACCCCCTCACCCCGACCCTCTCCCCATGGGAGAGGGGGCGCACCGAGTCCTGAGGCGCAGATCGATGCATCCCGGCGAACAATTCTATCCGCAAGGCGTCCGCTGGGACGACCCGATCGAGCGTTACACGCTGCCCGACCTGCTGTCGCGGGCGGCAGGCGAATACGGCCCGAGGCAGGCGATCGAGTTCCGTGACCGGCCGATCAGCTACGCCGAACTCGAAGACAGAGTGGAGATCGCAGCAAGCGCCTTCCTGCGCGCCGGCTACGGCCGCGACAAATCGGTCGCGCTGTTCCTCGGCAACACGCCGGATCATCCCGTCAATTTCTTTGGCGCGCTGAAGGCAGGCGCGCGCCTCGTGCATCTGTCGCCGCTCGACGGCGAGATCGCGCTGTCGCACAAGCTTTCCGATTCCGGCGCACGCGTGGCCGTCACCAGCAACCTCTCGGCGCTGCTGCCGACGGCGCTGAAGTTTCTCGACAAGGGCCTGATCGACCGACTGATCGTCTGCGAGGACGACGACTGGGGCAAGGTCGGCACGCCGCAAACGCCGCTGCCGCATAACCCCGCCGTCGTCACATTCAAGCAGTTCATCGACGGCGTGACGAAGCCTTCCGCTTGGCCCGCGATCGATGTCGATGACGTCGCGCTGCTGCAATACACCGGCGGCACCACAGGCCTGCCCAAGGGCGCCATGCTCAGCCATGGCAACCTCACCGCTGCCGTCTCGATCTACGATGTCTGGGGCAAGCCGACGCGCGAGGAGCGCGGTGGTGCGATCGAACGCATCATTTGCGTGCTGCCGCTGTTCCACATCTTTGCGCTGACCGTGGTGATGCTCTCCACGCTCCGTCACGGTAATCTGGTCTCGCTGCACCAGCGCTTCGATGTCGAAGCGGTGATGCGCGACATCGAGGTCAAGCGCGCCACCTATTTTCCGGGCGTGCCGACGATGTGGATCGCGATCGCCGCGCTGCCCGATCTCGACAAGCGCGATTTTTCCTCGCTGCGCAGCGCCGGTTCCGGCGGCGCGCCGCTGCCGGTCGAGGTCGCAGCGGTCTTCGAGCGCAAGGTCGGCATGAAACTGCGCTCGGGCTGGGCCTTGCGCAATTCGTGGCGC
>JAKFVP010000038.1 GCA_021732175.1 Bradyrhizobium sp.
GTCGCGCGGTGAGGAAAACCCTCACCGCGCGACGCTGTGCGCGCGTCAGTACTTCGCAACCACCGCCGGCAGCGGGTTGAAGTGATAGTTCACGCCGAACTTCACGAGATGCAGGTCCTGGCCGATCTTGTTGACGGGCACCGCGAGCGTAGCCCCCGCGCCGAACGGCCCGCCTGTCGCGGTTCCGGCAAGCATCACCGCCTGCTGGAACATCTTGACGTAATCGTACTCCGCCTTGACCGACCAGTTCGGCGCGATCGCGTATTCGGCGCCGGCGCCTGCCACGACACCGGTGTGGATTGCCTTGGTGGACAGCAGCGCCGTAGAGGTCGGGCCGGTTTGCGAAAGGTTGAGCGTATGCTTCTCCTCGGCGATGGCGACGCCGCCCTTGCCGTACAGCATCAGATTGCTGCCGACGACGAAGCCGGCGCGCGCGCTTGCCAGCGCCAGCCAGTCGATCTTGTTATCGAAAATGTTGGTCTGCGTCGCAGGGGGGACAACGGCGGCCGCGACGGTCTGGCTGCTGCGGATTCCGGTACCGAGGATTTCACCCTCGACACCGAACACGAAGCTGCCCGCCTGCGCATTGGCGCCGATGGTGCCGCCGGCGAGCCAGCCATCCGTCCTGAAATCGGGATCGCGGAGCGTGCCGAAGCCGTCGCCCCATTGCTTGTTGCCCCAGCCGTAGCCGCCCTGCACGCCGATATAGCCGCCGGTCCAGTTGTTGCCCGGCGCCGGCCGTACGGCGGGATAGGACGGATCGATCGCGACGCCGCCCCAGCGATAGTTCACGCCGACCTTGGCGACATGGATCGACTGGTCGATACGCTGATCGAAGGTGATGGGCGCCGAGAGCGGCGGCGCCGTCGTGGTCCCGCGGAGCGGCACGGTCCGCGCACCGAGATAATGAAGGTTATACTCAGCGAATAGCGACCAGTTTCCATCAAGCGCGTATTCGCTGCCAAAGCCGAGCATGGGCGCGTAACGAACCTCGTTGCCGCCGGCGGAGATGGATGAGGTGGCCGCTCCAAAGACGACGAGACCGGCCGAGTGCTTCTCGTGCACTGCACTGAGGCCCGCCTTGGCGAATACGAACCAGCGATCGGCGGCGAGACCCGCACGGCCGGCAATCGTCGCAATGCCATCGATCCGCGACGACTGATCGATCGAGGCACTGGTGACAAACGCAGGGCCGCCAATGTCGACATGCTGCCGCCCGGTGATGTCGGCCCAGGAGCCCGCAAACTCCATCCCGAACACGAAGCTGCCAAGCTGCTTGTTGATTCCGATCTGGCCGCCGGCCAGCGCGCCGCGCGCGATGAAGTCCGCTTGCGCGATGCCACCGGGCTCCCAGTCCTTCATGCCGCCGCCGTAGCCGGCATGCGCGCCGATATAGACGCCGCTCCAGTCGAAGGTGGCGGCAACGATCGGCTTTGCCTTGAGCGGCAGATCGGCCGCGATCGATGACTGTACCGGCAACAATGCCGCGACTGCGGTTGCGGCGAGCCAGGCTTTCGTGATTTTCATTCCAGCATTCCCAAAATACGAACTTGTCGGCGACTCCAAACTACCGGTGATTTGCCGAAAATGTTGTGTCTCTACCGCAACAATCATCGGACAATCGGACTATTTGCCGAATAAAATTCGTAAAATGACGGAGACGCTCATTCAAAGCTAGAATTGATCCGGAAAGACCAATCGATGTTCCGGACAGACGCCGTTTCTCCACTTTCACGCGAGGTGCCATCATGTCCGCAATTGACAAGGCATTCACCGGATCGATTGCGGACGTGTACGAGCGCCTGCTCGTGCCGCTGATCTTCGCGCCTTACGCGCAGGATCTCGCCGCACACGTCGCCAGGGCGCAGCCGCGCCGGGTTCTGGAGACGGCGGCGGGCACCGGCATCGTCACGCGTGCGCTGGCAGCCCAACTGCCCGCCGATGCCGCCATCACCGCAACCGATCTGAACGAGCCGATGCTGGCGAAGGCCAAGGACGCCTTGAAGGTCGCCCTGCCCGATCGCCGCATCGAATGGCAACAGGCCGACGCGCTGGCGCTGCCGTTCAGTGACGCCAGCTTCGACGTCGTCGCCTGCCAGTTCGGCGTGATGTTCTTCCCCGACCGCGTCAAGGGCCATGCCGAGGCGCGGCGCGTGCTCGTCCCCGGCGGCCGGCTGTTCTTCAATGTCTGGGACCGCATCGAGGACAGCGAGTTCACCGACGTGGTCGTGCAGGCGGTGGCGGAACTGTTTCCGAACGACCCGCCGCGCTTCATGGCGCGCACGCCGCACGGCTATTGCGACCGAGACCTGATCCGCAGCGACCTCGAGCGCGCGGGCTTTGCCGACATCACGATCGACGCCGTCGATCACGTCAGCCGCGCGCCTTCGCCGCGCGAGCCGGCCATCGCCATTTGCCAGGGTACGCCCATGCGCAGCGAGATCGAGGCGCGCGGCGCACCGGGACTCGAAGGCGCAACCGACAAGGCCGAGGAAGCGCTGCGGCGTCGCTTCGGCAGCGGCGCCATCCAGGGGCGGATACGCGCGCTCGTCGTGTCCGCGACGAGTGCAGCAGGATGATTTGCGCAGGGTTGGTCGCAAGCGCCCTAGCGCATCCCCGGCCGCCAGGAGAGATCGTCGGACCACAAATAGATCGCGATCGCCGCGAGGCACATCACAAGGCCGACCCAGAAGATCGGCTTGTGATGGATTGGCCGCTCATCCCGCCCTGAATTAGATGGCTCCATTACCTCGCCCCCTCCCTAGATCGTCGGCAGCACCGAAAACCGCTCGCCCGCGTAGCGCAGCTTGAGCTGCTCTTCATCTGAAGTCTCGCGCGTGACGCTGTCGACCCGCGCCGACGGCGGCCCGTGGCGGCACAGCGCCACCATTTCGGCGACAACGGTTGCGGGCCCAGCAAACAGCGCCTCGACGCTGCCATCCCTGCGGTTGCGCACCCACCCCTCAAGCTTGCTGGTGCGCGCCTGATGCTCGACCCAGGCCCGATAGCCGACGCCCTGCACGCGGCCGCGAATCATTACCTGCTGGATCGCATGGCTCATTTCTTCAGCCCGAGGAAATCGCTCGTGCGCGCCTTCATCGCGACATCACGCGTGGCGCGCGCCGTCAGTTCCGATGACGCGAGCCCCTTCAGATTCTTCGGCGCCGTGCCTTCGCGCAACGCCCTAAGCGTGTCGTAGACGGCCTGCGTCGCCGCTGCAAACGGCGCATGGCCCTGCAGCGCGATTCTGACGCGCTGGCCGGCGAGCCAGGCCGGATCGCTCATCTCCTCCGGCGCGCCGCCGAGCACGATCGGCAGCTTCGTCGCGGCGGAAATCGCCTCCAGCTCGCTGCGCGCCTTGATGCCGGTGAAGAACAACGCATCGACGCCGACGGCTTCATAGGCCTTTGCGCGCGTAATCGCATCATCGAGCGAGGTCACCGACGCCGCGCCGGTGCGACCCATGATGACCAGCGAGGAATCGCCCCGGCCGTCGAGCGCGCCCTTCATCTTGCCGACGCCCTCCTCCAGCGAGATCAGTTGCGTCTTGGCCTGGCCGAACGCCTGCGGCAGCAGCGTGTCTTCGATGGTAAGGCCCGCCGCGCCCGCGGTCTCCAGCTCCTGTACGGTGCGGCGCACGTTCAGCGCATTGCCATAGCCGTGATCGGCGTCGACCAGAACAGGCAATTCGGCCGCGCGCGACATCCGCCGCATCTGTTCGCAGAGCTCGGTGAGCGTGATCAGGGTAATGTCGGGATCGCCAAGCACCGCGAGCGAAGCCACCGAGCCGCCGAACATGCCGAGCGGAAAGCCGAGATCCTCGGCGATGCGGATCGAGGTCGCATCATAAACCGAACCCGGATGGACGCACGTGTTCCCTGCAAGGATGGCGCGCAATGCTTCGCGTCGTTTGCGGAAGGCCATGAACTCTCCTCTATCGCCGTCATTGCGAGGAGCTCGCGACAAAATTGCGAAGCAATTTTGCGCTGAAGCGACGAAGCAATCCAGCTTTGTCTCCGTGGCGAAGAAGCTGGATTGCTTCGCTTCGCTCGCAATGACGGACGAATTAGGCAAACTCCAGGATCAGCGCGTCGACGGCGAGCGTCGCGCCGGGGCTGGCGTGGATTTTCTTCACCGTGCCGTCGCGTTCGGCGCGCAGCACGTTCTGCATCTTCA
>JAKFVP010000169.1 GCA_021732175.1 Bradyrhizobium sp.
GCCTCTGCGATGCGCACCGCGACCTCGGTGCCGAGATCGGCGCGCAGCAGCACATCCTCGATGTCGTCGAGCATGGCGCGGTCGAGCTTGCGCTTGGTGACGAGGTCGGCAACGGCCGTTCCCAGCGAACTCGACGTTCGCTTCAGGCCGCTGGAGAGCCTGCGCCACCAGCTCAGTTTCGATGTGTCTTCGGTTTCGCTCATTTCGGGGACGTGTTAGCCGTTCCGGGCCATAAACGAAAGTCTCGACAATTGCTCGATGTTCCCCAGCTGACCGCTGACGAAATCCTGGCGCGCGTGCTCCATCGCGACGGGCTGATGCTGGTCATCGACAAGCCGGCGGGGCTTCCGGTGCATCGCGGCCCCAAGGGCGGGCCAAATCTCGAGGCGTCGTTCGATGCGCTGCGCTTCGGGCTGCCGCGGCCGCCGGTGCTGGCCCACCGGCTCGACAAGGACACCTCCGGCTGTCTCGTGCTGGGACGCCACCGCAAGGCCACCGCCTCGCTCGGGCTGCTGTTCAAGCATGGCAAGGTCGAGAAGACCTACTGGACGGTGGTCGAGGGCGGACCGGCGCAGGATGAAGGCGTGATCGACCTGCCGCTCGGCCGGCTGAACGCCGAGCGCGGCTGGTGGCAGAAGCCCGATCCTGAAGGGCAGAAGGCGGTCACCAACTGGAAAGTGCTTGGCCGCGGCCAGGGCCTTGCGTGGCTCGCGATGGAGCCGGTCACCGGGCGTACCCATCAACTGCGCGTGCACGCTTCCGCCATGGGCTGGCCGATCGTTGGCGACAACATCTATGGCAATGGCCCGCGCTTCGGCGAGCCGCGCCTGCACCTGCATTCGCGCGGGATTGGCGTGCCGATCTCAAGGAACAAGGAGCCGGTGCGGGTGGTCGCACCCGCCCCCGCCCATATGCATGAGCGGCTCCGCGCCTGCGGCTGGAACGGCGAATAGTTTCACGGCCCAATTTTGGTTTACGAAACGTTCAGGCGCCTCCGGTAGAGATTGGGCTGGCTTAGAAAAAGCACACTACGGCTCTGGATGAGTAATGCCGGGCGCGGGGCAAGCGATTATTAACGAGATCGAGGCTGCCATTGGCGGCGGCTCGACTGCGAAATGCATTGAGAGCGCCGGCCGCGTCACCGACCTCTTCCTCGCATCCGCAGGCCGCTTCGACGACGAACAGATCGAACTGTTCGACAATGTGCTGGAGCGTCTCATCAAGACCATCGAAATGAGGTCGGTCTCCGACATCAGCGCGCGCATCGCGCTTGCCGAAATCAGCGCGCAACTGGCGCCGATCCCGCAGGCGCCGCCTTCCGCCGTACGTCACCTTGCCCGCAGCGACGAGATCAGCATCGCCGCACCCGTGCTGCAGGAATCGGCCCGCCTTGGCGAGGACGATCTGGTCGAGATCGCAAAGAGCAAGGGCGAGCCGCATCTGCTGGCGATCTCGAGCCGCTGGTGGCTGAAGGAAGCCGTCACCGATGCGCTGATTTCCCGCCGCTTTCCGAGCGTCAGCCGCCGGCTCGTCGGCAATCCCGGCGCGCGTCTCTCGGCCAACGGATTTGCCATCATCGTGGCGCAGGCGCAGAGCAATCCGGAACTCGCGGTTGAGGCCGGCATCCGCGTCGATCTGCCGGCGGACCTGCGCCAGACTCTCCTGAAAAACGCGACGGAAGCGGTCCGCACCAAGCTGCTGTCACGCGCGCCGCCGCACCTGTTCGAGGAAATCCGCAACGCCATCGCGACGGCGACCGCCAGCGCCGACCGCGAAATGTCCAAGGTGCGCGACTTCACCGCGGCGAAGCGTTTCGTAGCGCAGTTGAAGGACAGGAAAGAACTCAACGAGGCCGCGCTCGCCGACTTTGCCAAATGGAAGCGATATGAGGAGACGGTCGTCGCTCTCGCGGAGCTATCGCAGTCCACCATCGAGGTGATTCGTCCCCTGATGCAGAGCCTGCGCGACGACGGGCTGGTGGTTGCGTGCAAGGCGACGGGGCTCGGCTGGGAGACAACCCTCGCCATCCTGGAATGCCGCTACTCGACGGGCTCACTGGGCCCGGCGGAATTGGTGCGGGCGAAAGCCCATTTTGCGAGCATGACAATCGAGAATGCGAAGCGCATGCTGGCGTTCTGGCAGGTGAAGTCAGTCGCGTCGGTGCGGCCGAACTAAACCCTCTCCCCTGTTGTGGGAGAGGGTGCGTTCGCGAAGCGAAGGCGGGTGAGGGATTGTCTCCGCGGATACAGACCCCTCATCCGTCGCGCATCTGTCGATGCGCGCCACCTTCTCCCACAAGGGGAGAACGGTCACACCGTCAATCGCGCGCCATCATGGCCCGTGATTGCAAGCCGCTTCACCACGCCCGGCGATTCACCCGCAATTGCCACCGGAACGAAATGCTCGGTACGGCCGGCTGTTGCGCTTTCGATCAAGACGTCGCGCGTGGCGCCGACTTCGAAGTCGAGCCGCTGGCGTAGCGCCGCCTCGCCGGTGGCGCGCAGACGCTTCGCCCGCTCCCTGATCTCGCCACCCGCGACCTGCGGCATCCGCGCCGCCGGCGTGCCCGGGCGCTTCGAATAGGGGAAGACGTGCAGGAACGTCAGGCCGCATTCCTCGACGAGATCCTGCGAGCGGGCGAACATCTCTTCGGTCTCGGTCGGGAAACCCGCGATAATGTCGGCTCCAACAGCGATGTCCGGCCGCAGCCGGCGCATCTGGGCGCAGAAGTCGATCGCGTCCTGCCGCGTATGCCGCCGCTTCATCCGCTTCAGGATCATGTCGTCGCCTGATTGCAGCGACAGATGCAGATGCGGCATCAGCCGCGCATCATCGGCAATGACGTCGAGCAAATCGCGGTCCGCCTCGATGGAATCGATCGAGGAGATGCGCAGTCGCTTCAGCTCGGGCACGTGTCGCAAAATCTGCTTGGTCAGCATGCCGAGCTTCGGTGCGCCGGGCAGATCGGCGCCGTAGCTCGTCAGGTCCACGCCGGTCAGCACGATCTCGGCATGGCCGTGTTCGACGAGGCTCCGGACCTGCTCGACCACAACACCCATCGGCACCGAGCGCGAATTGCCGCGGCCATAGGGAATGATGCAGAAGGTACAGCGGTGGTCGCAGCCGTTCTGCACCTGCACGAACACGCGCGGCAGGCCGCGCCTGAACCCATCGACCAGATGCGGCGCCATCTCCCTGACCGACATGATGTCGGTGACGGCGATCTTGTCCGCAGCCCCGGTGTCGAATGCGGTGCGGGCCGCGCGCCAGGCATCACTGCGCATCTTGTCGTCATTGCCGACGACGCGATCGACCTCCGCCATGTCGGCAAACATCTCGGCCTGCGTCTGCGCGGCGCAGCCGGTGACGACAATGCGGGCATCCGGCCGTTCGCGCTTGAGACGGCGGATCGATTGCCGCGCTTGCGCGACAGCTTCATTGGTCACGGCGCAGCTGTTGATGACGATGGTATTGGACAGGCCCGCACTGTCGGCCTCCCGCCGCATCACCTCGGATTCGAACGCGTTCAGCCGGCAGCCGAAGGTGACGATCTCGACCGACATATCAGGCGACGCTGGCGAACAGCGCCGGATCGAATGTGCCTTCATATTCGAACTCGGCGGTGCCGGTCATCAGCACATGGTCGTCGCTCTCGCGCCATTCGATATCGAGATCGCCGCCCGGCAGCGTGATGGTGACGGTGCGGTTGGTGCGCTTCAGCCGTGCCGCGGCAACCGCCGTCGCGCAGGCCGCCGAGCCACAGGCCTTGGTGAGACCCGCTCCGCGCTCCCAGGTGCGGATGGTGACGTGATCGCGATCGACGATATGGGCGAGCGTGATGTTGGCGCGCTCCGGGAAGATCGGATGATTTTCCAGGAGCGGCCCGAAGCGCTCGAGGTCGTAGGCATTGACGTCCTCGACCCAGAAGATCGCATGCGGGTTGCCCATGTTCACCGCGGAAGGCGAATGCAGGATCGGATGATCGATCGGTCCGATCTGCAATTCGATGTAGCGGGTGTCGCGGAATTCCTCGGCAAGCGGAATGTCCTGCCAGCCGAACTTCGGCGCGCCCATGTCGACGGTATACAGATCAGGGCGCGGGCCCTGCCAGCAATTGAGCAGCCCCGCCCGGGTCTCGAATGTCACCGCCCGCGG
>JAKFVP010000059.1 GCA_021732175.1 Bradyrhizobium sp.
TTCTGCAACTCCGCGGCCGTCGAAGTCCTTTGACGCATCGTCGTGTTCCCCTTGCGAAACAGGAAACGACGGCGCGCCGCGGCTGGATCACTCACTTGGGCTAAAGACGGATGAACGGCTCGATCAGCCGTCCGAGGAAACCGTTGATGCGCAATTTGCCGGTCATCGCGACCAGGCAAACGCAAGGCTCCTCCGGACCCACGACGGGCTGATGGTCCACCGAATGGTCGCCGAGATCGAAATCCCCGGGGCCGAAGCGGCCTCCCTGGTGGCTGAAACTACCCTGGAGCACGCAGGTGAGTTCGTTCTCCGTATGCGTATGCTCCAGCATGCGCGTGCCCGGCGCCGACATCAGCAGGAACGCCCGCGACTTGCCGCCCGCCGGCAGCACGATCGGACGCATGCTGACGCCCGGCGCAACGCGCCTCACCGGCCCGATCTCGTAGTGGCTCAGCCATTCCGGCAAGCCGGCTTCCCCGGCGCGAAGCGGTTTGCTGACGGCGGGCGGTGGCGAGGCTTGCCCGATCCGCGTCATCACGCGGTCGAAGGCGTCGGCCGCCAGGGCCACCGGTTCGGCGGCCTCCAGCGCTCGGCCGCCAAGCCGCTCGAACGCCGCGACGAAGCGCCGGCATCGCGGACACATGGTGGCATGCGCGGCGATCACGATGTGCTCGGCTTGATCGAGCCGGCCGGCCGCAAAACGCGCGAGGAAGTCCTCCGAGGGGTGATGCTCTATGGTCATTTCATTCGTCCAACAATTCTCTAAGCCGGTTCATCGCCAGCCGGACCCGCGACTTTACCGTTCCCAGGGGCAAGCCAAGCAAAGCGGCGATCTCCGCATGCGGCCTTTCCTCCAGAAACGACAGCCGAATGATTTCGGATTGCTGAGGCGGCAATTGCCGAACGGCTGCGTCGATGCGGGCGGCTTCCTGGTCGCGGCCAAAGGCCGCCTCGGCACTCTCCGCCAGCTCGGGCTGATATTCCGCCTCGATTTCCTGCAACAGGCGCTCGGCGCGCCGGCCCCGGCGCGATGCGTCGATGCTCAGATTGCGCGCGATCGTGAAAATCCAGGCCGCCGCACCCGACGTGGCTGGATCGAACCGGTCGGCCTTGCGCCAGAGCGCGATCATGGCCTCCTGCGCGATCTCTTCCGCCTCGGCCGCGCCCGACCCCGTCCGCATCAGATAGCCCTTGATGCGGGGAGCGAAAAACTCAAATAGCTTCCGATAGGCTCCACGATCCCCGCGCACCGCGACATCGCCTATCAAGCCGGCCCAATCCACGCCCTTCGCACGTCCCTTCGTCGCATCACGCCAGTTGCTGGCGACCGATCCGTATCGCCTACCATGCCCTGCGCTTCGCCGCTGCAACAAAACGGTCATCACAATCTATCCCGCCTCCATAACGAGCGCCGCGGCCGGCCGGATCATCAGACATCCCGAAAATTTCGGCGCTGAAGAGCCAGGGGGTGATCCAACGGCGGAAAACGGGCGTTACGGGGAAACGGCAAATTCCGCCTCCAACGTCAGTCGAAAGGCGCTGGTCATCTTCGTGGCCGGCGTGGTCGCGGCCGGACTTCTGCTGGGCTACTCCAACCGCCCCGAAGGCTGGTACGCGGCGCTCCACAAGCCGTTCTTCAATCCGCCGAACTATGTGTTCGCGCCGGTATGGTCGGCTCTCTACGTCTGCATCGGCATCGCGGGTGCGAGAACCTGGTCGCGCGATCCGGCAAGCACGGCTATCGCCCTCTGGTTCGGCCAGATGGCGCTCAATTTCCTGTGGTCACCCGTCTTCTTTTCCTGGCACCGCATTGACCTGGCGCTAGGCATTATCGTCGCCATGCTGGCGTGCATCGTCGCGTTCATTGCAGTCCAGTGGCGCGCCGACCGTGTTGCCGCCCTGCTGTTCGTTCCCTATGCGGCGTGGGTAGCCTTTGCGGCCACGCTCAACTGGTCGATCCACAGGTTGAACTGACGCGGAACGCCATCAGGCGAGCGTTGCAAGCCCAGCGGGGGGATGCCGGCGAGACCGGCCCCTTGCAGCACTTGACGAAAATCAAGGCAAGGATCACGGCGGCGCGGTAGCGGTACCGCATGGAGGTTTCCATGCGCTTTTTCTTCGACACCCAGGACCGTTTGAGGATTGCCGACGAAGTGGGCCGCGAATTTGAAGGCCCCTCGGACGCCGTCGTGTTCGCAAAGCATCTGGCGGCGGATCTGCGCTGCCTCGCGACCGCCGTCCGGCCGCAGCTGGCGATCGAGGTGGTGGCCGAGAACGCCGGCTGCATTCATCGCGAGCCGGTGTTCTGATCCGCCTTCGCGCGTTGCGCTTCGGCGCGACAGGTTCGCCCTGCGATTCATCACCACAAACAAAAAGACCGCCCGAAGGCGGTCTTGAATTCTGCGTCGATGCAGGCCGCGATCAGTTGTTCTGCGCGGTGATGATCGTCGTGCCCTTCAGGCAACGGCGGGCGGATTCGATCTCCGCGTCGGTCGCGCCCTTGCTGCGCGCGTAGGCTTCCGCAGCGCCCTGGCTGTACTTGGCGACGTAGAAGCGCACCACGGAACAGGACATGCGACGGATCACGGAATGCTCGGCAGCTTCGGCGATTTGCGACGAACCAATCAGAACAGCCGCCATGATAAATGCTCGCAGACCCATTCAGGGCGCTCCTTTCGAAACGAAATGTGTGTTGGAAACGGCCCCCATCGGCCGTTGGCTCGGCGCGGATTGACACACGAGGCTGTGAGAAGCAACCCCGTAAGAACATGGGTCCATGCGCGCGCGGGAACGTTTCACAGCGAGCCAAAAAACGCTTGTATTTCAATGCGCTACGCGGGCGTCAATTGTGGCGCAATCAAGGTAATTTCGGGCAAGGTAAAGCCACAACGTTAATGTGCCGGGATTCGATTAACGGGCGGCAGAATCTGCATCGATCGCTGCGGATGTTCGAACGCGATGGGCGCGAGCGGCGCGTCATCATTGCGCATCCAATTGCTCCCCGATGACGTGCGGCTCTTCGAACGTCACGGGCACGAGCGGCGTGCCGTCATTGCGCATCGTGTGCTCGGAATACGCCTTCACGCCGGCGGGAATGACCGTGCCCGCCTGGGCGGACGAAAGGTAGATGTGCCGCAGCGTTTTCGGCGTGCGCGCGAACCAGTTCGGATCGTCGAACGTGCCGGCATAGACGCCGACGATTTCCGGGAAGCGCTCGAAGGCAAGAAACAGTTTTGTCGCGCAAGTCGGGCAAAAGTGGATGGTGACCTGCTTGCCGCTGCCAGCCGAGGTCAGCGTGTAGATCGCCGGCGTGCCTGCCGTGATTTCGAGTTTGGTCTTCCCGAAGATCGGCTCTACCATGTAGGCCGAGCCGGTCGCGCGCTGGCAGAACTTGCAATGGCAGATCGTCACGCGTAGCGGCTCATCCCGCGTTGCGTAACGGAGCGCGCCGCAGAGGCAGCCGCCGTGGTTGAGCATGGCAATTCTCCTTGAGCCGATGCGTGGCGTCATAGCGCGCCTTGCGGGCGGAAGCGGAAAGTATCTGCCGCGGGTTCCTCGATTCTGGCGCGGAGCGGACACCCGTCCGGCACGCTTGATCCATGTCAAAGGACCGCGCCTGCCCGCGACAACACTGGACGGCGGCCGCCATCCCTCTGTACGCTTTCTCCCCCATCACACGTCCGGCAGGCTGCGCCGAAGCGAATGCGAGGACCGGAATGCCCGATTGGTCAAGGCGACCCTCCGTCCTCTCCGTTGTGATGCTGTTGGGGATGCTCTTCTGGGGTAACCCGCCCGCCGCAGCGCAGACCCTGAAAACCGTCAAGGAACGCGGCTCGCTCAATTGCGGTGTCGGCCAGGGGCTGCTGGGCTTTTCCAGCCAGGACGACAAGGGCGAATGGAGCGGGCTCGATGTCGACATCTGCCGGGCGGTCGCGGCCGCGGCGCTCGGCGATCCCGAAAAAATGACGTTCACGCCGCTCGATGCGGCCAGCCGTTTCGAGGCGCTGCAGTCCGGCAAGATCGACATGCTGTCGCGCAACTCGACCTGGACGATGTCGCGCGAGACCTCGCTTGGCCTGCTGTTCGCCGGCGTTGCCTATTACGACGGCCAGGGCTTTCTGGTGCGTCGGGAGAGCGGGA
>JAKFVP010000616.1 GCA_021732175.1 Bradyrhizobium sp.
GTATCGTGCCTGCCGGACGGCGCCTTCAGTCTCTGCCTGCGATGAAACTGCTTCGGACGATCCGGGAATTTGCTGCGAATGTCTGGCTCGCCGCCGCGCCGCTGGTTGTGCTGGTGCTGCTGCCGGTCGCGGTCTTCATCGGCCTGTTCGTTGCCGAGAAGATCGTTGCGCGCGTGTGGGGACGAGACGCGGCGGATACTTTCCTCGCCAATGCCATGACGCTGCTCGGCGCCGGCTTCGTGCTGGGGCTGATCGGGCTGCTTCTCTACGGGCTCATTTCCGCGGCGCGATGGCTGTTGCGGCCGAAGAAGCCGTAAGTCTACTCGCGATCAGTGCAACTCCGCGCGCTTGGCCTTCGGCGCAGGCGCCGGCTTCGGGATCGAAGCGGTCGTCGGCGGATCGTCGCGTAGTTGCGCCGGCTCGGCATTCACTTCGGCGCTGACGGGCGCGACCTTGATTTCGCCGAGCCGCGCGCGCACCTCGGCGGTCAAGCCGGGATAGGACGCCACCGGCGTGAACTCCGCGGTCTGGTCATTGCCGACGCGGATACCTGAATAGGCGACGAGCCCGCTGGTTGTTGCCAGCACGTCGCCCGGACGCAGCGAGCCGTCGAGCGAGATGTCGATCGGCGCGAGCCCGCCGGCATCCTTGCCATTACAAGTGCAATCCGCGCGCAACGCCTTGCGATAGGCGAACGCGTTCTCGCTCTGGGCATAGCGCTCGCCATTGGACGTATAGGCGTAATCGATGTTGCTGCCGAAATAGACTTTGGTGTCGCTCGCCGGGCAGAACGCCTGGCAGAGCTGCGCCGGCGTTGCGTTGCTGCGCACGTTGATCGGAAAATACTTGCCGTCGCAGCTGCGCACGCAGAAGGCCGGACCTGAGCCGCCGGCGACGCGCGCGGACGGAGCGGGTGCGCTCTGCTGGGTGCCAAAGGGATCGGCGAAGAAGTTCGCCTGCGGCGGCGCGGCCGGGCGTGCCTGCTGCTTTGCGCCCCCGAACAGGAAGTCGAACAGGCCCTCGGCGAGGGCGGCATCCGGCACGGTAAGCAGGGCGCCGGCAAGGACGGCGGCAGCCAGCAGCGCACGGCGCGGCAGCGGCCGAAAACTCAACTCTGTACGCAACGCTTACTCCACCCGACGCAACGCAACTCTACAGGCCGAGGCAATACGCGCCTTCGGCAAGGATTCACCATAACGGAGGATGGTAAATGAGAGGTGTGTGGGCGGAGCGATCGCGCTCTTTCTTCACCTCGCCCCGCTTGCGGGGAGAGGTCGGATTGCATGAAATGCAATCCGGGTGAGGGGGTACAGGGCTATCGACAGTGAATGCTCGCGGAAGCAGCCCCTCACCCCAACCCTCTCCCCGCAAGAGCGGGGCGAGGGGGTGAAGAGCCTCAGCCCTTTAGGAACTCGCCGGCTTTGTAGAGCGAGCGGAACGGCAGACCGGCTTCCGCGAAAGCTTCGGTCGCGCCCTCCTCGCGGTCGACCATGGTAAAGACCAGCGCGATCACGCCGCCGGCTTCGCGCACGGCCTCCACGGCCTTCAGCGCCGAGCCGCCCGTGGTGGTGACGTCCTCGACGATGACGATGCGCTTGCCTTGCAGGCTCTCGCCCTTGGCGAGCCCTTCCACGGCGAGCTTCGCGCCGTGCTCCTTCGGCTTCTTGCGCACGAAGAACGCCGCGATCGGATGGCCCTTGATCCAGGAGAGCTGCGCGATCGCGCCGGCAAGGGGGACGGCGCCCATCTCCAGCCCGCCGACAAAGTCGAGATTGTCGTCCTTCAACGCCTCGTAGGTCAATTCCGCCAGCAGCGCCGCCCCTTCGGGGTCGAGCATGGTCGGCTTGAGGTTGAAGTAGAAATCGCTCTTTCGGCCCGAGGCCAGGGTGATCTCGCCGCGCCCGAAGGAACGCTTGCGGATGATTTCGGCGAGGCGGGCACGGGCGGCTGATTTGGACACGTTGCTTTCCGGGACGTTGGGGTGGCGCAATTTATCGGCGACCTCTCGTACATTCCAGCCCGATTGGGGCCCATCAACAGCGGGCAAAACGAAGCAGGCCGTTTTGCGAAGTGCACCCCCGCACCGGGGCGCCTTGTAACGCCGGCCGGTTCCGGGCTAGGGGAGGCAAACGCCTCTGGGGGAAACAAAAAATGACGATCGAGCTGCACACCTGGAACACGCCGAACGGCCGCAAGATCTCGGTCGCGCTGGAGGAAATGGGGCTTCCCTACAAGGCGATCCCGGTGAACATCACCAAGGGCGAGCAGATGGCGCCGTCGTTTCTCGCGATCAGCCCGAACAACAAGATCCCCGCCATCGTCGACCCCGATGGACCGGAGGGCAAACCCGTCAGCGTGTTCGAGTCCGGCGCGATCCTGCTTTATCTCGGAGAGAAGACCGGCAAGTTCCTGCCGAAATCGCTGGCCGAGCGCATCCCCGTCTATGAATGGCTGATGTGGCAGATGGGCGGTTTTGGCCCGATGCCCGGCCAGGTGCATCATTTCATCGCGCTGGAGAACGAGACCGACCGCGCCTATGGCCTGAAGCGCTACATGGCCGAGACGCGCCGGCTCTATGACGTGCTCAACAAGCGGCTCGCCGGGAACGAATTCGTCGCGGGTCCGCTGTCGGTCGCCGACTTCGCCATCCTCGGCTGGGCCTGGCGTCACCCGCGCCACAAGGTGGAGCTGAGAGACTTCCCCAATGTCGAGCGCTGGTACAATCAGTTGATGGCCCGCCCCGCCACCAAGCGCGGCATGGAAGCGAAGCTGGATTGAGGGACGGCTGTCATCACCCGCGAAAGCGGGTGATCCAGTATACCAGAGACGTGAGCGATTGAGCCGAGAGGCCGCGGCGTACTGGATGCCCCGCCTGCGCGGGGCATGACGAGTTACGCCCGCTTCTCCATCGCGAGCTTCACGGCGAGCCCCGCCAGCACGGTGCCCATCATCAGCCAGCGCTGCACCAAGAGCCATGCCGGCCGCGTGCCGAGAAACAGCGCGATCGATCCGGCGGCGAACGCGACAAACGCGTTCACGCTGACGCCGATGAATATCTGGATCGCGCCGAGCGTGATCGATTGCGCCAACACGCTGCCGGCGGCGGGATCGATGAACTGCGGCAGCAGCGCCAGGCAAAGCATCGCAATTGCTCTCGGAGCAATATCAGGCGTGGCCCGTCGTCAGCGCGAACCAGATCGCGATCGCCACCAGCGCCAGCGCGAGCAGGCGACGTACGGTGCGCCGTTTATCCGGCGTTGCGATTTTCGATTGCAGCGAGCCCGCAAGCAGGACGATGCCGCTGTGGATCAGGGTGGCGACCGCGACATAGACGGCGCTCAGCGTCAGCGTCTGCGACATCACGGAGCCCGCGCCGGGGCGGATGAATTCGGGAAGCACGGCAACGTAGAACACCGCCGCCTTCGGGTTCAGCCAATTGGTGATCAGCGCGCGCCGGAACGCGATCCAGGGCTCGCCGTCCGGGCCGTCGGTCGCGTCGGGCGAGGTTTCGCGCTCGCTGGACCAGGTTTCCCAGGCCAGCCACAGCAGGTACGCCACGCCGCCCCAGCGCAGGATGCCGTAGAGCACGGGAGAACCATCGATGACAGCGGCAAGGCCGAGCGCCGCGATGACGCCATAGGTGGCGAGCCCGAGTGCAATGCCGGCTACCGCCGCAAAGCCGGTGCGCATGCCGCTCGAGAGCGACAGCGCCGCCAGATACGTCATGTTCGGCCCCGGCGTGATCTCGATGATCAGCGCGGTCAGCGCAAAGGCGAACAGGGGATTGATGCCGTCCATGCCAGCAAGCCTAGCATTTTTGCCGGGCCGCAGCCTTGCGTCGCCTCAATGCGCCTCGTCCCAATTATTGGCGGCGCGCGCATCGACCTGCAGCGGCACCGACAGCAGCACCGCCGGGAACGGCGCGTCCTGCATGACGTGCTGCACCACCGGCAGGGTCGCCGCGACTTCCTTGTCCGGCACCTCGAAGATCAATTCGTCATGCACCTGCAGCAGCATCTGCGCCGAGAGTTTCTTCTCGGCCAGCGCGTCCTCGACGCGCTGGCCGAGAAGAAACTCTCGGCGCAGATGCTGCTGCAGGTGCATG
>JAKFVP010000064.1 GCA_021732175.1 Bradyrhizobium sp.
CAGTCACTCCAAACAAAAGACGTGGATGGCCGGGTCAAGCCCGGCCATGACGAGGAAAAAACATGGCCGCCCTCCCCGACCTCCCGCTCCCTCCCTCCATCCGCTCGCGCTATGTCGACGGGATCAACGGCTTGCGCATGCACGTGCTCGAAGCCGGTTTCGAAACGAAGAGCCGGCCCTGCCTGCTGCTGCTGCACGGTTTTCCCGAGCTTGCCTTCAGCTGGCGCAAGGTGATGCCGGCCTTGGCCGAAGCCGGCTACCACGTCCTCGCGCCGGACCAGCGCGGCTATGGCCGTACCACCGGATGGGATGCGGACTATGACGGCGATCTCGCCTCGTTCCGCCTGCCCAATCTGGTGCGCGATGCGCTCGGCCTCGTCCATGCCTTCGGCTACCGCGCCGTCGATGCCGTTATCGGCCATGATTTCGGCAGCTCGGTCGCGGCATGGTGCGCGCTGATCCGCCCCGACGTGTTCCGCTCGGTTGTCATGATGAGCGCGCCGTTCGGCGGAACGCCGTCGCTGCCGTTCAACACTGCCGATGCTCCCGCCAAGCCCGCGACCGAAGACCCCGTGCATCGCGAACTCGCCGCGCTGCCGCGGCCGCGCAAGCATTATCAGTGGTACTATTCGACGCGGCCGGCCAACAACGACATGCACCGGGCGCCGCAGGGCGTGCATGATTTCATGCGCGCCTACTACCACCACAAGAGCGCCGACTGGAAAAAGAACGCGCCCTATCCGCTTGCCTCATGGTCGGCGGGCGAACTCGCGAAACTGCCGACCTACTACATCATGGATCTCGCCGAGGACATGGCGGCGACGGTGGCGCATGAAATGCCCTCGGCTGCCGAGATCGCAGCCAATACATGGCTGCCCGAGCGCGAGCTCGCGGTCTATGCCGCCGAGTACGAGCGCAACGGTTTTCAGGGCGGCCTGCAATGGTATCGCTGCGGCACCTCGGGCGCGTTCGTGCCGGAATTGCAGACCTGGTCCGGCCGCAGCATCGACATCCCCTCTGCCTTCATCTCCGGCAAACAGGATTGGGGCACCTATCAGCGGCCCGGCGTGTTCGAGGCGATGCAGACCAAAGCCTGCACCAACATGATCGGCTGCCATCTCGTCGATGGCGCCGGCCATTGGGTGCAGCAGGAACAGCCGGGTGAGGTCAGCCGCCTCTTGCTCGAGTTCCTGCGCAAGGCGCGCGCGGGAAGCTGACGATTGACCGCGCTTTTCCGTACGCCTATAACGACTTTAGAATAATTCTAAAGTGTTCTCCAGGGGCCGCCGTGAAGAATTTCGCCGATCTCACCGAGCGCGAAGTGCTGGCTGTCGCGATCTCGTCGGAAGAGGAAGACAGCCGCATCTATATGAGCTTTGCCGAGGATCTCGCCGAGCGCTATCCGGACTCGGCGAAACTCTTCGAGGAGATGGCGGAGGAAGAGAAGAACCATCGCCACATGCTGCTCGAAATGTACGAGCAGCGCTTCGGCCAGAATTTGCCGCCGATCCGCCGCGACGACGTCAAGGGTTTTCTGCGCCGCAGGCCGATCTGGCTCACCAAGAACCTGTCGCTCGACACCATCCGCAAGGAGGTCGAGACGATGGAGTTTCAAGCCGAGCGCTTTTACGCCAGGGCCGCCGAACACGCCCAGGACGTCCACGTCCGCAAGCTTCTCGGCGACCTCGCGGAGATCGAAAAGGGCCACGAGAATCTCGCGGCGAAACTGACCGATCAAATTCTCAGCCCCGACGTGCGCGCGGCGGAAGACCGCACGCGCCGGCGCATGTTCGTGCTGCAATATGTCCAGCCCGGCCTGGCCGGGTTGATGGACGGCTCGGTCTCGACGCTGGCGCCGCTGTTTGCCGCGGCCTTCGCCACGCATCAGAATTGGCAAACCTTCCTCGTTGGTCTTGCCGCCTCGATCGGCGCCGGAATCAGCATGGGCTTTGCGGAAGCCTTGTCCGACGACGGCTCGCTGACCGGGCGCGGCTCACCCTGGCTGCGCGGCATCACCTGCGGCGCGATGACAACGCTCGGCGGTCTCGGCCACACCTTGCCCTATCTGGTGCCGGACTCCTGGGCTAACGCATTCTGGATCGCCACGGCCATCGCCTGCATCGTGGTGTTCTTCGAACTCTGGGCCATCGCCTTCATCCGTGCGCGCTACATGGATACGCCGTTCCTGCAGGCGGTGTTCCAGATCGTGCTCGGCGGCGCCATCGTGCTCGCCGTCGGGATACTGATCGGCGCGGCCTAGCAATTCCTGTCAAGCGGCGGGTGGGCGCGACGGCTACAACCCGCGCATCCCACGATGATGTGATCGCGGCCACCCGCCTTGCGGGCATCGCGTAAACTGCGCATCATCGCCGGCAACAAAAAGCAGGAGAACGCATTGGCCAAGTCGCAATGGAGCTTCGAGACCGCCACCAACCTGTCGGCTGCCCTCGCCGCGAAGAAAGTCTCGGCCGTGGAACTGGCCAAGGACGCCATCGCCCGCATCGAGCGGCACGATGCGAAGATCAATGCGATTTGCGTCCGCGATTTCGAACGCGGCCTGCAGGCGGCGCGCGAGGCTGACGCAACGCTGGCACGCGGCGAGAAGAAGCCGCTGCTCGGCATTCCCCTCACGGTGAAGGAATCCTTCAACATTGCGGGCCTGCCTACGACCTGGGGCATTCCGCAGCAGAAGAACTTCGTAGCCGGCGAGGACGCGCTGTCGATCACGCGCGTGAAAGACGCCGGCGGCGTCATCCTCGCCAAGACCAATGTGCCGCTCGGCCTCGGCGACTGGCAGAGCTACAACGAGATCTACGGCATCACCAACAATCCCTTCGATCTCGGCCGCACGCCGGGCGGCTCCTCCGGCGGCTCGTCGGCGGCGCTGGCCGCCGGCTACGGACCGCTGTCGCTCGGCTCCGATATCGGCGGCTCGCTGCGCGTCCCCGCATTCCACTGCGGCGTCTATGCGCACAAGCCGACCTATGCACTAGCGCCCTCGCGCGGCCACACGCCGCCGCCGCTGCCGCCGCTGCCGCTCGACCGCGACCTCGCCGTGATCGGCCCGATGGCGCGCGGCGCCGCCGATCTTTCGCTTCTGCTCGATGTGATGGCAGGTCCCGATCCGCTGGACGCCGGCAAGGCCTACCGGCTCGAACTGCCGGCGCCGCGTCACACGGCGCTGAAGGATTTCCGCGTCGTGATCATCGACAGCGATCCGGTCATGCCGACGGATGCGGTGATCCGCGGCACTATCGAGGAGCTTGCCGGCAAGCTCGGCAAGGCCGGCGTCAAGATCGAGCGACACTCGTCGCTGCTACCCGACTTCGCGGATTCCACGCGGCTATACATGCGCATGCTGATGTCGTTCCTCGCGGCATCGTTCCCGCCCGACGTCTATGCCGGCGCGCAGGCCGCGGCGCAAATGCTGCCGCCGGGCGACACCAGCCTGGGTTCGGAGCGGCTGCGCGGCATCGCGCTGAGCCACCGCGACTGGGTGCTCGCCGACGGCGCCCGCGCGCGGCTGCGGGCGCAATGGCGCGAATTGTTCAAGCAATATGACGCGGTGATCTGCCCGATCATGCCGACGCCGGCTTACAAGCACGATCATTCGCCCGAGCAGGAAAGCCGCCGCATTCATGTCGACGGCAAGCCGCATGTCTATCCGGATCAGCTCTCCTGGCCAGGTATCGCCACGCTGCCGGGCCTGCCGTCGACGGCGATCCCGACCGGCTTCTCTCCGGACGGCCTGCCGGTCGGCGTGCAGATCGTCGGCCCCTGGCTCGAGGACCGCACCACCATCAAGCTCGGTGAACTGATCGAACGCGAATTCGGCGGCTTCAAGCCGCCGCCGATGTTCGACGATTAGGGACAATGGCAATCAACTCGTCATTGCGAGCGAAGCGAAGCAATCCAGCTTAGCCGCGGCAAGAAAAGCTGGATTGCTTCGTCGCTTCGCTCCTCGCAATTGTGCATGTTCACTAATTCGCTGATTGGATCGCTCCACTGGAGGACGATCCGATGCGCGACAACAGCTACGACCGGACGATTGAACGCAATTATCTGCAGAAGTGGCGATTTTTGATCCCGGAGTAC
>JAKFVP010000250.1 GCA_021732175.1 Bradyrhizobium sp.
GCGCGGCAGCGGCGATGCAGCCGAACAGCACCAGCACCCAGTTCTGGGTCTGCAGCCCCGCGAAGATGTAATTGCCCAAACTCGTCTGGCCGATAGGCGTCGACAGCGTTGCCGTGCCGATCACCCACACCGCCGCGGTACGGATGCCCGCCATCATCACAGGCAGTGCCAACGGCAATTCCACCATGACAAGCGATTGCCGTGGCGTCATGCCGACGCCTTGCGCCGCTTCGAGTAGCGCAGCATCGACGCCGTTGAGGCCCGTGATCGTGTTGCGCAGCACCGGCAGCATGGAATAGAGCGCCAGCGCCAGCACAGCCGGCAGGAAGCCGAAGGCGGAGAACGAGAAGCCGAACCAGGACAAGGTGAGTGCGGCGAGCGCCAGCAGCAGCGGATAGAACAGCGCGAGCAGCGCCAGCCCCGGAACGGTCTGCACGATGCTGGCGAGCCCCAGCAGTGCGCCGCGCAGCAGGGGACGGTTGCGCGAGAGGATCGCCAGCGGCAGGCTCACCGCAAGCCCGAGCGCCAGCGCGGTGACGCTGACGCGTACATGGTTGCCGAGATAGTCAGGCAGATGGGTCAGCGCCTCGCCCCAGCGCGAGTCGGACAGCAGGCTCATGCCGCACCCCGCGGCAGTGCCTCATTGAGCCGGTCCGCCTGCCGGCGCGGTGTGCGCAGGAGTTCGCCGACATAATCGTCGCCGCTTCCCGCAAGCTCCTTCGGCGTGCCCTGTGCCAGCAATTTGCCCGCGCGCATGACGGCGATGCGGTCGGCGAGCAGGATCGCTTCGGTCATGTCGTGAGTGATCATGACGGTGGTGAGGCCGAGCTTCCTGTGCAGCTCGCGATAGTCATCGCCGAGCGCGTCGCGTGTCAGGGGATCGAGCGCGCCGAACGGCTCATCCATCAGCACGATGCGCGGCCTGGCGGCGAGCGCGCGCGCCACGCCCACGCGCTGGCGCTGGCCGCCGGACAGTTCATGCGGCAGGCGGTCGCGATAATCGGCGCGCTCCAGCCGCACCAGATCGAGCAGCTCGTCGATCCGTGCGGAAATTTCCTGCGCCGGCCAATCCAGCAGAAGCGGCGTGATGCCGATATTGCCGGCGACGCTCATATGCGGAAACAGCCCGCCGCTCTGGAACACGTAGCCGATGCGCCGCCGCAACAGAATCGGATCCGCCGCGCGTACGTCCTCTCCCTCGACGGTGATGCTGCCGCCATCGGCATCGATCAGCCGATTCGCCAATCTGAGCAGCGTGGTCTTGCCCGAACCGGAGCCGCCGACAATGGCGAGGAACTCGCCTTCGGTCACCTCGAGCGAGACGTCGTCCACCGCCACCACGCGTCCGCCGTCGAAGCGTTTTGCGACGTTTGCATAGGAGATGATGGGGTTAACGGGCATTCCGGCGATCTCGACCAGGCTCAATCCGCTGCCATAGTGGCTGTTCCCGGCAGAATTGTCATTGCAGGGCAGGGCGACGTATGCGACGCTGTGTAACATTACAGAACACCGCACATCTCAAGGACGCCCCATGGACGACAGCCTGCCCGAACTCGGGGACCTCGAGCGCGAGGTGATGCAACTGGTTTGGGCCCATGGGCCGGTCACGGCCGAGGCGGTGCGCGAGAAACTGTCGCGTCCGCTCAAGGAATCGACGGTGCGAACGGTGCTGCGCCGCCTGGAAGAGAAGGGCTACACGACGCATACGGTCGACGGCCGTACCTACGTTTACCAGGCGGCCGAAGAGCGCGGACGGGTTGCGGCAAAGGCCGTTCAGCGTATCGTCGACTGGTTCTGCAACGGCTCGGTCGAGGAGGTGCTGGTCGGCATGGTCGACCGCGCCATGCTCGACCAGAAACAGTTGCGAATGCTCGCCGACCAGGTCGCGCGGGCCAAGGCAAAGGGGAGGAAGAAATGATCCTCGCGATTCTTGCGGAGTCGGCGCTGCGCGGCGGACCCCGCCAACTCGAACGCACCGCAGCGCCGCGTTGAACTTGCCGCCAGTAACCGCTAAGGCATCCTCCCGGGCAATGGGAGGAACAGGTGACAACGGCAGAGCCGGCGGCAATCGCGCTTGAAGATGCAACGGTGGCGTTCCGCCTTGCCGATTCCCGCGTCTATACCGCGGTCGAGAAGGCGAACCTCACCGTCGCCAACGGCGAGTTCGTCGCCATCGTCGGGCCCACCGGCTGCGGGAAATCGACCCTGCTCAACGTCGCCGCCGGCCTCCTGAAGCCCGCCGCGGGCCATGTGCGCATCTTCGGCGAGCACCTGAGCGGCCTCAATCGCGACGCCGGCTATCTCTTCCAGGCCGATGCGTTGTTTCCCTGGAAGACCGCGATCGACAATGTCGCCATCGGCCTCGACATATCGGGCGCGCCGCGCGAGAACGCGCGGGCGCGCGCGCAGGCGTTTCTCACTTCCGTCGGCCTCGGCGCCTTCGGCAACCGCTACCCGCACATGCTCTCCGGCGGCCAGCGCAAGCGTGTCGGGCTCGCCCAGGTGCTGATCCGCGATCCCAAGATCCTCCTGATGGACGAGCCGTTCGGGCCGCTCGACGCCCAGACAAGGCAGATCATGGGCAACCTGCTGCTGGAATTGTGGAGCGCCGACCGCAAGGCGGTGCTGTTCGTCACCCATGATCTGGAGGAGGCGATCGCGCTCGCCGACCGCGTCGTCATCATGTCGGCCGGCCCGTCCGCGCGCATCATCGGCGACTGGAAAGTGCCGCTGAAGCGCCCGCGCGACATTTCCGAGGTGCGCATGGAAAAGGAATTTCACGAGCTGCACCGCGAGATCTGGAGCGTGCTGAAGGACGAGGTGATGAAGGGCTACGCGCAGACCTCGCAAATCGCGGAGGCAGTCTGATGTCGCGCCTTGCGCTGCTCGCCTGCCAGATCGGCGTCGCAATCGTCGGGCTGGCGCTGTGGCAGGTCTTCGCTACCGTTGAGATATTCGGCAAGGTCCTGTTGCCGCCGTTCTTCTTCTCGACGCCGCTCGATGTCGCTGCCCAGGTCGTCAAATGGTTCTCCACCGGTACGATCTGGAAGCATCTCATCATCACGCTCTGGGAATCGATCCTCGCCTTCGTGATCGGCTCGACGCTCGGCGTGCTGGTCGGCTTCTGGTTCGCGCGCCAGCCGCTGATCGCCGCGATCTTCGATCCCTATGTGAAGATGGTGAACGCGCTGCCCCGCGTAGTATTGGCGCCGATCTTCGCGCTGTGGCTGGGGCTCGGCATCTGGTCCAAGGTCGCGCTCGGCGTCACGCTGGTGTTCTTCATCGTGTTCTTCAACGTCTACCAGGGCGTCAAGGAAGTCTCGACCACGGTGCTCGACAACGGCCGCATGCTCGGCATGAACGACCGGCAGCTGATGCGCCACGTCTACTGGCCCTCGGCGCTGTCGTGGATGTTCTCCTCGCTGCACACCTCGGTCGGTTTTGCCGTGGTCGGCGCCGTCGTCGGCGAATATCTGGGAGCCGCCGCCGGTCTGGGTTACCTGATCCAGCAGGCCGAAGGCATCTTCGACGTCGCCGGCGTCTTCGCCGGCATGTTCGTGCTGTCGGTCTTCGTGCTCATCATCGATTACGGCGTGACGCTGGTGGAACGGCGGCTTTTGGTGTGGCGCCCGGTGGCATCGGAGGGCAGGGGGTAAGCGCAGCTTCGCTCGGCCTCGAGCCTGACACGGTCGTGATCACGGTGGGGTGCAGAGTGCCCCACCTTCACCACGATTTGCGCCTACAGCCACCGAAGCCTGCTGGGGCAGGACAGCGGCGATGACGGCTCGATCCTACAAGATAACGGATGAGGAGTTCGAGTTGCAGGTGCGCAACCTCGTGCGCATCGTGTCCGCCTGCACCCTTGGTCTCTGGTCGTTTTCGGCCGGCCTGCTGATCGGAACCTTCTATCTGTTTTGAACGATGAATGCGTAGATGGGGTAACGGGCCCCGAGGTCTCCCAAGCCAACCGCGCTAGCTACGGCGCTGGTGATGGCGTGCGTCGCGCGGTTGGCTAGGGAGGCGGTCGTCCCTCACACTGATGGTGTAACGGAGTC
>JAKFVP010000533.1 GCA_021732175.1 Bradyrhizobium sp.
ACGCTGAGCACGTTGACCAGCGGGATGATGGCGACCATGGCGACGGAGGCCAGCGCAAGTCCGGTGTGGCCGAACAGATTGCTGGATACCGCGAGCGCCACATAGGTCTGCCAGCGCGTCGCGCCCTGAAAGATCGAGGTGAAGGCAGGGCCGTCGATGGCGAGCCGCGAGAAGACGGGCCGCAGCACGAGGCACAGCAGCGACATCGCAAGCGCGGCCAGAAACAGCGCGCCGCCGACGCCGGCCACCGGCACGCTGGAAAGGTCGGCCTTCACCAGCGTCTGGATCAGCAAGGTCGGGAACAGCACGTAGTAGGTCAGCCGCTCCAGCCCGTGCCACTGCGTATCGAGCCGCATCAGGCTGCGCCTGAGCACGAAGCCGAGCACGATCAGCAGGAACACCGGCAGCAGCGCCGAAATCACCACCGCCATGCTCAGCGGCCTTCGCGCAGCGTCTTCAGCCGGTCGAGCGCGCCCTGCAGGATGAAGATCGCGGCATGCTCGTCGATCACCTCGGCGCGCTTGGCGCGGCTGACATCCATGCCGATCAGCTCGCGCTCGACCGCCGCGGTCGACAGCCGCTCGTCCCAGAGGCCGATCGGCAGTTCAGTGAGGCCGGCAAGGTTGCGGGCAAAGGCGCGGGTCGATTGCGCGCGCGGGCCCTCGCTGCCGTCCATGTTGATGGGCAGGCCCAGCACGAAGCCGGTGGCGCTGCGCTCCGCCGCGAGCGCGAGCAGCCGCGCCGCGTCGGCCTTGAACGCCTTGCGCTGGATGGTTTCGACGCCGGTTGCCAGCTTGCGGTCGGGATCGGAGACGGCGACGCCAATGGTCTTGGTGCCGAGATCGAGCCCGATCAGGGCGCCGCGCTCCGGCCAGCGGCCGGCGGCTTCGATCAGCGGAAGGATGGGGGCGGGCATGGCAAGCGCATAACACGCGCGCGGTGGGGCAGAAAGGTAGGGCGCGGCATGGCATCCGTCGGACGCCATGCCGCCGGGATCGTTTACCGGATCGCGACCGGGTTGATCATGCTCTGCACGCCGCCCTTGAAGCGGGGCTGGCCGAGCACGAACAGGAACTCGTAGGCCTTGTCCTTGGCGAGTTCGGCCGTGTCCATGTTCTCGAGGATGTAAGTGCCGTTCATCGGCAACAGGATCTGGTGCACCTCGAAGATGTTCTTGGTCTCGAACGGAACGGCTTCGAGGCCCCAGGTGTCGGCGCCGACGGCAACGACGCCCTTGCCGGTGAGATATTTGGCGCCTTCGACGCCGAGGCCGGGCTCACCCGCACCAAAGCGCTTGTCGTCCTTGCCGATCAGGCTGAGCCAGCCGGTGTGGAAGATCACGACGTCGCCCTGGCGGATTTCGACGCCCTGTTTCTTGGCGACTTCCTCGATCTCCTTGACGTTGAACGCCGTGCCTTCCTTGACGACGTCGGTGCCGTAATGCGCGGCCATGTCGAGCAGCACACCTCGCGCGACGATCGGCGGAACCTTCTCGACGCCCAGTTTCTTCAACCCGGTGGGATCGGCAAAGTCGGCCAGCTTGTTGCCGTTGTAGTAGACGTGGTCGACGCCGATATGGCCGAGACCGTCGAGCTGGCTGCCGACGCCGACCCAGCCTTCGATGATGTCATCGTTATAGGTGGTCTTGCTCGGTCCAAGGCCGGAATTGCCGGCCTGGCCGGGCTGCACGATCGTGACCTTGAAGGCGCGGGGCGGGTAGGCCGGCGTAGAGGAACTCACGGGGATGCCGAGCGCGTAGGTCTTGCCGGTCTTCACGAGCTGGGCGGCTTTGACCACCATCTCCGGCTTCATGTAGTTGGCGGCGCCGATCTCGTCGTCCGGCCCCCATTTCGATTTCGTCCAGTCTTGCGCGCTGGCCGTGCCGACCGTTCCCAACAAGGCAACAGAGCAGCACAATACGAGTGCTCGACGCATCGCAGTCCTCCCAAGTGTTGACGTCATGGTTGTTGGCAGAAAGCGCCTCATACTAACGTAGTAAAGGCGGACGGCCAGAAGATTCAGCCGACGCGGTGCAGCGCCGTGCGTTGCATCGCAAAGCGGCGCTGCTGCTTTGTCACAAAAATGTGGCGAGCGATGTTTCGAATTTCGCTGCGCGGAAACCGCGTCAGGCCGCGATATCTTCGTCCTTGCCGTTGATGCACGCGATGAAGCCGCGCAGCGCGCTGTAGTCATGCGCGGTGCGGCGCGTGATGAACAGCGTCTCCACCTGCGCTTGCGCCGGATCGAGGGCGTGGACGCGGACGTTGTCGTTGCGGCCCACCACCGCGCGCGGCAGCAGGGTGACGCCCATGCCGGCGGCCACGCAACCGACCATGCCGTCGAGCGTGCCGAGCTCGAAGCGCGTCGCCGACGGCCAGCCGAATTCGGTCAGGACCTGCTCCAGGCGCTGGCGGTAGGTGCAGCCGGTGCGGAACACCAGCGCGGTCGGACCGGACTGCGGCGTCGCCGCGCGCAATTCCTTCAGGCTCTTGAGGTGCCGCGCCGTCACCAGCACCAGTTCCTCCCGGAACGCCACAGTCGAAACGAGGTCGGCATGCTCGATGGGACCCGCTACGAAGGCGCCGTCGAGACTGCCGTCGAGGACGGCGGCGACGAGGTCGGCGGTGGTCGCTGTACGCAGGCTCAGTTTCACCGCAGGAAAGCGGCGGTGGAAACCGGCGAGCAGCGCGGGCAGACGCACCGCGGCCGTCGTCTCCATCGATCCGATATTGAGCGGTCCCTTCGGCTCGCCATCGTCGCGTGCCGCCAGCAGCGCTTCGCGCGATAGTGCCGCCATCCGCTGCGCGTAGGGCAGCAGCCGCCGGCCGGCGCCGGTAAGCGTCATGCCGCGGCTATGCCGTTCAAAAAGTGCGGTGCCGATCTCGGCTTCCAGCGCTTTCACGCGTTGGGTGACGTTGGACTGCACGGTGTTCAGTTCTTCGGCGGCGCGGGTGATGCCGCCGGTGCGGGCGACGGCCGAGAAGGTCAGGAGGTCGGTCAGTTCCACCGGAAGTCTCCGTTTCTATTTGGAGATAGCTGCGTTCTCAAACATTCACTTTTGGAGAATGATAGGCCGACGTAGGTTTCCTGTCCAGACGAGGAGGGATTCATGCCGATCACAACTCCGCTGACGACGCTGCTTGGGATCGAGCACCCCATCCTGCTCGCGCCGATGGATTTCATCGCGGGCGCGCGGCTGACCATGGCGGTGAGCAGCGCCGGCGGCTTCGGCATTTTGGGTGGCGGCTACGGCGATCGCGCCTGGCTGGAAGCGGAGACGGCGAAGCTCAAAGGATTCGGGCATCCATTCGCAATCGGCTTCATCACCTGGAGTCTGGCGAAACAGCCGGAGCTGCTCGATGTCGCGCTGGCAGCAAAACCGCGCGCGATCATGCTGTCCTTTGGCGATCCAAAGCCCTTTGCACCGCGCATCAAGCAAGCCGGTGCGCTCTTGATCTGCCAGGTGCAGAGCGAGAACATGGCGAAGCAGGCGCTCGATGCCGGCGCCGATGTCCTGATCGCGCAGGGGACCGAAGCCGGCGGCCACGGCGCCTCGCGCACCACCATCGACATCGTGCCCGCGATCATTGATCTGGCGGCGGGGCGTGTGCCGGTCGTTGCCGCCGGCGGCATCGCCGACGGGCGCGGGCTCGCCGCCATGATGATGCTCGGCGCCTCCGGCGTGCTGATGGGCACGCGCTTCTATGCCAGCGTCGAATGCGACGGCGCGGAGGAGGCGAAGCGCCGCATCTGTACGGCCGAGAGCGGCAACAGCGTGCGCGGCATCATCTTCGATCTCTCGCGCAACAATGTATGGCCCGCGCCCTTCACCGGCCGCTGCCTGATCAACGATCACGCGCGGCGCTGGATGGGCCGCGAGGTCGAGCTGTTGCAGAATGTGAAGGCGGTCGCCGCCGAATATGCCGCCGCCAAGGCCGCCGGGAATTTCGATATCGCGGCCGTCATTGCCGGCGAGTCGGTCGGCCTGATCCATGATATTCCGCCGGCGCCCGAGCAGGAGTTGTTCGGCTTCGGTTACGATGCGT
>JAKFVP010000103.1 GCA_021732175.1 Bradyrhizobium sp.
GGGGCAAGAAAGGCCGTTCCCCGGGGTGAGCGCGTATAAGCCGTAAAGCCATTGCGCGGGGAAAGCCGGGATGTCTCGGCTGTACCTGTAGTGTTTTGCCCGTGCGCTTCGGCGCTCGGGATGCCCGTGTGCTCCCGCGCACGGGATCTACGGGTGCATCCGGCGCCCGGCTTTCCCTGCGCCCTCTATTCAAGAGAGGGCCAATGAATTTGCAAAACTCAGGCGAAATCGCGCCGTGAGAACGAGGACCGCTGTTTCCGCCCTACGATCGGACAGCGCCTCGACACAAGTCCACAGCAAATCTCGCATGGCGGAACCACTTTCCCACCGGGGAAATCTTGCAACGCGGCCTGCGTTTCGAGATCATGGGGCTGCCGCAACGACTCTATTCGAACCTCATGCGCCGGATACGCTCATTGCCGGTATGAATCGAGAACTAACCCCATCGTCATTGCGAGCGAAGCGAAGCAATCCAGCTTCCTTCGCCGCAACCCAAGAAAGCTGGATTGCTTCGTCGCTAACGCTCCTCGCAATGACGGGGTAGAGACAGAAACCAAGGAACTAAAATGAACGATCCCGTTGACGTCCTGATCATCGGCGCCGGCGCGTCCGGCGCGGCGGTGGCATGGAGCCTGGCCGACACCAGGATGCACATCCTTTGCCTCGACCAGGGCGGCTGGATGAATCCGTCGGAATATCCGAGCACCGGGCGCGACTGGGAGGCGAAGTTCTATGGGGAGTGGTCGACCAGCCCGAACATTCGCGGCCGGCCCGAGGACTATCCGATCAATGACGACAATTCGCCGATCAAGGTCGTGAACTTCAACGCCGTCGGCGGCTCCACCATCATGTACACCGCGCACTGGCCGCGGCTGCACCCTTCCGATTTCAAGGTGAAGACGCTGGACGGCGTCGCCGACGACTGGCCGATCGATTACGACGCACTGACGCCGTTCTTCGAGGAGAACGACCGCATGATGGGCGTGTCGGGGCTATCAGGCGATCCGCGTTCGCCGCTGACCCATCCGCCGATGCCGCCGCAACCGCTCGGGCTTTCGGGGCCGCTGATCGGCAAGGCCATGAACAAGCTCGGCTGGCACTGGTGGCCGTCGGACACCACGGTCGCGACGATGGATTACGAGGGCAGGGCGCGCTGCATCAATCTCGGCCATTGCACGCCGGCCTGCGCGCAGGGGGCGAAGTCCTCGACCGACATTACTTACTGGCCGCACGCGATCCGCGCCGGCGTCGAAGTCAAGACGCATTGCCGCGTGCGCGAGATCCTGACCAACGCAGACGGCATGGCGACGGGAGTCGTCTATTACGACAAGGACGGCGTCGAGCAATTCCAGCCGGCCGAGGTCGTCATCATCGCCTGCAACGGCGTCGGCACCCCGCGGCTCCTGCTGAACTCGGTCTCCGGCCGTTTCCCGAATGGCCTTGCCAATTCGTCCGGCCTCGTCGGCAAGAACCTGATGTTCCATCCCTACGCGCAAGTGTACGGCTTCGTGAAGGAGGTGACGGATTCCAACCGCGCGCCGCCGACCTGCCTCTGGAGCAAGGAATTCTACGACACCGACCTGTCGCGCGGTTTCGTGCGCGGCTACGGCATCCAGTTCGGCCGCGGCGCCGGGCCGGTGTTCGAAGCCGTTGCGAGCGAGCAGAAGGGCATCCTGCCGTGGGGCGAGGACCATCACCGCGTGTTCCGCAGGCTCAATGGTCATCGCCTCGCGGTATCCGCGATCTGCGAGGATCTGCCCGAGGAGCATAACCGCGTCACGCTCGATCCCGTGTTGAAGGACAGCCACGGCATTCCCGCGCCGCGGATCGACTACACGATCTCTGCGAACAGCCGCAAGATGATGGATCATGGCCTCGCGCGCGGCCGGGAGATTCTCGAAGCGGCGGGGGCCACCGACATCTGCACCAACGATCCCATTCCGTGGGGCGGCTGGCATCTGCTTGGCACCGCGCGGATGGGCACCGACCCGGATCGATCCGTGGTCAATGAATGGGGCCGCTCGCACGACGTGAAGAACCTGTTCATCGTCGATGGCAGCGTGTTCGTGACGTCAGGCGGCGTCAACCCGACTTCGACCATCCAGGCCTTTGCGCTCTACATCGCCGACCAGATGAAACAGCGTCTCGCCAATTTGTTCGATTGAGGAAATGATGTCCGAACTCACGCAAGCCCAACGCGACGATCTGCGCACCATCGCGGCGCTGATCATTCCCGCCAGCGACGAATATAAGGTGCCGGGCGCCGACGATCCCACCATCCAGGCCGACATGCTGAAGACGCTCGGCCGCGATACCGCGCTGGTCGTGAAGGCGCTCGATCATCTGGCGCGGCTGGCTGGAAAACCGCTCGCGGCGCTCGACCCGGCAAAGCGCGACGCGGTCATCAAGGAATTCCGCGCCACCGGCGGTGCGGCGGCGGCGACGCTCGTCCGCGTCGTGCTGCAATGCTACTACCGCGACGACCGCGTGCTGCGCTCGCTCGGCATCGAGCCGCGCGCACCGTTCCCGAAAGGCCACGTCCTGCCGGACGGCGACTGGTCGCTGCTCGATCCCGTCAAGGCACGTCCGGTGGACTTGCGGCGGGCTTAAAGGGCTCGAGATCAAGTTGAACCGGAACGTCATCGGGAAAGCACCTCTCCCTTTGGGAGAGGTCGGCGCGAAGCGCGGGTGAGGGGTTACGGTCTCGCTTGGGGCCGCGCCCCCTCACCCGATTTGCTACGCAAATCGACCTCTCTCCGCTGGGGAGAGGTGAGCCGGGCCGACAGATGGTCGATTTGATCGAAGAATCGTGCGCGCTACGCACGCCCCGCCAGATGCTTGCCGGCGATGTAGCCAAAAGTCAGCGCTGGTCCGAGCGTAATGCCGGCGCCGGGATAGTTGCCGCCCATGATGCTGGCCATGTCGTTCCCGGCGGCATAGAGGCCCTCGATCACCTTGCCGTCGGCATCGAGCGCGCGCGCGTTGGCGTCGGTCTTGATCCCGGCATAGGTGCCGAGATCGCCGACCACCATCTTGATCGCATAGAACGGTCCGTTCACAACAGGCGCAACGCAGGGGTTGGGCCCGTGCTGCGCATCGCCCTGGTACCGGTTGTAGGCGCGAGAGCCCTTGCCGAAATCGGGATCGGTCCCACCAGCGGCATTCGCGTTGAACGCGGCGACTGCCGTCTCCAGCCCCTTCGCGTCGATGCCGGCCGCGCGCGCGAGCTCGGCGAGCGAAGCACCGCGCTTGAGATAGCCGGTCTTGAGATGATGACCGAGCGGCATCGGGAAGGGCGGCACGCAACCCAGCCCGTATTTGCGCAGCGTTGGGTGATCGCAGATCAGGAACGCGCAAATCTCCTCGCTGGGTTTCGCCGCCTTTACCATCTCCTGCACGAAGTCGTGGTAGGAATTGCCTTCGTTGGCAAAGCGCTTGCCTTCGCGCGTCACCGCGATCACGCCCGGCTTGGCGCGGTCGATGAAGTGCGGCATCACGCCCTTGCTGCCGTCCTTGCGCGTGGTGATGGAGACCGGCACCCAGGCCGCGGCATGGGGCAGCGTGTCCTCGACACGGCCGCCGGCGGTTTCCGCCAGCCGGAGGCCGTCGCCGGTGTTGCCGACCGGGCCCGGCGAATAATGCTCCGCGCCAGTCGGGGCGTGCGGGAACATCGCCTTGCGCCGGGTTATGTCGTGCGGAAAGCCGCCGCAGGCCAGCACCACGCCGCGCTTCGCGGTCACCCGGATACGGCGACCGTCGCGTTCCACGATCGCGCCGCGCACCGCGCCATCCTCGACGATCAATTCGCGTACCGGGGAGGACAGCCACATCGGGATGTTCAGGTCCATCGCCGATTTGGCGAGCCGGCCGGCGAGCGCATTGCCGTTGGTCAGCGTCATGCCGCGGCCGTGCTGCATCACATCCTTGAAATGCTTCGACAGCCGCTTGGCGACATAGAGCGCCGACGTGAAGGATTTCGTCGCGCGCATGAAGTGGATGATCTCCTTGCCGGAGCCGAGCATCATGCCGAACACTGT
>JAKFVP010000518.1 GCA_021732175.1 Bradyrhizobium sp.
GATGCCTTCCGCTCCCTCGGCCTCGAACAGCGGCAGCGGCACGTCATCCGGCAGGCGGCGCACCGCCCACAGCGCGGCACGGCGGTCGAGGCCGAGGGAGCGGAAGGCATCGGCATCGGCGAGCAGGATCAGCGCGCGTTTTGGCAGTGCGGTGTCGCGGGCGAAATCTTCCAGCGAGGTGAAGGGCCGGCGTTTGCGGGCGGCAACGATACGGGCGGCCCAGTCGTCGATTTCGACGCCGCCTCGGAACGACGCTCTCTCCACATCGTCATTCCGGGGCGCGCCTCTTGGCGCGAGCCCGGAATCCATACTCCCGATCGTGGTTATGGATTCCGGGCTCGCGCTTCGCGCGCCCCGGAATGACAGTTGAATATGCTTGAGCCGCTCCTCGTCCGGATCGAGCCAGTGAAAGCCGTCGATCTGGCGGAAGCCGAGGCGCACGGCGCAATATTTTCCGCTGCCCTCCTCCAGCGTGTTCTGTGCGAAACTGAAGGACACGTCGACCTCGCGCACCTCGACGCCGTTCTTGCGGGCGTCGCCGACAATCTGCGCGGGGGCGTAGAAACCCATCGGCTGCGAGTTCAGCAGGCTGCAGCAGAAGGCGTCGGGGTGATAATGCTTCAGCCATGACGAGACATAGACGAGCTGGGCGAAGCTCGCGGCGTGACTCTCCGGGAAGCCGTAGGAGCCAAAGCCCTTGATCTGCTCAAAGCAGTTCCTGGCAAATTCCGGCGCATAGCCGCGCGCGATCATGTTGCCGATCATCTTGCCTTCGTACTTGCCGATGGTGCCGACATTGCGGAAGGTCGCCATCGAGCGGCGCAGGCCGTTGGCCTCCTCCGGCGTAAATTTCGCGGCTTCGATGGCGATGCGCATCGCCTGCTCCTGGAACAGGGGCACGCCGAGCGTCTTGTGCAGCACTTTGTAAAGTTCGTCCGGCGGGCCGTGCTCCGGCGATGGCGAGGGATAATTCTGCTTCTCGATGCCGTTCCGCCGCCTCAGATAGGGATGCACCATGTCGCCCTGGATCGGGCCGGGGCGCACGATCGCGACCTCGATGACGAGGTCATAGAAGGTCTTCGGCTTCAGCCGCGGCAGCATGTTCATCTGCGCGCGGCTCTCGACCTGGAACACGCCGAGGGATTCGCCCCGTTGCAACATCTTGAAGACGTCGTCGTTCTCTTCAGCCTTGATGTCGGAGAGCACATAACGCCTGCCCTTGTGCAGGTCGATCAGGTCAAAGCATTTGCGGATGCAGGTCAGCATGCCCAGCGCCAGCACGTCGACCTTCATCATGTTCAGCGCATCGACGTCGTCCTTGTCCCATTCGATGAAGGTGCGGTCGTCCATCGCGGCATTGCCGATCGGAACGTAGGTATCGAGCCGGTCCTGGGTCAGCACATAGCCGCCGACATGCTGCGACAGATGCCGCGGAAATTCGATCAGTTCGCTGGCAAGCTCCACCGCCAGGCCGATCATCGCATTCTCAGGGTCGAGCCCGGCCTGGCGCACCTGCATCTCGTTGAGCCCGGAGCCCCAGCTTCCCCACACGGTGTCGGCGAGTGCGGCGGTGACGTCCTCGGTGAGACCCAGAGCCTTGCCGACGTCGCGGATGGCGCTGCGTGGGCGATAATGGATGACGGTGGCGATGATGGCGGCGCGGTGGCGGCCGTAGCGGCGATAGACATATTGCATCACCTCCTCGCGCCGCGAATGCTCGAAATCGACATCGATGTCGGGCGGCTCCAGACGCTCCTTGGAGATGAAGCGCTCGAACAACAGATCAACCTTGGTCGGATCGACCGAGGTGATGCCGAGCACGTAGCAGACCGCAGAGTTCGCCGCCGATCCCCTGCCTTGACACAAAATGCCCTGGCTGCGCGCGTAGCGGACGATGTCGTGCACGGTGAGGAAATAATGCGCGTATTTCAGCTCCGATATCAGCGCGAGCTCCTTGTTCAGGGTGGCGCGCAAGGTGTCGTCGATGTCGCCGCCGAAATAGGTGTCGACGCCGGCCCAGGTGAGGTCTTCCAGATGTTTTTGCGCAGTCTTGCCCGGCGGCACCGGCTCGTCCGGGTATTGATACTTCAATTGGTCCATCGAAAAGGAGATGCGGCCGGCAAAGCGCATGGTCTCCGCGATCGCCTCGGGGAGGTCTCGGAATAGCCGCGCCATTTCATGCGGAGGTTTCAGGTAACGCTCGGCATTGGCCTCGAGCTTACGGCCGATGGCCTCGATGGTGGTCTTCTCGCGAATACAAGTGAGCACATCCTGCAGCGGACGGCGCGCGGGATTGTGATAGAGCACCTCATTGGTGGCGAGCAGCGGCACCTTTGCCGCGACCGCAAGATGATGCAGGCGTGCGAGGCGGCGTTTGTCGTCGCCGCGATAGAGCAGGCTTGCCGCCAGCCAGACGCCATCGGCGCGGCTATTGCGCAATTGCTGCATAACCTTTTCCGCCTGCGCGGCATCGAAGCGATGCGGCAGCGCGAGAATGAGAAGCTGTCCTTCGGCGAAGTCGAGGAGATCGGCGAGCTTCAGATGGCACTCACCCTTCTCGACCCGCTCGAGATCGCTGCCGCGCTTGCCGCGGGTGAGGAGCTGGCAGAGCCGGCCGTAGGCGGCGCGGTCGCGCGGATAGACCAGGATATCCGGCGTGCCGTCGATGAAGACGATGCGCGAGCCGATCAGGAGTTTCGGCTTGAACTCGACCTCGGGATTGTCGAGCTCGCTATAGGCCCGCACCACGCCTGCCAGCGTGTTGTGATCGGCGATGCCGATGACGGGAATTTGCAGCCGGCTTGCCTCATGTACATAGGCGCGCGGATCCGAGCCGCCGCGCAGGAAGGAGAAATTCGTGGCGATGCCGATCTCGGCATAGTCAGGCATTGGTTTAATGCCGGCGGGCATATTCATGCGAACAACCCGTGCAGGTACCAGCTCGGGGACACTGGCTTGCCCGCCTCATCCGCCAGTTCGCGCTCATAGAGCCCGTCGCGGAAAATCCAGAAGCGCCGTCCCTCCTCGTCCTCGACCCGGAAATAATCGCGTGTCAGTGCGTGCCCCTGCTGCTTCCACCATTCCATGGCGATGCGTTCGGGGCCTTCGACGCGCACCACCGCGTGCGTCACGCGCCGCCAGGTGAAATGGTGCGGCGGACCGTCGGGAACGGTCGCGAACGGCACTTTGATGGGCTCGGGCTTTTCGAACAGTTTCAGGGGCCGCAGCGGCGGCTCTCCTGTCGTGCGCGCGGGCCATTCGGCTTGCGTGGCGGTTGCGAGATGATGCTGAGCTGATACGGCGAGCGCGGCACGCTCGGGGATGTGCGTATCCTCGGGCAGATGCACGAGGACGCGCTTTCCCCCGATGCGGGCGGCGATGCGGTCGATCAGGGCGGAAAGCTGGTCGTTGTCATGCACGGTGGCATCGAGATCGCGCTGCTCCTGCACCACAATCTCGGTACGGCTCGCCGAGAGGCGAATGAGATCGAAGCCGAAGCCGGGATCGAGGGGATCGGCGAGCGCATCGAGCCGCTCGCGGAACAGGCGGTCGACCGCCTCGGGCCGCGTCACCGGACGCCCGGTATCGACGGCGATGATGCGCACCGCACCATCAGTGCGGAAGAACGCCGCTTCCAGCCGCCGCGCGCCCTTGCCCTGCTTGTCCATCACGGAGACCAGCATGGCGGCGAGGCTCGACAGCGTGATCGAGATCGTGCTTGCGGTCGCGATCGGCTCGGCAAAGCGTTTCTCGACGATGTAATCCGGCGGCAGTTTTCGCGGGCTGATCGGCGCATCGCCCTCGCCCAGCGCCTGCGAAAGCAGCGTGGTGAAACGCGAGCCGAACCGCGCTGATATTTCGTGCCGGCCGCGGGCGGCGACATCGCCGATGGTTTTCAGTCCGGCGCGGCGCAGGCCCCTGACGATGGCTTCGTCCGTGCCGAGCGCGCTGACCGGCAATGGCGCGACGGCATCGGCCTCGTCGCCGTCGGCGACGATTTTGCCGGGAACCGCGCGCGTCAGCGTACGGG
>JAKFVP010000146.1 GCA_021732175.1 Bradyrhizobium sp.
GCCGCAGGCTCCCCGATCGCGTTCTCCGTCAGCATCTCCGTGATGAGCTGGTACCTGTTCTCCGGCCGCGCCCGCGTGGTGCCGAAGCTGCGGGGCTTGCGCATCCAGAGGGCGATGTTCTTCGACATCCTGAAGGTCGGCGCCATCGCCTGCTTCTCGCCGCTGCAATCGGTGCTGAGCGTTTCCATCTTCACCCACATGCTGGCGCGGTTCGGCACCGAAGTGCTCGCCGGGTACGGCATCGGCGCGCGGCTCGAATTCCTGCTGACCTCGATCGCGTTCGCGGTCGGCATCGCCTCGGTGCCGATGGTCGGCATGGCGATCGGCGCCAGGAAGATCGAACGCGCCCGCCGCGTGGCGTGGGTCGCGGGCGCGGTGACGTTCGTTTCGATGGGCGCGATCGGCACGCTGGCTGCGGTCTTTCCCGATCTGTGGGTCAACATCTTCACCGACGATCCCAGCGTGCGCGCCACCAGCCATCAATATCTGGTGACGGCCGCTCCCATGTACGCCTTCATCGGGCTGTCGCTGTCGATGTATTTCTCCTCGCAGGGCGCGGCGAAAGTGCTGGGCCCGGTGCTGGCGCAGACCGCGCGGCTGGTCTTCATTTCCGTCGGCGGCTGGTGGCTGTCGACGCATGATGCGAGCGCGGGCAGCTTCTTCCTGCTGGCCGCGTCCTCGATGGTGATGATCGGCTTCCTCTCCACCGCCAGCGTCGTGTTCACGCGCTGGGGCCCGAAGGTGGCGCCCGTTAAGGTGCAGCCGGCGCTGTCGTAGATCTGTAGGACGGATTAGCGACCTGTCCGCCGTAGCTCGAAGAGCGAAGGCGGAAGCGTAACCCGCCCTACCTCTTCTTCTTCGCGCTGCCTTGATTTCGCACCGATAGCGAGGGTAGGGGTTGCCAATGAGAACATTATTGGTGCTGCTCACGTCGATCATTTCGACATCCGCCTCCGCCGGCGCCCTCGATGACGCAAGGACATTGGGCGCGCCGATGCAATCGGTGGAGCGAGCCATCCAGTTGTCGCGCGGCAAGGAGTTTTCGCGCAAGGACGTTCTCGCCGTCTTCGATATTTCGCAGCCCTCGGGCAACCGCCGCTTTTATCTCATCGATCTGAAAAACGACCGAACCGTCGCTCACTATGCCGCGCATGGAAAATCGAACGGCAGCAATCTGAAAGCGACGAAGTTTCGTGGTTTCCGCAGCGACCATGACATGGTTCCGCTGGGGCCGCTGCGAACCGCCGCAGCCGACGCGTCCGTCGTTTCGCACTACCGCACGATATCGGACAAATACACCGGTCAGGTCTGGAACGGTCTGAATTCCTCGCGCCTCGAAGGCGTCGCTTCCTACAACAGCTACATCAATTCCGTTCCCGGCGTCGTCTGGGTCATTCATCCGAACTGGTATGTCAGCGCCGGTTATCGCAAGAACAATCCGGGAGCGCTGGGGCGCTCGCTCGGCTGCATCACGCTCGATCCCGAAGTGAACAACGCCATCGTCAATCGCCTTGGAAACGGGGCCTTGATTTACGTGACCGTCGGCAACGATCCGGTTGAACGATATCTTTGATTGTCGGCGATAATCCGCGCCGGACATCGGTGTGCCGGTGCCAGCGCAGGGTCCGGCCTTGCGCCCGGTTTACCCTGAGTGTGGCCGGCGCGGCACAGTCCGGAGTTGCGGATGGTGCTAGCCTTGCCTTGGGAAAAGGGCTCGTCATTGCGGAGGAGCTGTGTCTTGAACCAGGCTGCAAAACACCATTGGTACGGCGATAGATCGCCGTGGACTGAACAGCGCAGCGAGGACCCGTACGGATTCAAGGGTCCACAGCGGCCATTGACCGCGCCGAAGACGGTCATCCTCGACAGGGAAAACCCGCCGCAATTGCGATCCCGCCATATCGATCAGGATTGAGACGGACCGCTTCCGCCTTCGCGCACGTTTCTTCTCGCAAGGCGCCGCCGCGGACGGAATTACCCCTCGGGCACCCCGGCCATCCGCATGCCCTCGCACTGACGTTCGCGTCCGGCAAGATACGTCGGGCTGTCGCTCCACGCATTGCCCGCACGATAGCGGCGGATGGTAAACGTTGGATCGAGTGCAAGTCCGGCTTGGACGGCCGCTCGCGCCCCGTCCATCTCGCTGAGCCGCGCGAGAACAGCCGCGAGCTGGAAATGCGCGACGGAGTAGTTTCGGTTTGCCTCAAGCCCCCGCCGCAGCCAAACTACTGCCTCCTTGTCGGCGTTGAGCGCGACTTTGGCGGAGCCGACCCATACGAGCCAAGTGTGGGCTAAGGTGTCGCGAGGAGAGAGGCGGAGGGCTTCATTGACGTGAGCTTCGGTTTCTGCGCCGCGACCAAGAAGAAGCTTGGCAAACCCGATGAGGCTATGAGCGAGGGCCGAATTGCGGTTCAGCGCTAGTGTATGCTCGAACTCGGCAATGGCTTGGGCCGCGCGCTTTGTACACATCAGCGCGGTGCCCAAAGCCATGTGCGCTCCCGCGTGGTTCGGTGCGAGGGACAACGCTTTGGTAGAGATTGCCTCGGCTGCCGCAAAACGCGCTGCCGGGTCGTCTGTCAGCATGGCAGCTCCCTCGGTATCATTGACCAAGGCCAATCCGACCAATGCCTCGACGTTGTTGGGATCCAGTGCCATGGCTCGCTCGAAAAAGCTTCGCGCTCGCGCCATGTACTCGGGGATCCACCCCCGGTTAATCAAGGCCCAGCCCTGGAAAACCAGATCGGTCGCGTCTGGATTGGCTGAAAGCTCGGCCCGTCGGGCCTCCGCTGCAATCAGTTCGGCATTGAGGGCGTTGGCGAGTCTCGAGACGATTTCATCCTGCATATCGAAGAGGTCGGCAACGGGCTTATCGAAGCGCTCGGCCCAGAGGTGATTGCCGGTTTCGGCATCGATCAGCTGGACATTCACGCGAAGCCGGTTACCGCCGCGCTGCACCGAACCTTCAAGCACATAGCGGACGTTCAGCTCGCGTCCCAGCTTCTTTGCGTCGATGGCTTTGCCCTTGAACGTGAAGGCGGTATTGCGTGCGATCACGAATGCGCCATTGATACGCGAGAGGTCCGTGGTGAGACTCTCGGTGACGCCGTCGACGAAATACTCCTGCTCGGGATCGCCGCCAATGTTTGCGAAGGGCAGCACCACCATGGACAGATGCGGGGCGGAATGCGCCGGCGATGAGGCTTGATAAGCTTTCGCGCTGAAGCCGATCGCATAGGCACGGACTGATCGGGCGATGTTCTTGAGCGTCTGCTCGCCAAGATCAACGAAATCGACCGGGACCTTGCCGCGAACCTGTTCGTAAGCGGATGACGATATGCAGATGCCACCCGGCTCCGCGATGCCCTCGAGCCGCGCCGCGACATTGACACCGTCCCCGAGAATGTCGTCACCCTCGATCAGGATGTCTCCCAGATTGATACCGATCCTGAGCAACATGCGGCGGTCTGCGGGAACATCTGCGTTGCGCTGGTGCATCGCCGCCTGCACGGCGACCGCACACTCGACCGCATCGACCACCGAAGGAAATTCCAGCAGCACGCCGTCCCCCGTGGTCTTGACGAGACGACCGCCGTGCCTTGCCACGATGGCATCGATCACTGCGCGATGTTCGCGAAGCGTGCGGGCGGTGCCAACCTCGTCGAGGCCCATGAGCCGCGAATAGCCTGCGACGTCGGCTGCGACAATTGCCGACAATCTGCGTCCGACCCGAACCGGCTGCTCCTGCTCCATGGCTAAGCACGCCCTTTCGCGAACATTTTGCGCGAAAGCGGGAAGTAGGCAAGGGGTCTGAACGTCGCTTACTTCCGCTTGATGCGCCTGATGCCACGACCGCCGCCGTAATTCACCATGCGCATCAGCTGCGGGATCATGCTCATCATCTCGCCGCCGCCCATGCCGCCCATCATTCCCATCATGTCGCCGCCGCCGAAGCCGCCCATGCCGGCCGGGATCATCCCGCCATAGCCGCCGCCGATCATGCCGCCGACGTCGACGGGCATTCCG
>JAKFVP010000583.1 GCA_021732175.1 Bradyrhizobium sp.
ATGTCGCGCAGATCGCCACGGCGGCCCATGCTGCCGTCGATGGCGACGATGACCGGCGGCCCGCCGTCAACATGGCTGCGCCGAACACCAATGCGCAGAATGCGAGCCCGCTCCCCATCTGCAATTTCCAGAACGGATAGTTGCTGATCTCGGCGCCGGCCAGATATTTCGGCCTGCGTTCGGTCGCATCGAACGAGCCCCAATAGCTGCCGACGCTGCCTTCCCACTTCCGCTTCCACGGCTCGTCATAGGCCTCGAACAGATTGACGCGGAACTTGTCGCGCGCGGCGCGATCGAGGATCTCGGAAATGAAGCGCGCCTGGTTGATGCGCGAGGGCAAGGCGCCATCGCGCATCCGCCCGTGGCTTGGCCAGCCGGTTTCGCCGATCAGGATCTCCTTGCCGGGAAAGGCCGAGACGATCTGCAGGCGGACCTGATCGACATGGGCGGCGGCGTCCTCGGCATGGACAGGAACGTCTTCCCAGTAGGGGAGGAAATGCACGGTGACGAAGTCGACGTCAGCGCCGACTTCCTTGTAGCGCAGCCAGAACTCCCAGACATCGGCATAGGTCACGGGCACATCGGTGCGCCGCTTGACCGAGCGGATGATGTCGCGGAGGTCAGAGACGATCATGTCGCCGCGCAGCAGCACCTCGCTGCCGACGATGATCGCGGCGACCGTGCCGTGATGCTGGCGGGCCAGCGCGATTGCACTATCGGCGAGCAATGCATTCTTGGCGTGATCGCGCCCGAGCCAGACCCCGAGCAACACCTTCAACCCGACCTTGGCGGCAAGGCCGGGCACCTTGTCGAGGCCGTTATCGATGGAATAGGTGCGGATGCACTTGGTGACCTTGGCAAGCTCAGCAAGGTCCTCGGCGATCTGGTCGGGGCTGACAATCAGGCTCTGGTCATGCGGGGTCTGCTCGCCCCTGAAGGGCGAGTAGGACACGCATTCGAGCTTCGCGCCAGGGTCGATCGGGGCGCGCGCCAGGATGACCGGCGTGGCGAGCCACCACCAGACCGTCGCGACAATGCCAAGGGAGACAAGGAAGAACGCCAGCGGCGTGCGCAAGGTGATGAATCCTGTAAGGTTTGCGCTGATTTATCGGAGTTTGTAGCATCCGCCTCCAATCCGCAGCAAGGCGGGGCGCGAATGGCAGCCCGGCCGCAAATACGTGAAGTGATGGCATCCAAGCGAATTTCCCGTCGCCGTTTCGCCGGAATCGCGGCGTGGTCCACTCTCGGCCTCTCGGCGCCTTCGGTCGCGTCGGCTCAGGCCGGAAAAAGCGGCCCGAATCGGGCGACGTTTCCCAGGGGCTTTGTGTGGGGCACCGCCACCTCCTCCTATCAGGTCGAGGGCGCCGTGAACGAAGACGGCCGCGGCCCGTCGATCTGGGACCGCTTCGCGCACCTGCCGGGGACCATCTCCGATCGCAGCACCGGCGACACCGCGTGCGATCATTTTCATCGCTACAAGGAAGACGTTCGGCTGATGAAGGCGCTCGGCACCAAGGCCTATCGCTTTTCGATCGCCTGGCCGCGCGTCTTCCCCGACGGCACCGGCAAGCCAAATCCGAAGGGCCTCGATTTCTACGACCGGCTGCTGGATGAATTGTCGGCGGCCGGCATCGAGCCCTATGCGACGCTGTATCATTGGGACCTGCCGCAGGCGCTGCAGGATCGCTCTGGCGGCTGGACCCAACGCGAAACGCCGAAAGCGTTTGCGGATTATTCGGCCTATGTCGCGAAGCGCCTGAGCGATCGCGTCAAATGCTTTTTTACCATCAACGAGTGCTCCCGGCACGTCCATCTCGGGCACGGCGAAGGCGCCGATGCGCCCGGCCTGAAACTGTCCAGGCAGGAGCAGAACCAGGTCCGTCACCATATTGCACTGGGACATGGTCTCGCCGTGCAGGCGATCCGGGCCCACGCCAGGGCCGGCACCAAGGTCGGTCCGGCGGAAAATGCGGTGAGCTGCATTCCCGCTATCGAAACATCTGAGAACATCCGCGCCGCGGAGGTTGCGACACGCGAACTCAACGCCGGATACCTCACTGTGATGATGGAAGGAAAATATACCGACGCCTACCAGGCCAGCGCCGATGCGCCGAAATTCACGGCGGAGGATCTACGCATCATATCTTCGCCGATCGACTTTCTCGGCGTGAACGTCTACACGCCCGACCATTACGTCGTGGCCGCCAGCAACGAGCGCGGCTACACGCTGGCGCCGTTTCCTGCCTCCTTCCCGCACATGAAGGCAGGCTGGCTGAAGCCCGGGCCCGAGGCGATCTACTGGGTGCCGCGCCATGTCGCAAAGCTGTGGAAGGTGAAGTCGATCTACATCACCGAGAACGGCACGTCCTCCAGCGATCAACCCGCGGCCGACGGCAGCATCTACGATCTCGATCGCATCATGTACCTGCGAAACTATCTGACGCAGCTACAGCGCGCGACATCCGAGGGCGTTCCGCTGCGCGGCTATTTCCTGTGGAGCCTGATGGACAATTTCGAGTGGGGCGACGGATTCGAGCAGCGCTTCGGCCTCTACCATGTCGACTTCGAGACCCAACGCCGCACACCAAAGCTGAGCGCGGCGTTCTACCGCGAGACCATCGCGCGCAACGCAGTGGCCTGATCAGTCCTCGTCAATCCTTGGGCCGGCCCTTGCCCATCGCCTCATAGATCATGGTTTTCATGTTGAGCTGGATCCGTCCGCCTTGCGTCGGGGCCATCACCATGAAGACGCCCAAGAGGTCGTCGACGGGATCGACGAAATAGAAGCTGCCGCCGGCGCCGTCCCAGCGATATTCGCCGAGCGGCCAGCTCGTGCCCGGCGGCGCCGAGGTGCGGATGGCAAAGCCAAGCCCGAAGCCGGAGGTCGGGCCCGGGAAATAGAAGGGATCATGCAGGATGCCGGTCTCCGGCCCGATCTGATCCGACGTCATCAGCGCAACCGTCTCGCGCTTGAGATAGCGCCTGCCGCCGAGCTCGCCGCCATTGAGCAGCATCTGCAGGAATCGCGCGTAATCGTCCGCGGTAGACACCAGGCCCGCGCCGCCGGACTCCCAGCGCCGCGCCACCGTCGGGTCCTTGATTCCGGCGACGCGGAAACGATCGACCGGAAATCCCCTGGCGATCAGCGGCCACTTTGCCTGATCGGCAACGAAGTACGCGGTGTCGCGCATGCCGAGCGGATCGAACAGCCTTTGCTTTTCGAACTGATACAGGCTCTGACCCGAGGCGACCTCGACGACGCGGCCGAGCACGTCGGTCGAGTGACTGTAGATCCAGCGCGTTGCCGGTTGATCGGCGAGCGGCAGCACGGCGATGCGGTCGGCGAAGTCGGCGTTGTCGTAGTCTCCCTCGTACAGCAGCGGATTGGCGTAGAGCCTGTTGACCTGGGTTTCGCCGAAGAAGCCGTAGGTGATGCCCGATGTGTGGCGCAGAAGATCGCGGATCGTCATCGGACGTTTCAACGGCTCGAGCTTGAGCGGATATTTTCCGGCCTCATCGGAAATATCAACGCCGACCCTGACGCTGGCAAAGGACTCAATGTATTTCGCCACGGGATCGTCGAGACCGAGCTTGCCTTCGTCGACCAGCATCATCGCCGCCACCGACGTCACGGCCTTCGACATCGAATAGATCTGGAAGATCGTATCCGCCGTCATCGCCAGCCCGGTGTCGGGGTCGCGAATGCCGAAGCATTCGAAATGCACGACCTTGCCGTGCTGCCGGATCAGCAGGATCGCGCCGGGAATCTTGCGGTCCGCGATCTCCTCGCGAACGGCATCGCCAATCCGCTTGAACGCTTCAGGCGGAATGGTTGCTGCGGCCGGTGCTTTCGTCTCGGCAACTACCTCGCACGCCCCGCCGACGACCAGCAGGATCGCGAACGCTGCCGCGGCAAGATAGCGCCCTGCGGCGTCTCTAGTACCCACTTTCCCTGGGAAGTGAGTCATGATTCAACATCGGGATGATACCCGAAGCAAGAGAAGTCCACCTT
>JAKFVP010000522.1 GCA_021732175.1 Bradyrhizobium sp.
CCCCGATCATGATCGCTGGAAATAGCGATCACGATCGGCTGGAAATGCTGATCACGATGCTCTGGAATGGGTGATCACGATGGCCTGGAATCGGTGATCACGATCGCCTGGAACGCGCAAAAGAACAAGGCGACCGCGAAAGTAGGCAACGGCACAGGGGAGGGTGCAGCTTCGCCCTTGGGCAGCAGTTGCGACAGCGGCCATGCGAGGAGCACGATACCAAAGAGCAGCAGTGCGACCGGGCCGCCCGTCGATGCGACGCGACCGGCACTTTGCCGTTTGAAGGCGGAGTCCAGCCAGTTGCGCGCCTCCTCAAGCGCGGTAGGCGAATGGAGGACGCCGACATGTTCGACGTGGGGCGCAACGACGGCCCGCCGTCCCGTGCCCCTTTCGGGGTCTCCCGCTGTCGAGCCTTCTACGGCAGAGGGCTCGGCCAGGCGCAGCTTGTGCAGTGCCTCGTTGCGCAGGAAAGCTTCCCACTGTCCCGTGACGACCAGGAGATTGCGGGGTTGCGTTGCTGTTACCGCTTCAGAGAACATCGAGACGGCTACGGTCGCCATAACGCGCGGGTCGGCGATCGCCTTGCGCACGACGATGTCCGAGGCCATCGAATGTCCAAGCAGGGCGATGCGGCCATCGACATAGGGCAGGCCGAGCACGGCATCGATTACCCGTCCCAGTTCGCTCATGAGGAGCCGGGTCGTGCCATCGATGCGCGTGACGTCGCCCGACATGGGCGTTGGATTGCGGCCGTGTCCTTCGAAATCGAAGGAGACCGCGACATAGCCCGCCTGCGCCAGTGTCAGCGCATAGGCCTCCATGAGCTGGCGCGACCCGGCAAAGCCGTGCGCAATGACGACCGCGGGAGCCTTCGCACCTCCGGCGCGCCGATACACCGTCGCCGGCGTTGTTCCGACCGCAAGAGATTCGATGGAAAGGCCGGAGCGCTCGTATTCGAGTTGCCAAATTCCAGCGCAGATGCACACAATGCCAACGATTGCCGCCATCCATCGGGGCCAGGACTCGCGCACAACTCCCCCATTCTCTGAGACGAAGCTCATTCGGGTCACGGGCGGCCAGCTTCGCTGACGGCCAAGCCTGCCGTGGCGGCGGGCAGCTTCATTGGCGCAAGCTAAAGCCTATCGGTCACAAACGCCAAATCATGATTGAAGCAACTGTACGCGCCCGACACCAGGTCTCCCGTTCAAGACGCATCCTGCTGCTCGGCGGGACGGGCACGATCGGCCGTGCAACGGCACGCGAGCTTGTCGGACGCGGGCACGACGTCGTGGCCTTCGTGCGGTCCCGCGCCGGCGCGGGCCGCGCTCTGATGCCGGATCCCGGCGGCAATCATATCGAGGGGGCGACGCTGCGGTTCGGCGACGCGACTGATCCGTCCTCCCTCATCCGCGACGGCTTCCGCGGCGAGCGCTTCGACGTCATCGTATCCTGCATCGCTTCGCGCACCGGCACGCCGAAAGACGCCTGGGCAATTGATTACAAGGCGAACTCGGATGCGCTGGCAGCAGCGCAGGCGCAGGGAATCGCACATTTTGTGCTGCTGTCGGCGATCTGCGTCCAGAAGCCGCTGCTGGCGTTCCAGCGCGCCAAGCTCGCTTTCGAAAACGAACTTGTCGAATCCGGCGTCCGTTACTCCATCGTCAGGCCTACGGCCTTTTTCAAATCGCTGTCGGGGCAGGTCGATCGCGTCAGGCGGGGCAAACCGTTCATGCTTTTCGGGGACGGCACCTTGACCGCGTGCAAGCCGATCAGCGACGGCGATCTTGGCCGTTACCTTGCCGATTGCATCGACGATGAAAGCCGGCAAGACCGGATCCTGCCGATTGGGGGGCCGGGCGAGGCCATTACTCCCAGACAGCAGGGCGAGCACCTGTTTCGGCTATTGAAGCGCGCGCCGCGTTTTCGGCACGTGCCCGTGAGCCTTCTCGACAGCATCGCGTGGGGGCTTGGTACGGTCGGCCGCGTATTGCCCCGCCTGGCCGACAAAGCCGAACTCGCCCGGATCGGGCGCTATTATGCAACCGAGTCCATGCTTGTGCTCGATCCGTCGACGGGGCGCTACGATGCATCGGCTACTCCCTCAACCGGAACGGAAACATTGTTCGATTTTTATGCGCTTCTGCTGGCGGGCAAGGCATCGATCGAACGCGGCGATCACGCCGTGTTTTGAAGCGGGGTGACGCAAGTCAATTCGTTGCTGCGCTGCAATTGCCTGTGAACAACGGTAACAGCGGGGACGCGCTTGCCTGCGCCGTTGCGCCTTTCGCTGACATGCGGCTCAATGAACCCATCTTACGGAGGTGGTTCACTCCACCGCGTCGGATCGGGCTCCGGATCATGACCGTCCCGATGAGCAGCGGCCCCCGAGTAGGACACGGCCGGGAGATAGGCCCCCGGTGCAGAGGTTCTGAAATCGCCCGCTAATGTGGGGCTACCGGAAGACAGGAAAGGCCGTCTGGGCAACCAGGCGGCCTTTTTCTTTTTGTCTTTCAGTTTGCCGTCACGCTCAGGCTTGCTGTGTCATCCGCTCGGCGGCGCGGCGGTAGTTCTCGATGCGGCGCGGTTGCGTCTTTGCCAGCCGCTCCTTCATGACGGCAAGCACTTCCGGCGGCGCGGTCTCGGGCGAACCGGAATTGAAGGGCGGGGCCGGGTTGTATTCGAGCCGCAGCTGGATCGCTTCCGCGGTCTTGCGGTCGACCATGATCGAGACCAGCGTCAGCGCGAAATCGATGCCCGCCGTGACGCCGCCGCCGGTGACGCGGTTGCGGTCGACACAGACCCGGGTCTTGGTCGGGATCGCGCCGAACGGAGCGAGCGCTTCCATCGCCGTCCAGTGCGTCGATGCGCGATAGCCCTTGAGGAGTCCCGCGGCGCCGAGCACCAGCGAACCCGTGCACACCGAGGTGACATATTTGGCGCCTTCCGCCTGCTTCTTCACAAACGCCAGGATCTCCTCGTCGTTGACGGCATCATCCGTGCCCATGCCGCCGGGCACGCAGACCACGTCGAGCTGCGGGCAATCGGCGAAAGTGATGGTCGGCGTGATCGCCATGACCGAGTCGCTCGGGACCGGTTCGATGCGCTTCCAGATCAGGTGCACCTGCGCGCCGGGCACGCTGGAGAACACCTGCAGGGGGCCGGTGAAGTCGAGCTGGGTGACGCGCGGGAACAGCACAATTCCGATCTGAAGGGGGGCTGACATCGTGACCTCCTGATTTCGCTTGACGGGGCGACCATCGCATGATGGCCTTCTGTCCGAAATGGCATTTTTCCCTCATTTCAGGACATGGCCGGAGAATCCCCATGATCGGCGTGCTGATCTTTCCGGACTTCCAGTTGCTCGATGCGGCCGGGCCAATCTCGGCATTCGAGATTGCGGCGCGCTTCTCGGGCCGCGTTCCCGCCATCAAGGCGATCGCCTTGCGGCCGGGGGCGGTGCGCAGTTCGTCGGGGGTGCAAGTGCTGGCGAAGAGCGCGAAGTCGCTTGGGGGCATGTCGACCCTCATCGTCGCCGGCGGCAACGGCGTGCGGGACGCCTTGAAATGCCCGAAGACGATCGCCTTGGTGCGTAGCGCTGCCAAGCGCGGCGTCCGCATCGCCAGCGTTTGCTCGGGCGCCTATATCCTTGCCGAAGCCGGCCTGCTCGATGGCCGCCGCGCGACGACGCACTGGCAGCGCACCCAGCATTTCGTCGCCACCTATCCCCAGATCAAGCTCGAGGCCGACCAGATATTCGTGCGCGACGGGGATGTCTGGACGTCGGCCGGAATCAGCGCCGGCATCGACATGTCACTGGCGATGATCGCGGAGGATTGCGGCGAGAAAATCGCGCAGAAGACCGCGCGGCAGCTCGTGCTGTATCAGCGCCGCTCCGGCGGGCAGTCGCAATTCTCGACGCTGCTGGAACTGAAGGCGCCAAACGGCCGCTTTGCGCCGCTGCTGGCCTGGGTGCGCGAAAATCTCGACGCGCCGCTGACGG
>JAKFVP010000626.1 GCA_021732175.1 Bradyrhizobium sp.
GTCAGCCCCATAGAGCACCCCCTCGCGAATCAGGTGCTCAGAAAGGAATCACAAGTGATTCTTTCGATTCAAGATTTCGCCGATCAGCGGATCAGCCCGAGTGGTCAAAGTTATGGGTAATTGAGAGGCGGGCAATTCTCGATCAGGCCGGGCACGTCGAGCCAGTCGAATTTCCAGTCCCTGAACCACGGCAGGAATTCGTCGAGCTTCGCGGTGCGGTTATAGTCCTCGCGCCGCCACTGATAGGTCGGCGGCATGTGACGCTCGGCCACCCAGTTGATCTGGTACTTGCCGCCGGCATCCGGCGTCTTCGAAATGGGATAGCAGACGAATTTCAATATCTCATGGCCGGCCATGATCATGGTGCGGCCCGTGAGGAAGGCATTATCAGGGGTGACGCCGCGCCAGAGGATGCGCCCGTTCCAGATCGGCGGGCCTTCCTGCGGATAGAGTTTTTCGCGCACTGCCGAATGAATGCCGTCGGCGGCAATCAGGAGATCGCCCTCGTAAGCGCCGGCCGGTTTGCCGGTGGCCTTGTCGATGAATTCGGCGCGCACGCCGCCAGCCGTCTCGGTCCAGCCGGTCAGGTGATGGCTGGTCAGGATGTTCTCGCGGCCGAGCCGCTCAACGGCGGCATCGAGCAGGATCTGCTGCAGCGTTCCGCGATGGATCGAGAATTGCGGCCATTTGTACCCGGCTTCCAGCCCGCGCGCCTCGCTCCAGATCGGCTTGCCGTGCTTGGAGAAATAGGCGAGCTCCCGCGTGCGCACGCCGGCCGCATCGAGCCGGTCGAGCAGGCCGAGCTCGATCAGCTCGCGCACCGCATGCGGCAGCACGTTGATGCCGACGCCCAGCGGCTTCAGCTCGCTCACGCTCTCGAACACCCGCGCCGGCACGCCGATCTGGTGCAGGCTGAGCGCCAGCGTCAGCCCGCCAATGCCGCCGCCCGCAATGAGAATGGTCATGATACGCCCTCGCTACTCACCATGGTCATGGCACGGGACTACGCTATTGGGCAACCGCGAAAGCGGCGTTTCGGCCGGGTGGACGGCGGCAGTTCGCCCCGCTAACTTGCGGCCGCCATTCCAGTGAGGTCCGACATGTTCAAGCTCTATACCGTCCCCGGCACCTGCGCGCTCGCCTCGCATATCGCCCTCGAAGAGGCCGGTGCGCCCTACAGCGTCGAAGTGCTGAGTTTCAAGAACAACCAGCAGCAGAGCGCTGAATATCTCAAGGTCAATCCCAAGGGCCGCGTGCCCGCGCTGGTCACCGACCAGGGCGTGCTGACCGAGACGCCGGCCATCCTGGCGTACATCGCCCAGAGTTTTCCGAAAGCGAACCTCGCGCCGCAGGACGCCTTTGCGTTTGCGCAGGTGCAGTCGATCAACTCCTATCTCTGCTCTACCGTTCATGTCTGCCACGCCCACAAGGGACGCGGCTATCGCTGGGCGAGCGAGGAGACTTCGTTCGCCGATATGAAGCGCAAGGTGCCGGAAACGATGGCGGCGTGCTTTGCGCTGATCGAGCGCGACATCCTCAGGGGACCGTGGGTGATGGGCGAGCAGTACACGATCTGCGATCCCTATCTCTACACCATCGCCGGATGGCTGGAAGGCGACGGCGTCGACCTCGGCAAGCTGCCGAAGGTGGTTGCCCATCGCAAGCGGATGGAGCAGCGTCCGGCGGTAGCCACGGTGCTGGCGGAAGTGAAGGCCGCCGCGTAGCCGTCATTGCGAGCGAAGCGAAGCAATCCAGCTTCCTTCGCCGCGGCAAGGAAAGCTGGATTGCTTCGTCGCTGTCGCTCCTCGCAATGACGGAGGAAGCAGTTGCGTCACGCCGCTCGCCCCTTGCCCCGCTGCATCTCGCGTCCGATGCCGAGCATCAGATTGCGCAACCAGATCGAGCCCGGGTCCATCTGAGCCCGGGTCGGATAGAACAGATATTGCTCGTCGATCCCGGGATCGAACGGCGGGTCCACCGTCTGCAACGTCAATTGCTTTGAAAGTGCCGTGATCAGCCGGCGCGGCACGAAGGCGACGAGGTCGGTGCGCGCGGCCACATGCAGCGCCTCGATATAGCCGGGCACCACCAGCGCAATGCGCCGCTCGATGTTGTTGGCCCGCAGCCAGATGTCGATCAGATCCTCGCTCGCGCCGCGGATCACGACGGCGACATGGCGCGCCGCGAGGAACACGTCGCGCTTTTTCAATTTGCCGCCGGCAGGATGGCCGCGCCGCACGGCAAGCGCGTCGCTGTCGGTGTAGAGCAACTGGCGGTGAAAGCCCTTGAAGCCGTCACCGATCGAGCAAACGAGATCGAGGGTGCGGGCGAACTCCGGGGTCATGATGGCGGAGCTGCGCCACGGCACCACGTCGATGGTGACGTTGGGCGCGAGCTTCGTCACCTTCTCCATCAGCGGCGGCATCAACAGTTCGACGGCAAGATCCGGCATCATCAGGCGGAAGTGACGCTCGCTGCGCGCCGCGTCGAACTCGTCGCGGGTGAACAGGCCGCGCACCTGCTCGAGCGCCTGCGCCAGCGGGCCGCGCAGGCCCTGCGCGCGCGGGGTCAGCTCCATCCGCGCGCCGGTGCGCACCAGAAGCGGATCGCCGATCAGGTCGCGCAATCTCTGCAATGCGTGGCTTGCCGCCGGCTGCGACAGGCCGATCCGCATCGCCGCACGGCTGACGCTGGCTTCCCGCAGCAGCGCGTCGAGCGCAACCAGCAGATTGAGGTCAAGCGAGTTAAAATTCATGGAATAAATATATATCATATTTCATATCGATTGGAAGAATGAACGCTTCCGCGCCATGATCGGCAGCAGCCAATCAATGGAGAAAACCATGAGCGCAGAAGCCAACAAGAAACTGGTGCAGCAGGTCTATACCGACTCCGCCAACCGCAGCGGCACCACGTTTGCCGACAACCTCGCTGAGGACGCGGTCTGGATCGTCACCGGGCAATATTCCTGGTCGCACGAATTTCGGGGACGCGACGCCATCCAGAACGGTCTGATGGGGCACTTCCGTTCGTTCTTCGCCGTGCGGCCAAGAACGGTCGCGTTCAACTTCATTGCCGAAGGCGATTATGTCGTGGTCGAGGCGCGCGGCGACAATGTCACCAAGGCGGGACTCCGTTACGACAACCAGTATTGCATGGTGTGGCGGATCGAGAACGGCAAGATCAAGATGATCAAGGAGTATTGCGACTCCGCTTTGGTCGAGCGTGTGCTTGGGCCGTTCCCGCAGGAACGCAAGCTGGCCGCAGGCTGAAGCCATTGAGCAGCATCGGCGCAGAAGGCTCCCGCCAACGGCGGCGGCCATTTCCGGTTTCCCTGCTTGCAATCATCAGATCGTTGCTGATGCTGGTGGCGGGGTTGCGGCAGAACAGCCGCGACCAGCGCCGGCTTGCCGCGATGAGCGACCGCGAGCTGGAAGATATCGGTGTATGCCGGGGAGAAGTGGCTGAAAGGATCAGCCGCCCGTTCCGGCCGGAAATGACAGGGAGGTTGCCTTGAGCAAGGAAATTTTCAGTCCCGCGACGTTGCCGCCGCCGACCGGCTATTCGCATGTCGCCAAGGTCAACAGGGGGACGCTGGTCTATATCGCCGGCCAGGTGTCGAGCGATGCTTCCGGCAAGCTGGTCGGCGAGGGCGATTTCGGAGCGCAGGCCGAGCGCGTGTTCGCCAACGTCAAGCTGGCCGTCGAGGCCGGCGGCGCCACCATGGCCGACATCGTCAAGATGAACACCTACATCGTCGCGTCCGTCGATCCGGCTGACGTGCCGAAGATGCGGGAAGTCCGCAGCCGTTACTTCGGCGGCGGCACGCCGCCTGCCAGCACGCTGGTCTATGTGAGCCGTCTGGCGCAACCGGGCTGGCTGATCGAAGTCGAGGTTGTCGCCGCGATCGACTAGATGAAATTAGGCCTGATTGTTGCCGCGACGGAAGTGCGCCCCCTCTCCCGCTTGCGGGGGAGGGTTGGGGTG
>JAKFVP010000221.1 GCA_021732175.1 Bradyrhizobium sp.
TGTTCGGGTTGAGGAAGACACCGGACCTGTCCCACGCTCCCCGACAGGCTCTTGCGGCCTTCGAGCACAGTACGGGCTCAGATCCAGCGACGGGCGGTTGGTCAGAACCGCCCGTTCGCACATTCTGCCAAATTTTGCAGACACAAGATCACGTATAAGCCGTAAAGCCGTTGCGCGGGGAAGGCCGGGATGTCCTGGCTGTACCTGTTAGACCGTGTGCGTTTCTTTCTATTTGCACACGGACCTCGCGGGTGCCAGCCGGCGCCCGGCCTTCCCTGCGCCCTCTGTTCACTGAGGGCCAACGAATTTGCAAACCTCAGGCGAAATTCGCGTCGTGAGAACGCGACATGCTGTTTGAAGACTGAATCCGCAAACACCGCTGTCGTCCCGGACAAGCGAGCGCCAGCGAGCGCTGATCCGGGACCCATAACCACAAGACGCCGTTATGCGAAGACTGTGGCTCCAGCCTGCCTCGACAACGACGCCCTGTGGTTATGGGTCCCTGCGTCCGCAGGGACGACAGCGGAGCAAGCGGCTAAGTTTAGCCTCCTAGCTCGCCTTCGCCAGCAACTCGCTCTGGCCCTCGCGCACGAACGTCTCGAACGATTTCGGCTTGGCGCCGCCGATGCGCTCGATCGTGTCGCTCACGGCGTATCTCGCATCATTCGGATCGATCGCCGCCGAGCGCAGCGCTTTCCACAGCGAGGACAGATGCGCAATCGCATGCTCATTGTAGCCGCGCGAGGCGGCGCCAGCCGCCCACGCCTCGTCGGAGATGTCCTCGTAGCGGACGTCGCGGCCGAGCACCCGGGCGAACGTCGCGATGATCTCCTTCAGCGAGATGGTGGCGCCGATCAGCGGATAGGCGGTGCCAGGCACGAGCTTGTCCGAGGTCAGGAGGCCGACGGCGACCCGCGCCACGTCTTCGGCCGCGATCATCGGCAGCACCGTGTTCTCGCCGCCCCAGGGCAGCCGCACCGCGCCCTGCGCCGGCAGGCTCTGCCGCGCCATCGCGCCGAGATTTTCGTAGAACACGGTGGCGCGCAGATGCACCGCGCCGATACCGGCCCATTCGAACACCTGCTCCGACAGATAGTTCTGCCGCATCCGCGGCGTCGGCGCATCGGGCGAAGACTGCAGCATCACCAGATTGACCAGGCGCGACACGCCGGCCTCCCGCGCGGCCAGCGCCATCGCCGCGGTCGCATCCATCAGCCCGTCCTGCACGGGATAGGCGAAATAGATCGCGCTGGTGCCTTGGGCAGCGCGCTGCATCGAGCGGATGTCGAGGAAGTCGCCCTGAAAGATCTCGGCGCCGAGCGCGCGGAGCTGGTCGGAGCGCTCGTCAATGCTGCGCACCAACGCGCGCACCGGTACGCCGCGTTTGAGCAGCATTTCGGAAACGTGACGGCCGGTCTTGCCCTGGCGGCCGCCGGCCGCGGATGTCACGAGGATGGGTTTGGTCATGACGGGTACCCCTTTCCGAGGGTTTGCTGTGGACATTGACTTTTCAAGTTGTCTTGTTGGTACCAATCAGTACCATATGGACTGGAGTATGGTACTTGGAAGTACCGATTCAAGGGACGGCCATGGTCACGAAAAAGTCAGCGAAAGCGGTTCCGGCCGGTGAGGGGCGCAGTCCGGTGCGCACCCGCATTCTGGAAGCGGCATTTTCGGCCTTCGCCGAACATGGCTTTGCCGACACCTCGACGCTGGAAATCGCCACCCGCGCCCGCGCCTCCAAGCGCGAGCTCTATGCCGAGTTCGGCAGCAAGCAGGACATGCTGGTGGCCTGCATCCGGCAGCGGGCGGAACGGCTGAAATTGCCGGTCGATTTGCCCGAGATTGCCGATCGCGCCACGCTGGAGCAGGCGCTGGTCGCCTTCGGCACCCAGTTGCTGCGGGAGGTCAGCGATCCCGCGGTGGTCGCTGTCTTCCGCATCGCCATCGGCGAGACGGTTCGCGCGCCCGAGGTGGCGAAATCGCTGGCCGATGTCGCGATCGCGGCGAGCCGCGATGCGCTGCGGGAGATCATCCGCCGCGCCATCGATGCCCGCCTCCTTGGCGGCGGGGCCCCCGAGATGGCCGAGCATTTTTTCGACCTGCTCTGGGGCAGCCGGATGCTGAGCCTGCTGCTCAACATCGCGGAGCGGCCGGGCCCGAAGGAGAGCGCCGCACGCGCGGAGCGGGCGGCGGCCATCTTTCTGCTTGCCTACCCTGCGCCGATGCCGCGTTGAAGGAACCCGCCCGTTGGCATATCTCTGGACATCAATCGATTTGAGGCTTCCCCCATGACCGCGCACCAACGCAACCTTTCCGCCGCCATCGATCCCGTGAGACTCGACCGGCTTGCCGAAGTCGCGATCAAGGTGGGCTTAAGGCTGCGCGAAGGGCAGGATCTGCTGCTGACCGCGCCGATCGCCTCGCTGCCGCTGGTGCGGCGGATCACCGAGCACGCCTACAAGGCCGGCGCGGGTCTGGTCACGACCTTCTATTCCGACGAGGAGACGACGCTGGCGCGGTATCGCTTCGGCCACGATCTCAGCTTCGACCGAGCCGCCGGCTGGCTCTATGAAGGCATGAGCAAGGCGTTCGCGAACAACACCGCGCGGCTCGCCGTGGTCGGCGACAATCCGATGCTGCTGTCGGGCGAAGACCCGGCGAAGGTGGCGCGGGCCAGCAAGGCCAATTCCATGGCCTATCAGCCGGCGCTGGAAAAGATCGTCAATTTCGACACCAATTGGAACATCATCGCCTATCCCTCCACCTCCTGGGCGAAGCAGGTTTTCCCCGATGATGCCGAGGATGTCGCCATCGCCAAGCTCGCGGATGCGATCTTCGCCGCCTCGCGCGTCGACAAGGACGGCGCGGTGGCGAACTGGGAAGCGCATAACGCCAAGCTGCGCGAGCGCACCGATTGGCTGAACGGTCAGCGCTTCCACGCATTGAAATATTCCGGGCCCGGCATGGACCTCACCATCGGCCTTGCCGACGGTCATGAATGGGAAGGCGGCGCCTCGCTCGCCAAGAACGGCATCACCTGCAACGCCAACATCCCGACCGAGGAAGTCTTCACCACGCCGCATTGCCGGCGCGTCAACGGCCATGTGGTGAGCAGCAAGCCACTGTCCTACCAGGGCACGCTGATCGACAATATCCAGGTCAGGTTCGAAGAAGGCCGCATCGTCGAGGCCAAGGCTTCGCGCGGCGAAGAAGTGCTGAAGAAGGTGCTCGACACCGACGAGGGCGCGCGCCGGCTCGGCGAAGTGGCGCTGGTGCCGCATTCCTCGCCGATTTCGAAGAGCGGCCTGTTGTTCTTCAACACGCTGTTCGACGAGAACGCCGCTTCGCATATCGCGCTCGGCCAATGCTATTCGAAATGCTTCGTCGACGGCGGCAAGCTGACGCCGCAGCAGATCGCGGCGCAAGGCGGCAACCAGAGCCTGATCCATATCGACTGGATGATCGGCAATGCCGAGACCAATATCGATGGCGTCCATGCCGACGGCCGGACGGTGCCGGTGTTCCGCAAGGGCGAGTGGGCGTAAGCGTAGCGAGCATAAGCGTTTGTAAGCGTGAGGAGTTTATTGAAATGATTTTGAAGATGGGGGCGCATTATGTCCACCGGAGAGGAACCACTTGATCCCTGCTGCAAGGACATGGCGTCCGCGCTGTCATTTCCGACCGGCCGTCATTTCTTTGTCGAGGACGGCCAGCTGAGGATACTGGTCGCACACACGCCGCTGCTCGACGGCGGCGAGGCGGAGCTGGAGAACGTGGTGCGCTTCTGCCCGTTCTGCGGCAAGCCGGCGAAGGCGATGTTCGAGCACTAGCAGGCTGTTGAAAAAGGCGCTCGCGGCCGACGGGCGACCGTGATTCATTGGCTCCGGCGAGATTCGGAGATGGCACGTGCGGGGCGGCGACAATCGAACGGGCGAGTTGTTCAGCTACGTTG
>JAKFVP010000575.1 GCA_021732175.1 Bradyrhizobium sp.
CTGGAACATGGTCTGCGCGGAGTCGAGCGTCGGCGGCTCGCCGGGACGCATCACGCGATAGATGTCGAACAGCGCGTCCTCGCGCGTCATGTTCTTGTCGGCATGCAGGGTGTTGCGGATGTAGCCGCCGACATTGACGTGGTCGATGTCGAGGATCGGCAGTTCCTTGTAGCCGTGCTCGTTGAGCGCCTTCAGGAGCTTGTCGGTGATTTCCTCGCCGGCTTCGGCATGGATCTCGCCGGTCTTGGTGTTGACGAGGTCTTCGGCGAGATAGTTGCCCGCCAGCTCCTCATCGGACAGACGCAGCGCCTTCAGGCCCTTTTCCTGGAGCTGGCGCGCAGCGCGCACGGTGAGCTTCTTGCCGGCTTCGAGCACGACCTTGCCGGTGTCGGCGTCGATCAAATCGTTGACGGTCGAATAGCCGCGGAAGCGGTCGGCCGAGAACGGCACGCGCCAGCCGTCCTTGGTGCGCTTGTAGAGGATCTTCTTGTAGAAGGTCGCTAGGATCTGCTCGCCGTCGAGACCGAGGGCGAACATCAGCGACGTCACCGGAATCTTGCGGCGACGGTCGATACGCGCGAACACGATGTCCTTGGCGTCGAACTCGATGTCGAGCCAGGAGCCGCGATACGGGATGACGCGGGCGGCGAACAGCAGCTTGCCCGAGGAATGGGTCTTGCCCTTGTCGTGGTCGAAGAACACGCCGGGCGAACGGTGCATCTGCGAGACGATGACGCGCTCGGTGCCGTTGACGATGAAGGTGCCGTTCATCGTCATGAGCGGGATGTCGCCCATGTAGACGTCCTGCTCCTTGATGTCCTTCACCGACTTGGCGCCGGTTTCTTCGTCGATATCGAACACGATGAGGCGCAGCGTCACCTTCAGCGGTGCCGCGAAGGTCATGCCGCGCTGGCGGCACTCGTCGACGTCGTATTTCGGCGGCTCGAATTCGTAGCGGACGAATTCGAGCATCGAGGTGCCCGAGAAATCGGAGATCGGGAACACCGAACGGAACACGGCCTGCAGGCCCTCGTCGGGGCGCCCGCCGGTGGGTTCGTCGACCATCAGGAACTGGTCATAGGACGCCTTCTGAACCTCGATGAGGTTCGGCATCTCTGCGACTTCCTTGATGTGTCCGAAGAACTTGCGAACGCGTTTGCGACCGGTGAATGTCTGCTGCGCCATCGTGGCCTCTCATCTGCGCCGCCCCCGCCGTGAGGGCGAACCTTCCGGACACGCGGCTCGCGCCGCCATCCGGGTTGAATTTTCGAACCGTCCCTGGTGCCCAAATCCCGATCTCAGGGCTTTTCGTCCCGATTTCGTTCTTCGAACCGTCAAAACGCAAAACGACGCGCGGGGCGCACTACCGCACCCGCCCGTCACAACCCTTCATTTCGCGGACTGCAAAAAGCCCGAAATCTGACTGTCTCCCAACGGCTAGCGCCGGAAGCCCTGCCGCCCCCGTCACCGCGCCGTGTTTTCCTGCTGCCGACCCCATATGGGACGGCTGAAGCGGAGATTCGAGGGTTAACCCCACGAATCCCCACACTTTTTTGTGTACGCCGTGCCCCAGGGGGTCCCGGAGCACGTTTCTTGCACCGATCCGGGGTACCCGGCCCCGGACTTCCGCAATTACTTGAGCTCGATCTTCGCGCCAGCCTTCTCGAGCTGGGCCTTGATCTTGTCGGCTTCTTCCTTGTTGACGCCTTCCTTGACCGGCTTCGGAGCGCCTTCGACGAGGTCCTTGGCTTCCTTCAGGCCGAGGCCCGTGATGGCGCGCACTTCCTTGATGACCTCGATCTTCTTGTCGCCGGCGGAAGCCAGCACGACCGTGAACTCGGTCTTCTCTTCGGCCGGAGCGGCGGCAGCGCCGCCAGCGGCGGGGCCGGCAACCGCAACAGCGGCAGCAGCGGACACGCCCCACTTCTCTTCGAGAAGCTTGGCGAGTTCCGCGGCTTCGAGCACGGTGAGGCTCGAGAGGTCGTCGACGATTTTCTGCAAGTCAGCCATTGATCTGTATCCTTAAAACGTTTGGTTCGAACCAGGTTGATGTGTTGCGAAGGGTCAGGCCGCTTCGCCCTTTGAGGCATGAGCCTGAATGACGCGCGCGAGCTTGGCCGCGGGAGCGTTCGAGAGCTGGGCGAGCTTGGTCGCGGGCGCCACGAGGAGGCCCACAAGCTTGGCGCGCAGTTCGTCGAGCGAGGGCAGCGAGGCAAGCGCCTTCACGCCATCGACATTCAGGACGGTTTTGCCCATCGAGCCGCCGAGGATGACGAACTGTTCGTTCGCCTTGGCGAATTCGATGGCAACCTTCGGCGCCGCGACCGGATCGTTGGAAGTGGCGATCACGGTCGGTCCCTTCAGCAAGGGGCCGATGCCGGCGACGTCAGTGCCCTCAAGAGCAATTTTGGCGAGACGGTTCTTCGAGACCTTCACCGATGCGCCAGCCTGCCGCATCTGCGCGCGCAGCTTCTGCATCTGGGCCACGGTGAGGCCGGAATAGTGGGCGACGATGGCAACGCTGGTGGTCTTGAAGACCCCGTTCAGCGCCTCAACCGCGTCCTTTTTTGCCGCTCTTTCCACAGCAAGCTCTCTCCGGTTGGCGGTCGTTGCCCGTCTTGGACAGGACCACCGGGTTGCACCCGCCGTCCCGCCCGTCACCTGATTCCGGCAGCAAGCTCCCGGAGACACGAAGGGCAAGACGACATCTTGAAGCCTGCCCTCCCGAAGCCTTGTGGGGCCTGCGGGGTGTCGAGGTTCGAACCAAACTACAATTCGCACCGCCTTTAAGAGGCGCGCGCGAAGCGAAATCCGGTCTTCACCCGTCTATGCAGGCCATACGATTAAGCCGTTGAAAAACTTGCGTTTATCGCGGGCGCCTGCAGTCTCGGACAGGATCGAGGTCGTCAGGTAAACCGACGGCCCCTGCCCGATTCCACTGAGACGATAAGATCCTCTTCCTTTCGAGCGAGCCAATGGATCGTTCGGAAAGGAACATTCTCCTGTTGTTTCAGCATTTTGGAATGCGAGCACAGACGTGCCAGCAACGGCCAGCACGTCCGGAAGGCGGCTGTTTATCCGCTTCCGCCCGGCTTGCCAAGAGCAAAAATCGGGCCGCTGCGATGGAGGCAAATGGCCCAAAAATGGGCCCTTCCCGGCCCTTCTAAATCGAGTTCCGCGCAAATCGGGGTTTCGGGCGCATCCGGCGGCCTAGGCTGCGTACTCGCCGCCAACGCCGCTCATTTGCCAAGGCTCCTTGCCCACGCGGTCCAACCCTTGTCGTAAGCCAGTTTGTTCCTGTTGTAGCAATCATCGGCTTTGACCGGTTCGCCGGGATGCACTTGCGCGCACGCCGCCCGTTCCTTGGGCTCGTCCCATCTGGAGCAGCCCGCCAAGGCTAACGAGAGAAGTGCAAGAACCAGGATTCTTCCCATAGGTCGAATATGCGCTCCGACTCATTCATTTTCCAGCAGAGATAACTACCCACTGCAGTGGTTTAGCGGCGCGACGGGCAAATAACTTCGGTTTGCCGGAATCCTGTCAAGCCCCTCCACGAAAAATATTCTGCTTTACAGTAATTCTGATTTACGGTAAGAGACAGCCAGCCCGTGCCGCCATGAGGGGCGCTTCGCGGTCGTCACGAAACGTGGCGCGGGTTGCGATGGACGCTTGCGGCGTCAGGCTTGCTTCGGCAAGCCCGACGAAAACGCCGAGAGCGTACGGCGAAGTCGTGTGGTCCTGGCGCCGCGACCGTGGCGCTTAAGTCGACGTGAAGCAGCGTCGATGACGGTGGCAAGAAACGCCGCTCACCGGGGAGCAACTGTCTTGAAGTAGACCGCTGATCGGTCGTGCTCAAGGCTGGCGCAAGCGCGCCCCCGCCTTCGGCGGCTGGCGGCCTTGACCCCGTCCGCTCACCGGTCTGTTGGCTTGGCGTGC
>JAKFVP010000122.1 GCA_021732175.1 Bradyrhizobium sp.
ATTCAGCATTTCCCGGCCACTCCCGACCCCGGACTCTTTGCGGGAACTTTGAGGCACATTGAGGGATCAACTGCGACGGATCGGTGGCAATCGTGCAGATCCGTTGCAGGGAACAATCACTTCGGCTTCAGACGGCCGAAAATCATGTCGCTATGGTTTCAATTCTACTTCCAGGAACACGATCTCGGATGCCGTCTCGTTGAGCACGTCGTGCTCCACCCCGGCCTTGCGGAAGTAGGACTTGCCGGCGGCGAGCTGGGCCTTGGAGCGCTCCCCGTTGGGGGCCACGATGGTCATCTCGCCCGCCGTGACCGGCACGATGACATAGTCCATCTCGTGAATATGATGGCCGGTGGCGCTGCCCGGCGCCAGCCGCCATTCGGTGACGCGCACCTCTGCGGTGTCGACCTGGACGTCGGATTTGGCGCTGAGCATCGGGCTACCTCTTATTCCCCAGGTTTCAGGGCACGAATACCATGAACGCGAACACGGCAAACACCACCATGTGGACCATGCCGAACAGGATGTTGGTGCGGCCGGTGCCAAAGGTGAGCATGCTCAGCATGAAGGTCAGCAGCATGAGCAGCATGTGCTGGTTGCTGAGGCCAAGCACCAGTTGCTGGTCGAGCGCATAGGCGGCCACTGCCACCGCGGGTACGGTGAGCCCGATGGTGGCAATCGACGAGCCGAGCGCGAGGTTGATGCTCTTCTGCAGGTCGTTCTTGCGTGCGGCGGATATCGCGGCGACGCTTTCCGGCAGCAGCACCAGCATGGCGACCAGAAGCCCCGCAAATGCAGTCGGCGCACCGATCCTCTCGGTGACGACGTCGACGACCGTAGAGAATTTCTTGGCCAGCAGCACGACAGCGAGCAAGGCGAGCAGCAGCAACCCAATGCTGATCGCCGTCATGCGGTCCGACATGACCTCGCCATGCGCGGCCGCGTCATTGGCGCCGCTGACGAAATAATCGCGGTGGCGAATGGTCTGGGTGTAGAGGAACACCCCGTACAGCATCAACGTAACCACGCTGACAAAGCCGAGTTGCGCCGCCGAATAGACCGGCCCGGGCGCTGTCAGCGTGAAGTTGGGCATGTCGAGCGTGATGGTCGCAAGCACGAACAGCACGCTCAGATAAAGGTTGGCGCCAGTGATCTGAAAGTCCTGCTCGCGATAGCGCAGGCAGCCGATGAAGATGCAGAGCCCGACAAGGCCGTTGCAGACGATCATCACCACCGCAAACACAGTGTCGCGAGCCAGCGTCGGCGCCGGCTTGTCGCCGAGCATGATGGTGGCGATCAGCGCGACCTCAATCACCGTGATGGCCATCGTCAGCAGCAGCGTGCCGAATGGCTCGCCGATCCGCTCTGCAATCATCTCGGCATGATGGACGGCGGCGAACACCGTGCCGAACAGGATGAGGAGCAGCACGGCTGCGAACAGCCAGCCGCCGGCCGAAGGCGCAAACGAATAGCCGCTCGCTGTGGCGCCGGCGAACAGCACCATGCCGAGCGCTGGATAGATCCATGCGGATCGCGGCATTGGCCCGTGTGCGCTCATGTGGTGCTTCCCCTGCTCCGGCCTGCCGGCCAACCTAGCATCGCCTAACCGCCGGACGCACCGATGAATCGCCGTGCCACCGCGGTTGCGCCAAAATAGTCGAGATCGTTGTGGCCGCCATCCGGAAAGCGAACGAATTGCTTGGGCTCTCTTGCCAGCGCGAACAATCGTTCCCCGAATGCAATCGGAATGGTGCCGTCACGCTCGCCATGCATGAAGAGCAAGGGTGCCTTGACCCCCGCAATCCGCAGATCCGAACGGAACGTATCCCTGAGCAGCAGGCGGACCGGAAAGATGGGAAAGGCGGAGGCTGCGACATCGGCAATCGAGCTGTACGGCGATTCCAGGATCAGCTTGCTGACGGGATGCCGAGCCGCCAGCGCCACCGCGACCCCGCTGCCGAGCGAAAAGCCCCAGGCAACAATCCGCTCCGGACTATAGCGCGCACTGGCAAAACCGTACGCCGCCTCTGCGTCCGCAAGTAGCCCCTGTTCGCTCGGGCTGCCGCTCGAGCCGGAATAGCCGCGATAGGCCGGCGCAACGATACCGGTGCCGTCGGCGATGAGGTCGTGAAAGCGCGGAAAGAAACCGGCCAGATAATCGCCATTGCCGTGGAAGTAGAGGATGACGGGACGGCCGGGCTTCGCTGGCACATGCCAGACGACGATCTTCTCGCCATCCGCCGTGGCCAGGATGTGCTCCTCTGCCACGGGGAAGCCCGCTGCGGCGGGCACGATGCGCTCACGTGAGGGAACCGGAAACAGCACCGCACGCTGCAACAGGAACAGCGCAGTAAGTCCGCCGCCATAACCGACCGCGACGATGATCAGCAGCCACTTCAGGATCGTCATGGCCGTGATGCTAGCGTTTGCGCGGGCGCTTGAGCAGTCTTTCGAGGTCCGGCCTGATGCTTTCCGGGACGGCGCGGCATCCGCAGGCGGCGGCATGGGCCGCGTGCCATTTAATGCGCTGCTCGCGCGTCGCCTTTGGCGGCATGCGATGGTAGCGGTGCCACTCCCTGTTCAGGGCCACGGCGCCTCCCCTACCCTACATCGCCTTGACGACGTTCTCGGTGACCTTCTTGGCGTCACCGAGCAGCATCATGGTGTTGTCGCGATAGAACAGGGGATTGTCGATACCCGCATAACCCGAAGCCAGCGAGCGCTTGATGAACATCACCGTGCCCGCCTTCCACACCTGCAGCACCGGCATGCCGTAGATCGGCGAGGTCTTGTCTTCTTCGGCCGCGGGGTTGGTGACGTCGTTGGCGCCGATCACAAACGCAATGTCGGCCTGTGCGAATTCGGAGTTGATGTCCTCGAGCTCGAACACTTCGTCGTAGGGCACGTTGGCTTCCGCCAGCAGCACGTTCATGTGACCGGGCATGCGGCCGGCGACCGGGTGAATGGCGTATTTCACCTCGACGCCTTCCTTCTTCAGCATGTCGGCCATCTCGCGCAGCGCATGCTGGGCCTGCGCCACCGCCATGCCGTAGCCGGGCACGATGATGACCTTGGAGGCGTTCTTCATGATGAAGGCGGCATCGTCGGCCGAACCGAGCTTGGCGGGCTTCTGCTCGCCGGACCCGCCACCGGCGGCGGCGGTCTCGCCACCGAAGCCGCCGAGGATCACCGAGATGAACGAGCGGTTCATCGCGTGGCACATGATGTAGGACAGGATCGCGCCGGACGAGCCGACCAGCGCGCCGGTGATGATCAGCGCGGAATTGCCCAGCGTGAAGCCGATGCCGGCCGCGGCCCAGCCGGAATAGGAGTTCAGCATCGAGATCACGACCGGCATATCGGCGCCGCCGATCGGGATGATCATCAGCACGCCGAGCACCAGCGCGATGATCGTGATCAGCCAGAAGTCAAGCGCGCTGCCGGAGCGCACCAGGCCGAAAATGAAGAACACCAGCGCCAGCGCCAGCGCGATGTTGATGATGTGGCGGCCCGGCAGGATGATCGGCGCGCCGCTCATGCGGGCCGACAGCTTCAGGAACGCGATCACCGAGCCGGTGAAGGTCAGCGCGCCGATGGCAACGCCAAGCGACATTTCGACCAGGCTGGAGGCGTGAATGGCGCCGGGCTTTCCGATGTCGAAGGCTTCCGGTGCGTAGAAGGCGCCGGCGGCGACCAGCACCGCGGCCATACCGACCAGCGAGTGGAAGGCGGCGACCAGTTCCGGCATCGAGGTCATCGGCACGCGGCGCGCGACCACCGCACCGATGGCGGCGCCGATCGCGATGCCGACGATCACCAGTATCCAGGCCAGTGCGTCGGCCGGTGGATGGTAGGCGAGCGTCGTGGCGACCGCGATCGCCATGCCGATCATGCCGAACAGATTGCCCTGGCGGGAACTCGCCGGACTCGA
>JAKFVP010000125.1 GCA_021732175.1 Bradyrhizobium sp.
CGAGTATCTCGCGGCGAAATCGCACCACATCTCCGGCAGTTTGAAATATCTGCCGCAGATCGCGCGCCAGCTCTACCACTGCCGCGATTTAGGAGAGACCTTCGACTTCATCACCTGGTTCGAATATGCGCCGGAACATGCGACGGAGTTCGAGGAACTGGTGGCGATGCTGCGCGCCACGGAGGAATGGAATTTTGTCGAGCGCGAGGTGGATATTCGGCTGCGGCTGGTGGAGTAACGCCTACTGCGCCAGAAACTTTCCCGACTCGATGCGGGGCAGCTTCGTCACCGGCCAGTTGTAGACATAGGTCCAGGCTTCCGACGCGCTGCCGTCGTCGAGCGTCACGCTCAGCATCTGCCGCAGATATTCCGTCGGCTGCGGAAAGCCCTCGCCGCAGGCTTCATACATGTCGAACTCGTGCAGCAACTCGTCGCGCGCGCGCAGGCGGTACAGTTCGCCATGGACGACGTCGTCGGGATTTTCCGACAGCACGAGGCCCGGATAGTGCTTCACGAGATAGAGCCGGCCGCGGCAGCGCGCCTCGCCGAGGAAGTCGGCATGCGCCGACAGCATCCGCGCCATCGGATGGTCGAAGCCGCGCATCAGGGTGCCGTAGACGAAGAGACGGTCGGAGATCATGCGCGCTTGTTAGCCCGCCCACGCACGCGGGATCAAGCCATCACCACTTCGTCGGTCACGACGACGAACTTCGCCAAGGTCATGCGGCCGAACGAGGTGGTGAGCGCGACGTCGGCGGCATCGCGGCCGGTGCCCATCAGGATGCGGCCGATGCGCGGCACATTGTGGCGGGCATCGAAGGTGTACCACTGCCCGGAGAGATAGACCTCGAACCAGCCGGAGAAATCCATCGGCTCGGGCTCCGGCGGCACGCCGATGTCGCCGAGATAGCCGGTGCAGTAGCGCGCGGGAATACCCATGCAACGGCACAGGGTCAGCGCCAGATGCGCGAAATCGCGGCAGACGCCGGTGCGCTGCTCGTAAACGTCCTGCGCCGACTTCATGTGATGGGCGTGCTGGTAGCCGAAGGTGACGTGCTGATGCACGAAGTCGACGATCGCCTGCACGCGCGCCCAGCCGGGCGGCGTCTTGCCGAACAGCGACCAGGCGATATCCGTGAGCTTGTCGGTTTCGCAATAGCGGCTCGGCATCAGATAGAGCAGGACGTCGTCGGGCAGTTGCTCGACCGGCAATTGCTGCGCGGTCGGCACGACGACATCGGGCAGACCGGAATCGCGCACCAGCGCGTCGCCGCGCAAGGTCACGCCGCCGGCCGGCGCGACGAGGCGGCCGCAGACATTGCCAAAGCTGTCGCGATAGAAGCCGATCGGCACGTCGGGTTCTGCAACGATGCGCTCGGTGCCGACGATGTCGGAAAAGCGCGACGGATGGATCGAGAGCATGATCACCATCGGCGTCGGCTGCGCCGCGGTGTAGGAAATCTCGAAACCGACCTTGATCTCCATACCGAACAAGTCCGTGTTATTGATACTGACGCACCTCACGCGAGTCACATTAGTATTAGTCTTTTGACGGCGCGCCTTGGTTCAGCCGTCAGGCCAGCTCGACAGCGTCCGGAACCGCCTGATCGGTAACCGAAACCACGTTGATACTGACTTCCATCCCGAGAAATGCGTCAGCCGAGCCGAGATAGACGCCGTGCAGCGGGATAGCCTGGCGCGGATCGCGCGCCACCGCAACGCGCACCAGATCGCGGCTGCCGACGATGCCGTTGGTCGGATCGAACTCGATCCAGCCCGCGCTCGGCAGGTAGACCTGCACCCAGGCATGGGTATTGCCGGCGCCGACATAGCCATGCGCGCTGTCGCCGGGCACGAAGATGTAACCGGAGACGAAGCGCGCGGCGATGCCGAGCCGGCGCAGCGCCTCGATCATCAGCAGCGCGAAATCGCGGCAGGTGCCGGACTTCAACTGCAGCGTATCGAGCGGATGCTGCGTGCCCTGCTCGTGCCGCTTGCGATAGGTGAAGCTCTCGCGGATGCCGTGGGTCATGCCGCTGAGGATATCGATGGTCGGCGTCGGCGCTTGCACATCGAGAAATCGACGCGCCCAGGCGGAGAGCTCGCCGTTGGGATCGCCATATTGCGGCGTGACGTATTGCGCGAGATCAGGATATTCCTCGTCGTCATAGAGGAACGGATAGAAGAACGCGGGTTCATCCGGCGTCAGCGCAAACTCCTCGACCGGATTGTGCTCGACGGTTGAGGTCGAGGTGAAGGTCAGCGTGTCCGCGCGCTCATCGAAGGTCGCGATCGCCACCGAGTTGCCGAACACGTCGTGGATCCAGCGCAGCCGCATCGGCTCCGGAGCGATCGCCAGGTCATGCGCGAGGATGCGCAGATCGTGCCCCGGCAGCGGCCGCAGCATAATGGTGTGCTCGCCGAACGCCACCGGATGGGCGTAGCGGTATTCGGTCTTGTGGCTGATGGTCAGGATCGGCATCTTCGCAATCATCGTGATTCTGGGCCCGGTAATCTATAGAGAAGGCTGCCCATTTCCAGATCGGCCTGCTGATTCCGTAGGCAAAAAATGAGGAAAAATCACATTGAGTGACGCCGGCGACACAGCAACACTCCTGACTGAGGCCGATGTTCCGCCGGTGCTCGAATTCAACGCCGCTGGCGCCTCGCCTTTCTTCTTCACCTGCGATCACTATGGCAGGCTCATTCCGCGCGCGCTTGGCGATCTCGGCGTGGCCGGGAGCGAGCTTGTTCGCCACATCGCCTGGGATATCGGGATTGCCGGGGTTGCCGAGCTTTTATCGAAGGAGATGAACGCGCATCTGATCGCGCAGCGCTATTCGCGGCTGGTGATCGACTGCAACCGCCCGCCCGGCGTCGCAAGCTCGATACCCGTGATCAGCGAAGCCACCGTCATTCCCGGCAATGAGGGGCTTGATCCGGAAGCGAAGGAAATTCGCCGGCGCGAAATCTTCGATCCCTATCATCGCCGAATCGATGCGATCATCGACGCGCGGGAGCAGAAAGGACAACCAACGGTGCTGGTGGCGCTGCACAGCTTCACGCCCGTCTATGCCGGCATCGCGCGGCCCTGGCATATCGGCACGCTGTATCACCGCGACCGCACGCTGCCGCCGCTCTTGCTGCAACACCTACGCGCCGAGGGCGATCTCGTGGTCGGCGACAACGAGCCCTATGCGGTGAGCGATACGACCGACTACGGCATCCCCGTGCATGGCGAGATGCGCGGGCTGATCAACACCGGCATCGAAATCCGCCAGGACCTGATCGGCGACCAGTCCGGGCAGGAACAATGGGCGGAGCGGCTGGCACGCATCCTCAAGGCGATCGAGGAGACGCTGCGGATGGAGATGGTGATCTAGCGCAACGCGCGGGGCCCCGGGCGCTCTTTGACCCTTGTTCTTGACGGCGTCCTCGTTGATGATGGGGCCAACAAGAAACACATAGGGAGAGTGCCGCAATGCCCGCCTTGCGTTGGATTGTCGCTGCCGTGTTGTTGCTGACCGGCGCGGTCCCACTCTCAGCCCAAACCTATCCCAACCGGCCGGTGCGCGTGGTGGTCGGGTTCCCGGCGGGCGGGCCGACCGACATCATCGCGCGGGTCGCTGCGCAAATTCTTTCCGACAGCCTCGGCCAGCAATTCTATGTCGAGAATGTGCCTGGCGCCGGCAGCAACACTGCCTCGGGCCAGGTCGCGCGCGTGACGCCCGACGGTTACACCATCATGGCGATCAGCACAGGCTTCATCGTCAACCCCAGCCTCTATACCAAGGTGCCGTACGATCCGATCAAGGATTTCACCGCGGTGACGCTGGTGGCGGCGTCGCCCAATGTCGTCGTGGTCAATCCCGACGTGCCCGCGAAGACGCTGCCGGAACTGGTGAAGCTGATCCGCGACAATCCCGGCA
>JAKFVP010000300.1 GCA_021732175.1 Bradyrhizobium sp.
GCGATCGAGCGCCTCGGCCGGCGTGTTCGGCGCCGGCGCCCTGGTTTCGGCAGGAACGGCTCCTGCGACCTTGCCGCGGCGCGTCGAGCGGGTTTCCTCATCGGACTTGTTCGCATTGCGCGCGGTCACAGGCAGCGACACCACCGACCAGCGCAGCAAGTTCGTATCGGTCTTGTCGACTTCAGCCGTGAAGACGTGCGTGCCGAGCAGCTTGTCGCTGGGGGCGATGGTTACGGGCACGTCGAACACCGGCTTGAAGTTCTGCCGCACGTAGAGCTTGCCGTCCTTGCGGCTGATGAAGACCGCGACCTGGCCTTCGCGCTTCAAGTCGGGCTTTGCCTTCTCGGCGACGCCGGGCAGGCGCGAGGGATCCTTTTTCGCCGGTGCTTCCGTGACCGCCTTGGCGGGCTCTATCGGCGTTTGCGCGGGTTTCTCGGCCGCCTTCTCGACGGCTTTGGGCTCGTCGGCCTTCACCGGCTCGGTCTTTACGGATTCGGTCTTGGGCGCCTCGACCTTGGCGTCGGCTTTCGCGTCCGCCTTCGGCTCGACCGTCTTGTCTTCGGCCTTCACGGCTGCCTCTGCTGCAGCCTCAGGCTTGGCTTCGGAGGGCTCGGTTTTGATCGTGCCGGTCGCGATCTCCGCCGGCCTGTCTTCGACCGCCTTGTTGTCCGGAGCGGCCGTCTCTGCCATGGCGTTGGCAGCTTCGGCCTTGGCAGCTTCGGTCTTGGCAGTCTCCGCCTTGACCTCGGCGCTATCGGTCGTCTTGACGGTTGCGGTCTCGCCGGAGGGCGATGCATCGGACATGGTGACGGCTGCGTTCGCCGGCAGCACGCCGCTGGCGTCGGCCGTGTGCAGGCGCGCGTGGCCGACGGTCGAGCGCAGATCGAGCTTCACGTCGGCGGTGTCGACGGTCTTGCCGACTTCATGGGTGGCGTCGGCGCCCTTGTCGGATTTCACACCAAGCGGCGCGTCAACCTGCGGCGCTTCTTCGGCGATCGGCTGCGGCACGACCTTCTGCGTGACGAGGAACGGATGCGAGAATTTCGCCGGCGTCATTTCGCCCGGCGTCACCAGGACGCGCGCGCCCATCTTGGTCCAGTTCCACATCTTGACGGCGAACGCCATCGGCATGCGGATGCAGCCATGCGAGGCCGGATAGCCCGGCAGCACGCCCTGGTGCATCGCGACACCCGACCAGGTGATGCGCTGCATGTAGGGCATCGGCGCGCCGCTGTAGATGTTGGAATGGTGCATCTTGTGCTTCTGGATGATGCTGAACACACCCATCGGCGTCGGATGGCCCTTCATGCCGGTCGAGACTTTGTCTTCGGCGAACAATCCGTTGGAATCGTAGACGCGGATTTTCTGCTGATCGATCGAGATCGAGATGATCAGCGGTCCCTGCGGCTTGGCGCCGGTGTCTTTCTCGGCAGCCTGGCTCTTCTTGTCGACCTTGTTGCTGCGGACTTTTTGCCGGCGCTGCTGCGGGTGCGCGGGGCGGTAGTAGCCGGGGTCGAAGTCGTTCCAGTAGTAGAGCGCCGCCTCTGCCTTTGAGGCGCCGGCGACCGCGCCGGCGGTGGTCAGGATCACGGCAACGCTTGCACTGGAAATTCGATGTCCGCTCACGCGAGTTATTCCCTAGAATCCGGTTCGCAGGTTTGAAGTTGGTTGTCGCAGAGGCCGGTAACGTTCACCAGCGTAAGGCTTCAAATCGCTGCGGTTTTCGTTCCGATCGTAGCAAAAAAGCCTCACATTCGGTTAAATGAGATGAGGTCGCCGGGTACCGGCACCCTTCCGATGCGGCATCGCAGCACTACATAGGCCGCGAGCCTCACCATCGGAGCCTTTCATGCTAGCCCATGCTACCCGCAATTGTGACAATCTGCCGACGCGCGGTCGCGTGCTTGCCGCCGCCTTTGGACTGGCCTTGGCGGCCATTTCGGCGCTCGGGTCGGCCGCTCCGGCACAGGCTGCGGACGAGCCGGACCTGATCTTCCGCCGCTCCACCGTCTTCAAGCTGCTGAGCCCGAACGACAAGCTCGCCACCTACGGCGTCGACGATCCCGAGGTCGATGGCGTCGCCTGCCATTTCACGGTGCCGGAGAAGGGCGGCTTCAAGGGCTGGCTGGGGCTTGCCGAGGAGGTGTCGGACATCTCGCTGGCCTGCCGCCAGATCGGCCCGATCCGCTTCAAGAACAAGATGGAGCAAGGCGACGACATGTTCCGCAAGCGCCGCTCGCTGTTCTTCAAGAAGATGCAGATCGTCCGGGGCTGCGATCCCAAGCGCAACGTGCTCGTCTACATGGTCTATTCGGACAAGCTGATCGAGGGATCGCCGAAGAACTCGACGTCCTCGGTGCCGATCATGCCTTGGGGCGCCGCCGACGCTGCGGTGCAAAAATGCGGCGAGTTCGTTCAGTAGGTTAGCGGTGGACCTGCAGGTTCCGCTTTAGCGGCGCTGCGGTCCTCCGGGACGGACCTTGCCGTCGTGGCATCCCACAAGGTGCAGGAGCTGCTGTGGCGAGGAGACATTGCCGTGGTAGCTGAAGCTGCCCTGCTGTGACATGGCTCCGCAATTGGGCTGCCCTGCCTGCATTTGCTTTCCCGCATTGGAAGAGCCGCTGCCCTTCATTTGCTCAACAATCGGCTTGCCAGATTTGCGGGTCGAGTCATTGCCAACATCGATGTTGCCATTGCCCACGACGGCGATCCTTGTGCTGATGGACGGGTTCAACGCGCAAGCACGTAACAAGTTGCACGCACAAAACTAAGTCGTCCCTGGACTGGCTGCGGTTCACGCTTAGCCGGTCCGAATATGACCGGCCTTGATCTGGGTCATATCGGGCCTCCTCGGCCAATGAACCAGCAATCATACGGCCATTGGCCGAGTTCGCGAACGCAAAATTGCATCCCTGAAATCGCTGGGCTTTTTGCGTCATTGTGTCGTCGCGGCCGCCGCGACGAAACAATTCTCCGCTGCCACGAAACCATTTTCCGCTTTCCGTGCAGATGTCCGGAAACAGCCCTTGGTTATCAAGCTGCCCAACCAAACGGCGGCTCGTCCGACCTGGAGAGATATCGATGCGGACCATCAGCTTTGTCCTCGCCTTCGCGTTTGCGCTGGCTGTCCCCTCCATGGCCGGATCTGCGGACAGTTTGCCGGCTGCGGGTGCGTTCGCCTATAACGGCGCGCCTGCCGTGAACGCTGCGCCTCTCGTGCTTGCCGCACGATAGGTTTTCGTCGAGTGGATCAAGTAAAGTCCAAGGCCATCATGCTTCTTCGTATCAGCACCGCCGCGGTCACCATCTCCCTCCTTCTCATCGGTTCGGCGCAAGCCCAGGTGCGCTCGCAGCCGAAGCTTCCCGATCCGCGCGGCGAATTCGTTCGCCAGTGCGCACCGCACATGGTGGGCCGCTGGGCGCATCCGGAGTCCGTATGCGGCTGCCTGCATGACTATGCGGCGGCAACCGTCGAGGATAGCGACCTGCGCGAAGCGCTGCTGCGCGGTATCAGCGAAACCGGCGTGCCGACCATCGAAACCCATTGGGTGCCGCCGGCGAAGCAGTCGCAGATCGCGGCGACCTTCACCAAGATCGCAAAGCCCACGCTGCAATGCATGTTCGAGCCGGCGCAGCCGCAAGCGCAGGCGAGCTCCGGCGGCTAGTACGCTCGACATCTCCTTCAGCCCTGTTGTAACGGTCGAACCGGCACCGCCTCAACGTGCGGCCGAAGGGAGACGCGCATGCGGCGGTTGATGATCCCTGCGTCATTGCTGGCGTTGCCCATCCATCCATTTGCCGCCGCCGCCGCGCCCGACGAGGAATTGCTGGGAAAATCCGCCGGCTATCCGGTCGGCACGCCCCAGACCTGATTCCTCGGCGAGCATGTCCGCATCATCTGCTACCCAGCATCTTCATGAAATAC
>JAKFVP010000114.1 GCA_021732175.1 Bradyrhizobium sp.
CGGCGTCGCAGACGGAGGCGAGCTGGTCGAGGCCGGCGAGGATGTTGTTGCGGCCTTCGGTCTCCAGAATGATGACGTTCGGCGTCGGCGCCGAGCGATAGGCCTCGATCGCGGCGGCCATGCCGCCCATCTGGATCTTCAGATGCGCCTTGCCGAGGCGCCGGTCCTCGCCCGCCGACTGCACGGCAGCGGCGGTCTCGACCGTTTCGCAGAACGCCTGTACCGACACCCGCGGCGCCGGCGCGATGTGATCGTCGGCCGGCGGCGTGGTGGCGTCAGGCTGTTCTTCCGGGTTCTGGCGCGCGTAACTGATCATTTGCCTGTATCGCTGAGTTTGGCCTTGTCGGATTCGGGATAGGTGGTCGTGGTCGACGCGCCCCTGCGGTATTTATCGAACGACGTGGTGCGCCGCGTGGTGTAGGCCGGCGTTTCCGCGCGAGGCTGCACGAGGTCGGAGGGCTCGTCGACCATGGAAGCGAGGTTGCGCTGGGTGGCGCAGCCGAAATTGTAATAGGGCTTGTTGTCGAACCAGACGCTGTTCTTGTAGGAGGCGCCGAGATCGTCCGGCCACAGGCCGCAGGGACCGGCGGTCGCCGAGATCTTCGGATAGTTCAGCCGGATCGCCGCCATGTGCCGCGGGTCCTTTGGCTGGTACTGCCGCACGGCGACGGCGCGCGGCGGCACGCCGGCCGCCGCGATCATCGCCTGGATCTCGCGCAGCGTTTCGTGGGCGGCGCGCGCGTTGGGCGTGCCCGTCGGCATGTCGATGGTGATGCCGCCGGTGCCCTCGCGCAGCCAGGTCTGCGCCATGCCCATGACGTCGGCGCGCTGGGCCGCGGTCATGCCGCCGCGCCCGGTGCCGATGAACACGACGATGGAGCGGTCGGCCTCCGTCACTGCAATCGGATGACGGGCGCGATGATCTGCCGGATATTCGGCGGCCATGATCGGCGCATCGACGGTCTTGCAGGCCCCGAGCGAGATGGAAAGACCGAGCAGCGTCAGCGCCAGGCGAGCGGCGCGGCTGCGGTCGGCGGATGATTTGGCTGTGATTGTCATCGCTATTGCCCGCCCTTAATCCGTGATGAAGCCGTAGGTGCCGCGATAATTCCGCGCCGGCTCGGTGCGTCCGGGTGCGCCGTAGATGCGGTTGAGCGTGCCGATCAGGTCGGCCTGCGGGTCGGTCGCGTTGGCGAAGCCGTCATCCGGGCGCGACAGGTCCTTCTGCGCCACCGCGCGCACGACATAGGGCGTCACCATCACCATCAGTTCGGTCTGGTTGTTGACGAAGTCGCGGCTGCGGAACAGCGCGCCGAGGATCGGCACCTGCGTCAGGCCCGGCAGGCCGTTGATCGCCGCCTTGGTCTGATCGGCGATCAGGCCGGCCATCGCCATCGCGCCGCCGGAGGGAATTTCCAGCGTGGTCTCGGCGCGGCGGGTGCGGATCGAGGGAACGGTCAGCGAGCTGCCGCTCTGGTTGATTGTGATCGCGTTTTCGTTGGAGAGTTCGGAGACTTCGGTCATCACGCGCAGGCTGATGCGGCCCTCGGTCAACACGACGGGCGTGAAATTCAGCGAGATGCCGAACTTCTTGTACATGATCTGCGTGGTGCAGACCCGGGTAACGGGATCGCAGGAATAGCCTGCGGGAATCGGGAATTCACCGCCGGCGATGAAGGTCGCCGATTCACCGGAAATCGCGGTGAGGTTCGGCTCGGCCAGCGTGCGCACCACGCCTGCGCTTTCCATGGCCTTGATCGTGGCGGTCACATTGGCGCCGGCCCCGAACGAGCCGGTGATGCTGTTGCTGCCGACCAGCTGGCGGCCGTAGGCGGTGAACGGATTCTGGTTGGAGAAGGTCACGATCGAGGAGCCGTAGTTCAGGCTGCCGCTGAGGTCGATGCCGAGCTGCTTGACGATGCTGCGGGCGACTTCGGCGACGGTGACCTTCAGCATCACCTGGTCGCGTCCGCGCACCACGATCGAGTTCAGCACCTTGTCGGTGCCGCCGGCGAGCTTGGCGGCGAGTTCGCCGGCCTGCTGCGCCTCGATCGGGCTTGCGGCGGTGCCGCTCAGCACCAGGCTGTCGCCGAGGCCGTCGATCTGGATGTCGGAATTCGGCACGATCTGCTTCAAGGCCGCGCGGACGCCGTTGAGGTCGCGCTTGACCGCGATATCATAGGCCGCGATCTGCTGGCCGGCGGAATCGAAGAACACGATGTTGGTCTGGCCGACGGCGGCGCCGATGATGTAGGCGCGCTGCGCGGAGCGGATCACGGCATTGGCGATCTTGGGATCGGCGACCAGCACATCCTTGACGTCGCGCGGCAGGTCGACGACGACGGACTTGCCAACGCCGAGCGACAGGAAGCGTGCGTTGCCCTGACCATCCATGGCAGCGGGCGCGGCGCGATAGTCGCCGGCATGCGCCGGGATGAGGGTGGACTGATTGAGCATCAGCGCTGCGACTGCCGAAAGCGACAGGGCGCGGGCCATCAGGCTCCGCAGCGTCGATCGATTTCCCCTGCACTTCATTTCCGCTGTCCCCATCGTCACTTCTGCACGATCGTCGGGCTGACGACCCCATAACGAACCACGTTGATGCTTTCGCCGCGCCGATGCCGCTGCCGGCCGTCCTCGTCGATCTCCTCAACCATGTTGATGTCGGCGATCGAACGCAGCGCCAGCGAGAGCGTGCCCATTTGCTTGGACCGCGCCAGAGTCTCGGCCTGCTCGGGCTTGAGCTCCAGCAACACGGTCCGGCCGACGAGGGCGCTCTGGCCCTCCTTTTCCTTCGGCGCCTGGTCGATCGCGAGCACGCGCACGTTGGACAGGACGACCTCGGAATTGACGACTTCCGGCGCGCCCTTGTCGGCAGTCTTGTCGCGCTTGGTCAGCAGCACGTCGACGCGGTCATTGGGCAGGATGAAGCCGCCGGCGCCGGTTTCCGGCGAGATCTCGGTGGAGACGGCGCGCATGCCGGTCGGCAGAATGGCCGCCATGAAGCCGGAACCGTCAGCCTTGACGAGCTTCGGCTCGCGAATTGGTTCGCCCGCGATAAAGGGGGCGCGCGCAATCATGCCCTTGATCTGGTTGGTGGCCTCGGGCCGCTCGGAGCGCTTGATGAAAGTGCCGCTTGCGCTTGCCGCCGGCCAGGTCTGCCATTGCAGATCGTCCACCTTGACCGTCTGGCCGAGGCCGATCTCGTTCTTGGCGACGAGGACATCCACTGTCGGCAACTGCGCGACGGGGGCGGTGGCGGGCTTGTCGTCTGATCCGCTGGCAAGATATGCGGCAATGCCGCCTGCAACGACGGCAACGGCAAGAACTGCAATGCGTGCGGGAGTCATACGCGTCACTTTCCACATTACTGAGCGACGCTGCCGCCGCTGTAACGGGAGTTGACCAGCTATTCGTCAAAGCATGGTTAATGGAGCGTGAGTAAATTGCCTTAACGGAGAGTTACTTGGCGCCTGTTGCGAGAATTCACCGCAACGCGAAGCGGGCGATGTCGACCGCCTTCATCCACTCCGTCTCCGGATAGATCATGAGCGCGCCGATCGCGAGCGCAATGCCGTAGGGGATGCCGGTCTCCTTGGCATGCAGGCGGGCAAGCCAGGGCTGGCCGGCGAACGACACCGGCAACGGCCATTGCCGGAACTGCAGCAGCAGGATCGTCAGGGCGCCGCCGAACAGCGAGGCGTAGAGCAGGTAGCTCATCAAATGAGCAAAGCCGAACCAGAGCGCGGCAGCCGCAGCCACCTTGGCATCGCCCCCGCCGACCCAGCCCATGGCAAAGCAGCCGAAGGCGACCACCAGCACCGTGGCGCCGGCGGCGATGTGCATCAGGACCTGGTACCCGTCCATGCCCGAGGCGAGCGCCAGCACCAGGAAGCCCG
>JAKFVP010000461.1 GCA_021732175.1 Bradyrhizobium sp.
GTCAGCCCCATAGAGCACCCCCTCGCGAATCAGGTGCTCAGAAAGGAATCACAAGTGATTCTTTCGATTCAAGATTTCGCCGATCAGCGGATCAGCCCGAGTGGTCAAAGTTATGGGTAATTGAGAGGTGTCCGCTAGGTGGGGTTTGAATTGATGAGGCGGAGGATTGGCGACCGAATCTGGCCAAGCCAAGCAACGCCCGTAAGCCGCTCCACCGAGCGGCACAAGAGACTTCGTTATTCGCTTTCGGGCCGACTCGATCGTGTTGCCGTGTCGAGCCTATAGCTGCGCCCGCTAGCGCAAAAATGGCTATGGTGCCCCCATACCACACGAGGTCGAATCGAACGGCGTTCTCGGCACAGTGAATTGCATAGCCTACTGCGCTTAACGTGCCGGATACCTGACCGGCGAGGGCACCGAGGATAACGGGCTGGCGGGGCAGATTCCGTCGCATAAACCAAACAGTGAGTGCAAACGGCAAGGCGGCAATCAGGGGTATCGAAAGCAAACATTCAAGCCAGCGCTGATCTGCAGAAAGATGCACCCAGTGCGTGGAGTGCCGGATATTAATGATGGCGAACGATACTGCAGCCGCCGAAGGTAGGGTGACGAGAAGGGCAGCACCTCGTTGCTTCAATAGGGAGAACAAACCATAAGTCATCGCTGCCGCGGCGAAGCCGAAGGCGATTGCGGATGAGACCGCGGCAAAAGAGTCCTGTGAGGTTGGGGTAAGGAAGTGCGCAAAGGAAACCAAGAATATCCCGATCCCGAAAATCAGGACAATTCGGCGCAAATCATGTCGTCTCCGGATGCCAGCGAGGCCTTTCATGACCAGTCTCGGGCTATTGCCTAAATTGGCGCTCCTGAAGGTTAGAGCGTGGAGCCGAATGGTGCCGCCTTTTCGACGATTGCGAATTGATGTGAATCAATCGATGGCCGTGAATTCAAAGGTACGGGGGCACGATTGTGCTCTGCACCGTAGCAGGCTCACATTTGCCCCAGGTTGTTACGTCCGCTTCATCGTTTCACATCGGCGTGAGCCTGTAACCAACCCGCGCTTTCTTCCGAACTCATCGATGCTGCCACTGGTGACGGTATCTGCAAACGCATAGGCGGGAGTTACGATTTCGGACAAGCGGCATTGGCCAAGTGAGGCCGGCTATCGTCGCGGAGGCTCCTTCTGAAAAAATTCAATCGCGTGCCCCAAGGGCCAGGAGATGTCGATGAGCGAGTTCGACAAGCGCACCCAGAGTAACATGAACGCAGTGCTGGAGAGAGTCTGCCAGGCCTTGTCGAAGCACGGTGGGGATCACGAAAGTCGCAAGTACATTGCGGAGCAATTGATCGAAGCGGCGAGCGCGGGCAAAACGACGCTACTCGATCTGGAAGCAATAGCTTGGCGAGCGTTGCTAGATCTGACGAACCGGAAATCGGCCTAACCCATATGGCCCCCGACAATTTTCGAAACTTTGCAGGAATTTCTCATGTCGGCTGGCCATTCTTAGGGCGGCACACTCTTACTCTGCGACAGCTCTTTTGCCGCCTACTTTTAGTGGACAACAGGATTTGCGTCGTCCTCGCTGCAGGGGCGGTCGATCAGGCAGGAGCACTTGTTGCGCAGGAAACGCATCCTCGCCCGGTTCCTCCTGCGGGCCCTATAACGTAAAGGTATCCAGCGCATGAGCTTGGGCTCGAAACTGCTTAAATACCTGGTCTTTACCGTCCTGGCCGCGGGTCTTGGCGTATCGGTTTGGCAGTCACTATGGCCCACCGGGACAAAGGGGTACGTTGTCAATGTGAACGAACCAGAGCTCACTGCTGTCGGGCGGAGCGGTAAGCTCCTCTTCGAGGCGAACTGCGCCTCTTGCCACGGCCTCAAGGGTGCGGGAACCGACAAGGGCCCGCCGCTCGTTCACGACATCTACAATCCCGGCCATCACTCCGATGCCGCCTTCTTTTTAGCAGCCCAGCAAGGCGTGCGTCAGCACCATTGGCGCTTCGGCAACATGCCGCCACAGCGCCAGGTTAGTGAGCCGCAAATCACGGCGATCGTGCAGTATGTAAGAGAGCTACAAGTCGCAAATGGCATCCGCTATCGGCCTCACCGGATGTAGCCATGGCCGTAGCAATCGTGCGAGTGCGGATCGGCAGCCGCATCATGAACCATCTGACCCATCTGCACGGACATCATTTCGCGGTGAGCGGTACCGACGGCAGGTGAGTGCCAGAAAGCGCTCAGCGGCCGGAAACAACGTAACCGTCTAGTCTGGGCCGCGCAATGATCGCTTTTGCTGGGTCACGCGGCGGATTGCGCCGCGCCGCCTTCCATTACAAAAGCAGCAGGTCGTGGAGCCGGCTTTGCGGGGTATCCGCGATGCAAGCAAGCACGTCCGTGAGCCACGCTTGCGGATCAATGGCGTTGAGTTTTTCCGTTTATGCCGCCCACCTATGCCGACGGTTCTGGAGAGACTCTGTCTTCTGCGGGTTTGTCTGCCAACGCCGGTATGGCTTGAGCTTTGCCGAGGCTGCTTCCTTGAGTGCGAAGCGGGCATGCAGGCAGTCTGCGTCGTTTCGATCGAATCATGACCAAGCCACAGCGCGATCACCGAGCAACGACGCCAGCTCGCAGTAGCTCCATCGCAGCGCCGTGCCTCAGCACGTGGGCGATGCAGCACCTGAACGCCGTTGCTGATGCCGTCGAGCAGGTTGTTGATGTCGCTGGCGCGATTGTCGAGCGACACAGCCGTGAAATGGTTGGTGGGGTTGGCCGAGACCAAGCAGGATGAATGCGAAGTCGGTCGGCACACAAAACCTTTCCGTCGACTGCTTCGACATTTTACCTGAAGGGCGCGGCCCCCCAACGTTTCCCCTTTCCTACGGCCAACTCCGCTATTCCTGGCAGCTTCCGTCGGCGCAGCGAGGGCTTCAACCGCGCTCACATCGCCGTGACCTGTAACCGGCGCGGCCTCCCCTCCGAATTCGTCTATGTGCGGTCCATCCCGGATCGGACGACGGGCCCAGGAGATGCAAATGCGCAAATCGAGCCTGCTTGTTTTATCATCGTTCTTGCTTTTGGTTTACGCGTCGCCAAGCTCCGCGCGCGCGACGGGAACCGAGACCCGTTTGGGTCCTCAGAAAATCATTGTCACGCAGCAGCTTGCGCCTGCAGTGCCCCGCACTGGCCGGGCTGCCACTGCACGCCCGCGTCCGAAGGCGTGCAACTATCGCGGGGGACCCAAAACGGGCATCTGGACGTGCGAATGAATTTTCCGGCCCCGCAACGGGCAAGGCTCACTCGTGGCGCGAAGCGGAGTTCAGTTATCGGGACTGCGAGGCGATCACGCAGCCGCCGGTGCCGTCCTATACGCCGCCGCCGGGCTGTATCGGACCGCAGCTTCTCGCTACGATCCTGTTCGACAAGTTCGGCCAGCATCAGCCGCTAAACCGACAGAGCCAGCGCTTCAAATGCGAGGGGGTCGACCAGTCGGTCTTGACGCTGGCAGACCAGGTCGGCGTCGGAGCCTTTGCGAAACGACGATCGTGCCCGTCAGGCGCAATCCGGGCGTTCGACCTGCTTGCCACCATCGATGGCGGTCTTTGCTGACGGGAGCCGGCGCCACCAAGCCGCCTCAAGCCCCAATTCAAGCAACGCCATCGCAGCACGGCGCGAGCGCAGGGCCGGTCGCTCGATCCATAGCCAAGAAGGAAGGGCGATAATTGCCGCCAAGACCAGGGAAAGTATGACGAGCGAGATGACATCGAGGCCGGGGTATAGCAAAATAAGCGTCTGCGTGATCGGCCAGCCGAAGATGTAAATTCCGTAGGATAGATCGATCTTGTTGGTGAGATGACGCAACCGCCCGGTCGGGATTTTTGCAAACCACACGACCG
>JAKFVP010000028.1 GCA_021732175.1 Bradyrhizobium sp.
GGATGGCGCGCGCTTTGCCGAAGATGCCGACCTGATCGGGCAACTCCGGGAGGAGATGTGGTCGGCCGGCCGGATGGTCTCCGCGGTGCGCAAGGGCAAGAAGACCGAGGGCGAGAAGTTCAAGGACTATTTCGATTTCAGCGAGCCGCTGACCAAACTGCCGTCCCACCGCATCCTCGCCCTGTTCCGCGGGGAGAAGGAAGAGATTCTGGACCTGCAGCTGCAGCCGGAAGCCGAACCGGCATCGGCGACTGCGGCGAGCCCCTATGAGCGCAAGATCATGCAGCGCTTTGGCATTGCCGACATGGGCCGCGCCGGCGACAAATGGCTCGCGGAGACCGTACGCTGGGCCTGGCGCACCAAGATCCAGGTGCATCTCAACATCGATCTGCGCATGCGGCTGTGGACCGCGGCGGAAACAGAAGGCGTGCGGGTGTTTGCCTCGAACCTTCGCGACCTCCTGCTGGCGGCACCCGCCGGTGCGCGCGTTACCATGGGGCTCGATCCCGGCTACCGCTCCGGCGTCAAGGTCGCGGTCATCGACGCCACCGGCAAGGTGGTGGATACGACCACGGTCTATCCGCACGAGCCGCAACGGCAATGGGATGAGACGCTGGCTTCCCTCGGCAAGCTCGCGGTCAAGCACCGTGTCGATCTCATTGCGATCGGCAACGGCACGGCTTCGCGCGAGACCGACAGACTGGCCACGGATCTGTTGAAGCTGCTGCCTGACCTGAAGATGTCGAAGATCGTCGTCTCGGAGGCCGGCGCGTCCGTCTATTCGGCCTCGGCCTTCGCCTCGGAAGAGCTGCCCGAGCTCGACGTCACCTTGCGCGGCGCGGTGTCGATCGCGCGGCGTCTGCAGGATCCACTGGCGGAACTGGTCAAGATCGATCCCAAGGCGATCGGCGTCGGCCAATATCAGCATGACCTCAGCGAATCCCGCCTTGCGAAATCGCTCGACGCCGTGGTCGAGGACTGCGTTAACGCCGTCGGTGTCGACGTCAATACCGCCTCGGCCCCGCTGCTGGCGCGCGTCTCCGGCATCGGCGCCGGGCTGGCGCAAAGCATCGTGCAGCACCGCGACGAGAACGGCCCGTTCAAATCGCGCAAGGCGCTGAAGGACGTGCCGCGGCTTGGGCCGAAGGCGTTCGAACAATGCGCGGGCTTCCTGCGCATCAATGGCGGCGCCGATCCGCTGGATGCTTCCGGCGTGCATCCGGAATCCTATCCGGTGGTGCGGCGGATCCTCGAGGCCACCAGGAGCGACATCAAGGCGCTGATCGGCAATGCCGAGGTTGTCCGCGGCTTGAAGCCGCAATCCTTCGTGGATGAGACCTTCGGCCTGCCCACGGTGACCGACATTCTGCGCGAATTGGAAAAGCCCGGGCGCGATCCGCGCCCCGCCTTCAAGATGGCGACCCTGAAGGAAGGCGTCGAGACCATCAAGGATCTCAGGAAGGGCATGATCCTGGAGGGCACGGTGACCAACGTCGCCGCGTTCGGCGCGTTTGTCGATATCGGCGTCCATCAGGACGGGCTGGTGCACATCTCCGCGATGTCGAAAACCTTCATCAAGGATCCGCGCGAGGTCGTAAAGCCCGGCGACATCGTCAAGGTCAAGGTGCTCGATGTCGAGGCCGCGCGAAAGCGGATTTCGCTGACTCTGCGTCTCGACGACGAGGTCGGGAAAGCTGGCGGCAAGGCGCAGGCCTCAACGGGCGAAAAGTCACGCGTTTCGAGCGCGTCGTCGGCTGCACGCAAGCCCGCGCCGGCCTCCGGCGGTGGCGCGCTCGCTGACGCGCTGCGCCGCGCGGGGGAGAAGGCAGGTCAAGGCAAGGAGGGGCGCAAGGGCCGCTAATGCGCGGTCAATACGTCGATCCTGTTGTTGGCGACGATCAGGCGGTCGGCCAGCAGTTGCGCCAGGTTCCGCATGATGCGTCCGCTGGCGTGCGGATGCTGTTTGCGGAGGCGTTCGAAATTCTCAAGGGACACTTCGAGGGCGCTTGCCGAAATATCGGCGAACACGTCGGCGGAGCGCATCGGCTCGATCAGCGCCATTTCGCCGAACGCCATGCCGGCGGTGAGCGTCGCCAGCCGAACGCCGTCGGGCAGGGTAACGTGAACCGCGCCGCTGCGGAGGAAGAAGATCGAGGTCGCGGGCGAGCCGGCGGCGATGATCTTCTCGCCGCTCTTGTAATACCTGATCGTGCCGATCTCGCCGAGATCGGCCAGTTCCTCCTTCGACAGGCCGGCGAGCAGCGGCTGTTCGGACAGCTCAGTGGTCTCGTGGAAGTCGATCGAGCCGCCATGGCGATAGACGAGCTGGTCCTCCGCCCACTCGATGGCGGTATCGAGCAGATAGAAGTCGCGGACGTTCTTCAGGCTGCCGGTCCACTCCCGGATGATGTTCCATTCGCGCGATCCGCGCTTCACGCCTGCGATGATGACAGTGACATTGTGCGCGGCAAGTTCGCGGAATTCCTCCGCCACCAGTCGCGCCCCGGCCCGCGTCAGCGAGGTAACGCGGTGCAGGTCGAAGATCACGAATTGCGGCCGGGGTTTGGAGGCAAGCTGGCGCGAGACATAGTCGACATTGGAGAACGACAGCGTGCCGACGAGCTCGATCACCCGCACCTGCTCGTGGTGGGTGGCGAGGATGTCGCGCTCGTGCGGACGGCGGCTGCGCCGCGACGGGTTCTGGCCGATCGAGTAGTCGGCGATGATGCTGGTGCGCGCATCGTCGCTGCGGTTGAGCATGTGCAGGTCGTAATGCGACGACAGCGCCTCGCAGACCCGGATGCCGCGCACGCTGTTGCCGTGGCTGTCGAGTCTCGGCGAGTAGCTGCCGAGCCCGAGCCGCGCGGGAAGGGCCGCCAGAATGCCGCCGCCAACGCCGCTCTTGGCGGGGATGCCGACGCGGTAGATCCACTCGCCGGCATAGTCGTACATGCCGGAGGACGTCATGACAGACAGTGTGCGGGAAATCGCATAGGGCGTCATCACCTGCTGGCCGGTGACGGGATTGAGGCCGCGGTTGGCGAGCGTTGCCGCCATCACGGCAATATCGCGGGCGGTGACGAGGATGGCGCATTGGCGGAAATAGACGTCGAGGACGGAATCGACGCGGTCCTTCAGAACAGCATTGGTGCGCAAGAGATAGGCGATGGCGCGGTTGCGGTCGCCGGTGGCGCTTTCCGAGGCATAGACGGCTTCATCGACGCCGAGCGTGCGGCCGGCAAAGCGGCCGAGCGCCTCGCGGATATGTTCGAAGGCGTCGTCGCCCTTGGCCTCGTGGATCAGGCCGGAACAGGCAATCGCGCCGGCATTGACCATCGGGTTGAACGGGTGGTTGTCGGAATTGAGCCGGATCGAATTGAAGGGATCGCCCGAGGGCTCGACGCCAATCGCGCTTTCCACCCGCGCCGCGCCCAGCGTATCCAGCGCCAGCGCAAACACGAACGGCTTCGACATCGACTGGATGGTGAAGGGGATCTTGCTGTCGCCGACCTCATAAACGTGGCCGTCGAGCGTGGCGAGGCTGATGCCAAAATGGGCAGGATTGGCCTTGCTGAGCTCGGGGATGTAGTCGGCGACGGCGCCGGCTTCGTCGGTGGCGAATTTGTCGTGGCACTCGTCAAGAAACCGCAAAAGCGGCGGTTTCGAACTGGCCCAGGCACCGTTGGCGGAAGGAGCTTTCATCACCCCCGTTTGTGCACCGCAATCACGGCGCGCGCAACTGGCTCGCGACCGGCGTCTGGCGGCGGATCAGGAACGCGGCGACCAGGGCCGTGGGCGCGAGGATTGCAAGGCCGAGTGAGGTGATCTGCATCTGCGACAGCGGCATGATTCCGCCGCCCGGCGTCGCCACCACAAAACCTGT
>JAKFVP010000259.1 GCA_021732175.1 Bradyrhizobium sp.
TGGCCGGGCTTCGTCCCGGCCATCCACGTCTTCCTTCGGCTCCCTAAGACGTGGATGCCCGGGACAAGCCCGGGCATGACGCATTCAGAGAGCTGCGGTGTTCTCTATGTCTTCGACTCAGCCTTCGCTTCCGCTGCTGGCTGCGGCTTCTTGGCGAAAGTGGACTTGAGATTGTCGAACAGCTCCACCTTCACGCCGTTCTTGCGCATGATGTAGCTCTGCTGGATCACCGAGAGCAAATTGTTCCACGCCCAGTAGATGACGAGGCCCGCAGGGAAGCTCGCCAGCATGAAGGTGAAGATCAGCGGCATCCAGTCGAAGATCATCTTCTGGGTCGGATCCGGCGGCGCCGGATTGAGCTTCATCTGGATCCACATCGTGATGCCCATGATGATCGGCCAGACGCCGAGCATCAGATAGGCGCCGATGTGCGGTCCGAACACCGCGATCGGGTCGAACGGGATCAGCCCGAACAGGTTGAAGATCGTGGTCGGATCGGGCGCCGAGAGGTCCTTGATCCAGCCATAGAACGGCGCGTGCCGCATCTCGATGGTGACGAACAGCACCTTGTAGAGCGAGAAGAACACCGGGATCTGCAAGGCGACGGGAAGACAGCCCGCGATCGGGTTGATCTTCTCCTTCTTGTAGATCTCCATCATCTCCTGCTGCTGCTTCACCTTGTCGTCGGGGAAGCGCTCCTTCAGCGCCTGTAGCTGCGGCTGCACCGACTTCATCTTCGCCATCGAGGCGTAGGATTTGTTGGCGAGCGGGAAGAAGATCAGCTTCACCAGCACGGTCACCAAAAGGATCGCGATGCCGAAATTGCCGAACATGTGGAAGAAATAATCCAGCGCCAGGAACATCGGCTTGGTGATGAAGTAGAACCAGCCCCAGTCGATCAGCAGATCGAAATGATTGAGGCCGAGCTGCTTGTTGTAGCCGCCGAGGCCAACCAGCGGGAAGTTGATGCCGACCACGCCCGCTTCCTTGGCGCCGGCAAACAGCCGCGCATTGGTCGAGGTGCTGCCGCCGATCGGAATGGTCTGCGCCTCACCTAGATAGTCGGTCTGGTAGGTGCGGTTCTTGCCGACGAGGTTGGACGAGAAACGCGCCTTCAGCTTCGCCGTGGTGTCGGGCAGCAGTGCGGAAGCCCAGTACTTGTCGGTGATCCCGAGCCAGGCATTGGTGACGTTGAACTCGACCTGCTTGGCGTCGTCGATCTTCTTGTAGGGATATTCCTGCAGGCCCTGTTCGCCGAGATAGCCGATCAGGCCTTCATGCAGGATGTAATAGCCGGAGACTTCCGGCGTGCCGTGGCGCGAGATCAGCGCGAAGGGATACAGCGTCGCCGGCACGGTGCCGACATTGTTCACTTCATCCTTGACGGTGAAGAGATAGCGCTCGTCGATCGAAATGGTGCGCTTGAAGGTGAGGCCTTCATTGTTGTCGTATTTCAGGACCACCGGGCTCGTCGGCGTCAGCGGATTGGAGCCTTCCTGCGTCCACACCGTGTTCTGGTCGGGCAGGCGGAGCTGCGAGCCGGCCGCCGGCACCCAGCCGAACTCGGCGTAATAGGGGCTTGCGGTCTGCGACGGCGAGAACAGCACGATCGCCGGCGATTTCGGGTCGACCGTCTCGCGATATTGCGTCAGCGCGACGTCGTCGAGGCGGGCGCCCTTCAGCGAGATGCTGCCTGATATCTTCGGGCTTTCGATCTTGATGCGCTGGGTTGCCGCAATCGCGGTATCGCGCGGCACGACGACGGTGGAGGCGGGTGCTCCCGGTGCGGCCGAGGGCGTAGTTCCCGGCTGCGGCGTGGTACTGCCGGGGGTGGCGCCGGGCGTCGCCGGGGCGGCCGAGGGCTTCTGCAACTCGGCCTGCTTCTGCTGCTCGACGCGCTGCTTTTCCATCTGCGGCACGTTGTAGAAATATTGCCACGCGATCAGCACGAGGCCGGACAGAATGACGGCGAGGATGGTGTTGCGATTGTCGGTCATCGGATTTGCGGTCTCGTCATTCAGTTCGGGTTTCGGCGCGGTTTAGCGGGCCGATCGAGGCGCTTCAGCGCCCCGCGAAGGTCGTCCAGCATGACCGCGAAGTCGCGGGTCAGCGCCTCCCGGCGGCCGACTAGCACATAATCATGGTGCGGTCGCATGGATATGACGTCCAGCCGCTTCACCAGTTCGCGAAGCCTGCGCCGGATGCGGTTGCGCTCGGGAGCGTTGCCGTTTTTCTTGGTGACGGTGAAGCCGACCCGGATCGGTCCCTGGTCGGAGCGCGCGCGGGCCTGGAGGGCAAAGGCCGCGCTGGAAACCCGCGCGCCATTGGCAACGGCGAGGAAGTCCGCCCGCTGCCTTAGCCGATCCATGATTATTGTCCCAGGAGGGGGTCCAGCTAGGGGTCCGGCTCAGGCGCTCAGACGCTTGCGGCCGCGCGCACGGCGGGCAGCGAGAACCTTGCGGCCGCCGGCGGTGGCCAGGCGCGCGCGAAAACCGTGGCGGCGCTTGCGCACGAGTTTGCTGGGTTGATAGGTCCGCTTCACGGGTCGATCTCCGCTGACATAGCAATTCGCCCCACGGGGCAATCTGCCGTTGAATTGAGATTGCGTCCGGTGATGCTGGCCGGCCAAAGCGGCCGTTTGCGGCCCCAATGAGCCGCCCCCCGAAAAACCGGGCCATCGCGGACAATTGGCGCGGCTTATACGGGAGGGCCCCCCTTTCGTCAACGCTACCGGATGTCCCGCCGCCGGTTCTTCGAAACGGCACAATCGCTCTAAATATTGCTGATTCTGCGGTGTTTTAAGGGGGCGGGAATAGCGATCCGCGGACCCCGACACTAGATGCAGGGAACCGGCGAACATTAGCGAACGGTAATTTGACCGGTTCGGGGGCGCGACCGCATCCTGAGGGCCAGATTCTAAGGGCGGGTATCGTGTCAGAGGCGACTGACAATCAGCCGGACGGCGACAGGCCGCGACCCCCCGCGGGGCCGCGCCGGCTCGGCCTGTCCGGCAAGCTGCTGCTGATGACCATTCCGCTGGCGATGATCGCCGGCATGATGATCTACGTGCCCGCCATCGCCAACTTCCGGGTCAACCGCCTCAACGACCGCCTCGCCGCGGCCAACACCGCCGCCCTGGTGCTGGATGCGGCTCCCCTCGGCATGGTGCCGGAGCAGCTGGCGCGCCAGATCCTGACCAGCATCGATGCGCGCGCCGTCGCCATCAAGATGGGCCAGCAGCGCCGGCTACTGGCGAGCGCCGACGATCTGCCGCCGACGATCGACCACGACATCGACACCCGCAACATCACCGTGTGGGCCGCGATCCACGATGCCTTCGAGACCATGCTGGAGCATGAGAACCATGCCATCCGCGTCGTCGGCAAGGCGCCGGGCGCGGCGCAGTTCATCGAGGTCGTGATCGACGAGGCGCCGCTGCGCAAGGCGATGTACCGTTTCTCGCGCAACGTGCTCGTCGTCTCGCTCCTGATCGCGGGCATCGTTTCGCTGCTGGTTTACCTGGCGCTGCATTATCTCTTTGTGCGGCCGATGCGGCGGCTCACAGCCAACCTCGTCGGCTTCCACGAAAACCCGGAAAATCCATCGCGCATCATCGTGCCGAGCCACCGCTCCGACGAGATCGGCGTGGCCGAGCGCGAACTGTCAGACATGCAGCGCGACCTCGTCTCGATGCTGCATCAGCAGAGCCGCCTTGCGGCGCTCGGCCTTGCAGTGTCGAAGATCAATCACGATCTGCGCAATTTGCTGGCGTCCTCGCAACTGCTGTCGGATCAACTCGCCAGCGTGCCCGACCCGCGGGTGCAGCGCTTTGCGCCAAAGCTGATGCGCTCGCTGGAGCGCGCC
>JAKFVP010000284.1 GCA_021732175.1 Bradyrhizobium sp.
CGTCTTGTGCAATAGCAGCCAGATAGCGAGCAGGATGGCGGCGACGACGGCGAGGATCAGCAGGCGATAGCGCGAGAACAGGAAGTCGCCGACAAAGATCGAGCCGCGCAATGCCGGCGGGATCGAGGCCGGCAGCGGCGGCGATCCCCAGATAATACGGATCGCCTGTTCGGCAACCATGGCCAGCCCGAAGGTGACGAGCAGGCTCAGGATCGGGTCCGCCGTATAGAAGCGGCGCAGGATGAAGCGCTCGAAGAGGATGCCGAGCAGCGCCACCGCGACGGGCGAAATCGCGACCGCGGGCGCAAAGCCGAGCCGTTTGGTGATCTCGACCGAGATGTAGGCGCCGAGCGCATAGAATGCGCCATGGGCGAGGTTGACGATGCCGCCGACGGAAAAGATCAGCGACAGGCCGAGCGCAATCAAGAGGTAATAGCCCCCGAGCACGAGGCCATTCACCACCTGTTCGAGCAAGAAGGCGAATTGCATGGAAGATGCAGCCTCAAACAAAAGACGGCGCCGGCTTAAGCGTGCCGGCGCCGTTGACGCCAATGAAGGGGAAGTGGCGTCAGGCCTTCATTTCGCAGGGATTCTGCGTTTTGGTCGGGTAGATGCTTTCCAGCGGTTCGTTCGCCACCGGCACCGCGGCGCCGAGCACCAGCATGTCCCACTTGTCCTTCATCTCGCCCTTCGGCTTGACGGTGAAGGGATAGGCCTCCTGCACCAGCTGATGGTCCCAGGAACGGAAATAGCCCTTGCGCGCCTTCATGATGTCGAACTGCGTCTCCTTCTCGAAATGCGCGATCAGCGCATCCGACTCGGTGGACTTGGTCGATTCGATCGCCTGCGCGATCAGCTTCAGCGTGATGTAGTCGATCCAGGCATGGTTCTCCGGCGGCTTGTCGTACTTCTTGGTGAAGGAAGCGACGAAGGCCTTGGAGGCGGGGTTGTCGAGCGTGTGATACCAGACCGTCGGCCAGGTGCCGGAAAGATTGCCTTCGCCCATCGCCCAGGCATCGCCGGTGTTGAGGTTGAAGCCGACCAGCGGGTAGGGGAAGCCGAACTCGGCATATTGCTTGACGAGATTGGTGACCTGGTTGCCGGCGAGATTGCAGCAGACCACATCGGGCTTGGCCTGCCGGATCTTCAGCAGGTACGGGCTGAAGTCGGTGACGTCGGTCGCGATCAGCTCGTCGCCGATCAGGCTTGCGCCATTGGCGTCGAAGAAGACCTTTGCGGCCTTCAGAAGATCATGGCCGAAGATGTAGTCGGCCGTGAGCGTGACGAACTTCTTGCCCTTCACCATGCCCTGCTGGCGCAGCGCGGTGCCGACGGCGTTGACCATCACGGTGTTCGGGATATCGCAGTGGAAGGAATATCGGTTGCAGTTCTTGCCGCGCAACGCGTCGGAACGGGCGCCGGTCGAGAAGAAGACCTTCTTGTTGCGCTCGGCGACCTGCATGATGGTCAACGAGGAGGCCGACGAGATTTCGCCGAGCAAGAGCGCGGCGCCGTCCTGCTCGATCATGCGCTGCGCCTTGGTGGCGGCGGTCGCGGGATTGACGGAGTCTTCCGACATCAGGTCGATCTGCTTGCCCATGATGCCGCCGGACGCGTTGATCTCCTCCGCGGCAGGCTTGATGCCGAGCTGCGCATAACCGCCGATCGCGCCGAGAAATCCGGTCAGCGGCACCAGATGGCCGATTTTGATTTTTGCGGCCTGGGCCCGGACGATCGCCGGAAAGCCCAGAGCGGAAGCGCCGGCAAACGCGGCGCCACCCTTCAACAACGTACGTCTGTTGGTGCTGACCATGTCGGTCTCCTCCCTCCCGGTGACGTCGTGACGTCTGCCCTTGTCGCTATGCGACAATGTGAGAGACGCTTCTCTATTATCGGAGGATATTTCCGGACGCGGCGCTGCCTGTCAACGCCAAATGCGCCGCAGGCGAAACGGCCGGTGCGGGAAGGGAAAAGATCTAGCCCTTGGCGCCGAATTCCAGCGAAAGAGTCTTCGCTGCCGCCTGCACTTGCCTGGCGCGCGTCTTCAGCACTTCGTCGGTCATGCGCCAGATCGGGCCGGAAATGCCGAGCGCGCCGATGACGTCACCGGTGAAATTGAAGACGGGCACCGCGACGCAGCGCACTTCAGCATTGAACTCGCCATCGTCGATGGCAACGGCGCTGCGCCTGATCTCGGCGATCTCGCGCAAGAGCACGGCGGGATCGGTGATCGACTTTTTGGTGGAGGGTTTCAGCTCGACGCGCTCCAGAAAGCGCTTGAGCTGGTCGGGACGCAGCGAAGCCAGCACGATCTTGCCGAGCGCCGTGCAATGGGCAGGGCGAACCACGCCGACGCGGTCGGTGAGCTGGAATGCGCCGGCGCCGCTGGTGCGGGCGATGACCACGACGGAATCGCCGATGCGTACGGCAAAATGGCCGCTTTCGCCGCTTTCCCGCGAAAGGTCTTCCAAAATCGGCGTCGCCAGATTGACCATCTCGATTTCGTCGAGCGCGCTGGCGGCAAGCGCAAACAGCGGCCGGCCGACGCGATAGCGCTTGGTGTCGCGCGCCTGTCTGACATAGCCGAGCGAGACCAGCGTCTTGGCGAGATGAAAGGTGGTCGAATTGTGCAGGCCGACGCGCTTGCTCAGGTCCGCAAGTCCGATGCCCTCGCGATGACGCGCGATCTCTTCCAGGATGGCGAAGGCGCGTCCAAGCGACTGCACGCCGCCGCGGGCGCGTTCCTCGGCTTCGTCGTCGATGGTGCGCTCGTTGGTCTGCACGAGCCGCGCGACCGCCGCCCGGCGCGGAGCGGCCGGCTTTTCGCTGATCTTGCTGTCGGCCTTCTCGCCGCTTTTCGCCCTGGTGCGCGCTTTCACTTGTCTTCTCTCCGCTTCGACGCTGCCGGTCCCGTTCCATCCGCATCAGGCCTGCGGATGGCATGGCGCTGCGCGCCAGTGGGCATTTTACAGCATACCACAATAGCAATTGACGTACAGTATTATGGGAAATAGGGTCGCCGTCCATGCTTAACGCCGCGCGAGACAACGCGAGGCCTCCGGCCGCAGAGCCGGAAGGGAGAGAGTGATCCGATGTCGCGCAATTCGCTCAACGGGGCTCAGGTCATTGTCGACTATCTGATCCAGGAGAAGGTGCCGCAGGTGTTCGGCCTGTGCGGCCACGGCAACATCCAGTTCATCGATGCGCTCTATGAGCGCTCCAGCGACATCAAGACGATCTCGGTGCATCACGAGAGCGTCGCCGGTTTCATGGCCGACGTGTATTACCGCGTCTCGGGCCGGCCGACCGCGACCTTCACGTCCTGCGGTCCGGGCTCGGCCAATCTGCCGATCTCGCTCGGCAACGCATTTCTGGACTCCGTGCCGTTCATGGCTGTTACCGGCAACGTGCCGACCAGCCAGTTCAACCGCGGTGCATTTCAGGAGCTGTATCGGCATTATCAGGCGGACTTTCCGTCCACCGTGCGCTCGTACTGCAAGAAGGTGTTTCAACCGACGCGCGGCGAAATGGTGCCGCTCGCGGTACGCCAGGCCTGGAAGACCATGGTGACGGGGCGGCCCGGGCCCGTGGTGGTCGACGTGCCCTTTGACGTCTTCATGGAGGCCGCGGCCGAGGAAGCGCCGAACGCGATGGCGTGGAGCGCGAACATTTCCAGCCGCTGCGGCGCCGATCCTGAAGGTGTGGTCAAGGCGGTCGACATGCTGCTGTCGGCCGAGCGGCCGGTGATCATTGTCGGTCAGGGCGTGCGCTATGGCGGCGCGGCCGTAGAATTGAAGCGGCTCGCCGAGCGGTTGCAGATTCCGGTGGCGGCGTGGTTGGCCT
>JAKFVP010000285.1 GCA_021732175.1 Bradyrhizobium sp.
CTCAAGCGCCGCGCGCACGTCCTTGACGGCCTGACCGGCAAAGTCCGGTGCCGCGCCCGGTGACGGATCGCGGCAAATGAGGCTATGCTCCTCGCCCTGTGGGGTGCGGGAATGCAGTGGTTCAAGCGTACGCAGCGCAAGGATATCTGGGACGAGCCGCTCGAAGGGCCGTTCGGCGACATCGAGGCCGCGAAACTGATCCGCGAGATCTGCACCTCCGCCACTGACAGCGCTGAAAAGGTCGGCACGGCCGCCGACCGCACCCACACCAGGATCAAGCACGAAGTAGAACGCTACGAACGCGCGGCGCGGGCGGCGATGGGGATCGCCATGAAGGTGTCGGACGAATTGCTGCGCGACGCTGCCGTGCGCCAGATCGTCGAATTGTGCGTGAAGGCCGGCAACGTTACCACGGCAAAGACGCTGTTTCGCGCCATCCAGTCCAAATCGATCCGCGATGATGTATCGAGAGAGTATCCGCAGCTTGCGGACGGACGAACCTCATAGACCCCCACGGAGACGAGCATGAGCCAACCACTGCCCCTGTCGGGCATAACAGTCGTCTCGCTGGAGCAGGCGATCGCAGCGCCGCTGGCCAGCCGGCATCTGGCGGATTGGGGCGCGCGCGTCATCAAGATCGAGCGGCCCGGCAAGGGAGATTTCTGCCGCGACTATGATTTCGTGATGAACGGCATGTCGAGCCAGTTCGCCTGGACCAATCGCTCGAAGGAGAGTCTCGCCATCGACGTCAAAAGCGGCGAGGGCAAGCGCATGCTCGATGCATTGCTGCCCAAGGCCGACGTGTTCCTGCAAAATCTCGCGCCCGGCGCGGCGAAGCGCCTCGGTCTCGACGCGCAAAGCCTGGTGGCGCGGTTTCCCCGCCTGATCGCCTGCGACATTTCCGGCTATGGCGTCGGCGGACCGTACAGCGAGAAGAAGGCCTACGATCTCCTGGTGCAATGCGAGGCCGGATTCCTGTCGATCAACGGCACGCAGGAACAGCCGGCCAAATGCGGCATTGCCGTCGCCGATACCGCGACCGGGATGTACATCGTCAACGGCGTCCTGATGGCGCTGTTCAACCGCGAGCGCACCGGCAAGGGAATGGCGTTCGAAGTCTCGCTGTTCGATTCCATGACCGAATGGATGAGCTATCCGGCCTATTACACCGACGGCGCCGGCAAGCCTCTGGTGCGCACCGGCACGCGCCACGCCACCATCGCGCCCTATGGCCCGTTCCGCGCCGGTGACGGCGGGGTGGTGTTCTTCGGTATCCAGAACGAGCGCGAATGGATCGCGCTCTGCACGCAGGTGCTCAATGATTCCGCACTGGCCGATGACCCGCGCTTCTGCACCAATCCGCAGCGGATGCAGAACCGCGACGAGCTGGAAGCGCTGATCGAAGCGAAATTCGCTTCGCTGACGGCGGCGCAGCTGATCGAACGGCTCGAAGCGGCGTCGATCGCCAACGCCAACATGAACACGGTGGAATCCTTCCTTAGACATCCGCAACTGCACCAAAGGAACCGGATCGGGCAGGTGGACTCACCCAACGGTCCGCTGATGAGCTTCCTGCCCGCGATCACCATTCCAGGCGTGTCGCCTGTGATGGGGAAAATTCCGGCGGTCGGCGAGCACAACGAGTCGATCATGGACGAACTCGGCATCCGGCGGGCCGGCGCGGCATGAACAGGCTCACGCGTACCTATCTCGCCGTTCCGGCGCACCGTGCGCGCTTTGTGCAGAACGCGGCTGCGTCCGGCGCCGATGCCGTGTTCATGGACCTCGAGGATGCTGTGCCGTCCGGCGAGAAGGCAGCAGCCCTGGATGCCGCCGCGACCGCGTTGGCGTCGCTCGACTGGGGCCGCAAGACCGTCACCGTCAGGCTCAATGCGATCGACAGCCCGACAATCAAGAGCGAGATTGCGCGCCTCGGCGGCATTCCGCGTCTCGACGCGTTCATCATCCCCAAGGCCGAAGCCGTCTCTGACATCGCCGAAATCGCCCGCTGGATCGCCGACGCCAAAGGCGCAAGGCAACGGCAGGTCGAGATGGAGTTGCTGATCGAAACGGCGCGCGGCCTGGTGAACGTCGAAGCGCTGGCGGCATCGCACCCGCCGGTGACGGCGCTGCATCTCGGTGTCGGAGATTTCGCCGCCTCCATCGGCGCGCGCAGCAGCGAGATCGGCGCATCGCCCTCAACGTACAGGCACGTCGGCAGTGCGGCCGATGGTCATCCTGAAGTGCCGCTCGACCTGTTCGCCTATCCGATGATGCGCCTGCTGGTGGCGGCGCGCGCCTTTGGCCTCCGTGCGATCGACGGCCCCTGCGGCGCATTCGGGGATGCCGTCGTCACCGCCGCGACGGCGGCAAAGGCTGCGGCGATGGGGTTTGACGGCAAGCAGGTCATCCATCCCAGCCAGATCGAGCCGACCCGCAAGGCGTTCGTGCCTTCCGCCGAGGAAATCGCCCACGCCGAACGTGCCATCGCGGCGATCGAGGAGGCGGAACGGCGCGGCGAGGGTGCAGTGACCGTCGACGGCAAGATGGTCGACTATGCAAATGTGCGGATGATCCGCCGCCTGCTCAGCTTCAAGGAGTAGGCGCCAGCGCCCTGATCGCCTCGTCGACGCTGCGGAAGACGCGGTCTCTTGGCAGCCGCTCGTAGATGCCGAAACGTTCGAACGCTTCCTGAGCCCGTGTCGATTCCAGCCGCGCCACCGCCAACGTGACGTTCTGCTTGCGGTATTCGCTGATCAGCTCGAGCAGGGTCTGCGCCGCCGTGAAATCGAGTTCGAGGATGCCGCTTGCTTCCAGCACCAGAAGCTTGGGCTTGGGCGAGGACTTGAGGACGCCGAGCAGGTCGGCGGCAAAATTCTCCGCATTGAGAAACGTCAGCGGCGCCTGCAGGCCGACGACGGCGATGCCCGGACTACGCTCGCCGGCGATATGCGGATTGGCCGGCCACCAGATGGTGGTGCCCGGCAAATGCTCGAACGGCACCAGCCGCGCCCGCGTCGTGCTCCAGATGCCATGCAGCAGCGACAGTCCGATGCCGACGGCAACGCCCTGTTCGATCGGCAGCACGATGATCGCAGCCGCAGTGGCGACAACGAGCAGGAATTCGCCGAGCGACTGGCGATAGATTTTCACGATCTGCCTGAGGCGGATGATGCGCAGCGCGACGAACAGCAGCACGCCGCCAAGCGCAGCATCGGGCACGTGGCGCAGCAGCGTCGCGCCGAAGGCGAGCAGCGCCAGCACGATCGCCGCGGCAAACAGGCCCGACAATTGCGTTCGCCCGCCGGTTTCCGAGACGATGCCGGTGCGCGGCGGGCTGGCATCGACCGGGAAGGCGCCGAACAGGCCGGCGAGCACGTTGCCGGCGCCGGCGCCGAGAAAGTCGCGATCGACGTCGGCCGGCCTGTCGGGATCGGACGGGAAGGCGCGGGTGGTTGCCGCCGTCTGCACCATCACCACGATCGCGATCAGCAGCGCAAGGGCAAGGAGCTTGGCCCATTTTTCGGGATAGAGATCGGGCAGCGACGGCATCGGCAATGTCGCCGGCACGGTGCCGATCACGGCGACGCCCTTGCTTTCGAGCCCGGCTGCGATCACCGCGAGCGTGGCCGCGGCAAGGCCGATCAGTGCGCCCGGGATTTTGGCGCTGACTTTTTCCGACACCGCGACGGTCGCGAGCACGCCGAGCCCGATCGCCAGCGTGTAGAGATTGGTCGCGCCGAGCTGCCGCGCCAGCTCGATGATGCGGTCGAGCATCGCCCCCTTCGGCGCCGGCAGCCCGAGCACGCCAGGCAGTTGCGACACCAGGATGTGGATGGC
>JAKFVP010000455.1 GCA_021732175.1 Bradyrhizobium sp.
CGCTGATGCCCGGCCAGTGCTGCCTGCTCGAACAGGTCCCGATACAGCACGCGCGCCAGGCCGCGTCCGCGGGCATGCGTCGCAACCACGATCCGGTCGACATAGACGAAGCGCGGAAAGCGGTCGCGGAACCAGAGAAAGTTAGGGCTGTCGTAGGGCGCGTCCTGATCGAATGCCAGCAGCAAGGCATCGAGCGCGCCGATGCGGCGGGCGAGAAAGGCGTGGGCGACGAGATGTTGCAGCCGCGCCGGCTCGAGCCATGACAGCTCATCGGCGTGCACGTTGTTGAGCGCAAGCACGGCAGCGCCAAGCGGCGTGCCGGGTGCGACGTCGGCAGCCCGAAGATCTTGCGGCGTCGATGCATTCATTCGTCAGAGACCTATCACGAAGGCTGGCGCCTGTTTCCAACTTTCGCCGCTGCGATTCAGCCTGCCGCGCGCAGGCCCGCCTCGATGCGCTGGACCAGCCGCTCCCGCAAGGAAGGCGCCACGTTGCCGAGCACGACGAAGGTGCGGACGATGGGCAAATACGGCTCCCTTGCCGCCGTCAGCTCCGCGAGCGACATGCCGGCCAGCCGCGCATATTCGGATTGCGCCGCCGCATTGGTCGCGCGCGGCCGCTCCGGATTGTCGACGATTTCCGGGGCGAGCTCCGACAGGATGACATGCAGGAACCCAAGCTCAAGGGCGGCCGGTGCGCGCATCGCAAAGGTCCAGTCGACGAGCTTGGGGCCTTCCGCCGTCATGATCAAATTGCCGGGGCTGAGGTCGCAATGGCAAAGCCCCTCGCCGGGCGGCAGGCGGTCGATCAGGGCGAGGATATCCGCGGCGATGCGCTTCGGAATCTTCCCGTCGTCATACCGCAACTCGCGTTCCATATGCTCGCGCACGGAGAGAACCTCCGGCGGCGCAGACGTCTTGTGAAGAGACATGGCCAGAGCCGCGACGATCGCGCCCGCCTGTTCGAACGTCACCGCGCCGGTCCGCGAGAGATGCCACAGGGTCGGTCCGTCGAGGCGCTCCAGCACGATGCCGAAGCGCCCGTCCAGCGTCAGCTCGCCGAACACCTCCGGCACCGGGACGCCGGCGGCGCGCACGGCGCGGAGCATGCGTAGCTCGTGCCGGGGCATCCACCGCGACACGCCGGGTTTGAACAGTTTGATGACCTGACCGGGCGCCCAGGCGTAGACTTCGGAGAAGGCGCCTGCGCCGATCTTCTCCCCCAGCGATCCCTGCATCGTCGCCTCCGTTTGCCGTGACCCTCACCCTATGGAGACTCGTCATGGCCGGGCGTAGCCGTTCGAAGCACGGCGTCGCTTCGCTCCGCCCGTAGCCGTTCGAAGCACGGCGTCGCTTCGCTCCGCCTATGGCCCCCGGCCATCCACGTCTTCCTTTCGAGTCGCCAAAGACGTGGATGCCCGGGTCAAGCCCGGACGTGACGACTTGAGGGAGTCCCAAACGAATACGCGGGCGGTCTCCGGATCCGGAAACCACCCGCGTATGGTTGAATCAGTCCAGCGGCGACTTTCTGCCGCGTAAAACTCGCTTGGCTAAAGCTCAGCGCCGATTAGTGACACCGCAAGTGCGGGTCAGTGGACGCTGACGGCCTGCAGTTCGTTGCTCCAGGCGTTGGCGACCGCTGCTTCCCGGCTATCGGTCAGCATGATCGGCGTGCCGTCGGCGGCATGCAGCGCAAAGAGCTTGAGGCCCGGCGCGATCTTCGGCGCCTGGGGGAAGAGCCCCGGCACATCCTCGGAACGAACCTGCTTCACATAGGCGATATGGCCTTCACCAAGATGGGCCAGCGCCTCCAATGACACCCTTTCCGGGGTGGTCACATTCACATCACTCATGGTCTCGACTCCTCTAGAGACAAGCGGTCGAGTCCGCTCCTCGTTCCATTATTCGTGCTCTTTGATGGCGATTGTCTTAATGACCCTTTCAGGCTCCGGCCTGGCGAGATCGATGGACAACAGCCCGTTCTTCAGGTCCGCACCCAGCACCGTCATCCCCTCCGCCAGCACGAAGGTGCGCTGGAAGTGGCGTGCGGCGATGCCGCGATGGATGTACTGCCGGGTCTTGTCGTCCTGCTGGCGGCCGCGGATGACGAGCTGATTTTCCTCAGTGGTCACATCGAGTTGGTCGCGGGTAAAACCCGCCACCGCCAGCGTGATGCGCAGGCGTTCGGGCTGGCCGTTGGACCGGTCGCAGCGCTCGATGTTGTACGGAGGATAGCCGTCCGCGCCCTTCACGACGCGATCGAGCGCACGCTCGATTTCGTCGAATCCAAGCAGAAACGGACTGGAGAGCGAAGGAACACGTGACATTACAAAGTCCTCTCGAAGCGACTTTGACGCCTCGGGCCCTCACGGCACCCTCGGCGCATGCCCCGCGGTCGAGGTGATTCGGCCGCCGGACAGCCACAATATGGCGACGGCCGGGGGAGGGTTCAAGTCCCTCTGGGGACAGGCAAATCGGGCTGGGAAGCCCCGATTCGGCGGCAGAGCGGCCCGCGATTGCCGAAGAACAGGAAATCGAGCCCAATCTTGGTCAGCAAAAGGGCCGTCCGCGTCAACGCTGCCTGAATAACAGCATCGTCAAGAACGCACTTTTCTGCTCATCGTCGCAGGAACTGAACCAGGTGATCGCCTGCCGGGCGTCCGAAATAACCACTCTCGCCTCTGTGTCGGAGTAGGTTCGGGATGGGTCGTAGTCTGCAAAAATTCTCTGTTCGTAGAGGCTGGCTGTCAGACGCGCGAAATCCTGGAGGCGGCCAAAACCGCGGCTGGGCGTGATGGCGACGTTTTGCGGCTGAGACTGCCCAAGTTGCCCGCACAAACCTCGCAAGACCTTGTGATCGATGCTTCGGTAAACATGGGTATAGCGTTCTGTCGACGGGGCACTTGCCCCGGTGACCATTTCGGCCGCCGCCGTCAGGCAGAAGTGAAACACAGCGTAGTAGGCCGAGGAAATGGCCCGCCGCAAGTCGGCTTGAGTGGGGGGCGTCTGGCCTGCCAACAGGTCAGCCTGTCGAAGCAACTCATTCGGATCCGGCGGCACCCGCCTTCTCCTCATAGCGCACAATCGGAAAACGATCGTCGCCCTGGTCCGCAAGCTTCTGGATCAATTGGGAGACGGTTCGAGCCGAGCGTTCGCCGAGAATGGCGGCAGACGATCCCGGCGTTAGTTCGAATTTTATTTCGATTGCCGTCTCGCCGGATGAATCCAACACAGGTGCTGTCGACACAGCGGAAAAACTCACGCTGTTTGCTGTTGCGATTTCCTTCGCGATTCGGATTACAGTTTGATCAGGAAGTTTGGTCATCGCTCGGACTATAGTTCGTTCGATCCTGCAGTACTACCCGAAATTGATCGGCTTAGGTGGACCTTGGCGACTGTTCGGATCAGACGTCCACCCGTTTCCGCCCATCCGCGCTGAACAGATGCAGCTTGTCGGGCGCGGCGACGGCGCGGATGCGTTCGCCGATCGCAGGTCCAACCGCGCCGGGGATTCGGACGATGACTTCGCCGGGCGGCAGGTCGCCGGGGTTGGCGGCGACGCCTTGCGCGACGTCCTGGCGCGAGCCGTAGACGAAGGTTTCGGCGCCGACTTTTTCGATCGCCTCCACGGTGAGGCCGAGCGCGACGCCGCCGGCGACGCTCTCGCTCGTGATGACGAAGTCTTCGGGACGGATGCCGAGGATGCCGGCTTCGCTCGCGGGCAGTTGCGATTTCAGCTCGTCCGATTGCAGCGGCATCAAATTCATCGGCGGCGCGCCGATGAAGGAGGCGACGAAGGTCGTCGCCGGCTTCTGA
>JAKFVP010000076.1 GCA_021732175.1 Bradyrhizobium sp.
GAGAATCCGGATCCTGCAATCCCCTTCGACGTCGTCGGCAACAAGGCGCGCGACGCCCGCGTCACCGCCGTCATGTCAAACTCGTTCGGCTTCGGCGGACAGAATGCCTCGCTGATTCTGACGCGGGAACCGGTTTAAGCATCCGCCGCGCGCCGCGATGAACCGTCTGCTCCTCCTTCGCATCAAGGCGCGGCTGCGCGATGCCTTCAAGCCGATCAGCGAAGCTGTGGTCGGCGGCATCACCATTGCGCTGCTGCGCGTCACCCGCCTGTTCGATCCCGACAAGACCGCCGATTTCTTCGGACGCGCTGCGCATTTCATCGGACGCCATCTGCGGGAAGATCGCATCGGCCGCGAAAATCTGAAGGCCGCCTTCCCCGAGAAGTCGCCGGAGGAAATCGAGAAGATCCTCGCCGGCGTCTGGGACAATCTCGGCCGCATCGGCGCGGAGTTCGCCCATCTCGATCACATCTGGGACTACGACCCCAATCACCCGGAAAGGCCGAGCCGCATCGAGTTCAGTCCGCGCACCAAGGAATTGTTCGACCTGCTGCGCGACGACGGCAAGCCGGCGATTTTCTTCGCCAGCCATATCGGCAATTGGGAGCTGCCGGCGCTGGGCGCCGTCGCGCATGGCCTCGATGCCGCGATCCTGTTCCGCCGCCCCAACAGCGAGGCCGCCGATCGCGCCATCGAACGCACCCGCGCGGTAAAAATGGGGACGCTGATTCCCGCCGGGCGCGACGCGCCGTTCAAGCTCGGTCAGGCGCTGCAGAACGGCCAGCACGTCGCCATGCTGGTGGACCAGTGGTTCGGCAATGGCGTCGAGGTCACCTTCTTCGGCCGCAAGACCAAGGCCAATCCGACGCTGGCGCGCCTCGTCCGTCAGGTCGAATGCCCGATCCACGGCGTGCGCATCATCCGCCTGCCCAACCACCGCTTTCACGCCGAGCTGTCCGAAGAGGTGAAGCCGGTGCGCGATGCCGCCGGCCAGATCGACATCCAGGGCACGATGCAGGCCGTCACCGACGTCGTCGAGAGCTGGGTGCGCGAATATCCCGATCAGTGGCTGTGGCTTCACCGAAGGTGGCGCTAGCCGCCTGACCTCACCGCGAGGAGCGCAGCAGCACCGCGCGTCTCCTCACGACAAGGAAGCCCCTATTTCCCCGTCTTCACCTTGGTCCAGAGCCGGTTGATGATCCGCTGCGTGGCGGGATCGCGCGCGGTGATGACGAACAGCTTCTTCTGCGTCGCCTCGTCCGGATAGATGTTCTTGTCGTTGAGGATTTTTGGATCGATCAGCTTCTGGCTGGCCAGATTGCCATTGGCGTAGGACAGGAAGTCGGAATTTTTCGCCGCCACTTCCGGCCGATAGAGGTAGTCGATCAGCGCATAGGCCTCCGCGACGTTCTTGGCGTCGGAAGGAATCGCCAGATTGTCGAAGAACATCTGCGCACCCTCTTTCGGGATGGTATAGCCGATCTCGACACCGGACTTGGCTTCCTCGGCGCGGCTGCGCGCCTGCATCACGTCGCCGGACCAGCCGACCACGAAGCAGATCTCGCCCGACGCCAGCGCCCCCAGATATTCCGACGAGTGGAACTTGCGCACGAACGGCCTGACCTTGGCGACGAGGTCGGCGGCCTTTTCGAGGTCCGCCTGCCTGGTCGAATTCGGATCGATGCCGAGATAGCTCAGCGCTGCGGGGAGGATATCGTCGGCGGAATCCAGCATGTGGATGCCGCAATCCTTGAACTTCGATAGGTTCTCCGGCTTGAACACTATGTCCCAACTGTCGATCTTCACGCCGGGGCCGAGAATCTTCTCGGCTGTCTTGACGTTGTAGCCAATGCCCGTGGTACCCCACATATAGTTGGCGCCGTAATTGTTGCCGGGATCGTAGGTCGCAAGCTGCTTGCTGACGACAGGCCAGGCATTGGCGAGGTTCGGCAGTTTCGCCTTGTCGAGCTTGAGAAACACCTTCGCGGTGATCTGACGCTGCAGGAAATAGCCGGTCGGCACGACGACGTCGTAGCCGGACTTGCCCGCAAGCAGCCGTGTCTCCAGCGTCTCGTTGGCGTCAAAGGTGTCGTAGACCACCTTGATGCCGGTCTCCTTGGTGAAGTCCTCGAGGACCCCCGGCGCCATATAGTTCGACCAGTTGTAGAAGTTGACGACCCGCTCCTGCGCCGACGCCGGCGCAAGCGAGAGCACCACGGCCAATGCTGCGGCAAAACCGGTCTTCATCATCGTCATCCCCTCCGCCGATGCACCGCATCCGCCAGGCGCTCCAGCGCCGTATCGATGGTGGCATCTCTCTTGGAGAAGCAGAAGCGCACCACCGAGGTTACCGGATCCTGCTCGTAGAACGCCGACACCGGGATCGCCGCCACCTTGTAGTCGTTGACGATGCGCCGGCAAAACTGCTCATCGGTCTCGTTCAGTCCGAGCGGCGAAAGATCGACGGTCAGGAAGTAAGTGCCCTGCGACTTCAGCACGGGAAAGCCGATGCTCTCCAGTCCCTTGGTCAAGCGATCCCTGCTCCGCGCCAGCTCCTTGCGCATGTCGTGGAAATACTCATCCGGCTTTCCGAGGCCATAAGCCACGGCTGCCTGGAGATTGGGCGCGGTGGTGAAGGTCAGGAACTGATGCACCTTGGCCGCCACCCGCAACAGCGGCGGCGCGGCGCAGACGAAGCCGACCTTCCAGCCCGTCAGCGAGAAGATCTTGCCGGCGCTGCCGACCTTGATGGTGCGATCGCGCATCCCGGGGATGGTGATCAGCGGAATGTGCTCGCGGCCGTCGAAGGTGACGTGCTCCCAGACCTCGTCGCAAATGGCGATGCTGTCGAATTCCTGGCAGAAGCGCGCCAGCAGCTCGAGATCCTCGCGCGGATAGACCACGGCTGCCGGATTGAGCGGGTTGTTGAACAGCACCGCCTTGGTTTTGTGGTTGAAGGCGCTGCGCAGCATCTCCTCGTTCAGCCGCCAGTCCGGCGGCTCGAGCCGCAGCAGGCGCGGAATGCCACCGGCCTGACGGATGATCGGCAGATAGGAATCGTAGACCGGCTGGAAACAGATCACCTCGTCGCCGGGCTCGACCACGGCAAGGATCGAGGAAGTCAGCGCTTCGGTGCCGCCCGAGGTCACCATGACTTCGGTCACGGGATCGAGCTTCAACCCGTGCCAATGCCCGTAATGCGAAGCGATCGCCTGCCGCAGTTCGGGAATGCCCATCATCGAGGGGTACTGGTTGTACCCGTTCACGGTGGCATCGGCCGCCGCCTTGCGGATGTCTTCGGGACCGGGGTCATCGGGAAACCCCTGGCCGAGATTGATGGCGTTGTTGTCGCGCGCGAGCTGCGACATCGCTTCGAAAATGGTGACCGGCAGGTCGCCAAAAACCTTGTTCAGGGTGGGCATCGAGGCTCAGCCGCCGGCCTTGGTCGGCAGGCCCGCAGCCTTCCAGCCGATAATGCCGCCCGCGAGGTGCTTGTCGTAAGGCAGCCCCGCAGCCTGCGCCGCCAGCGAGGCCGTTACCGAGCGCTTTCCTGAGCGGCAGGCGAACACGACCTGCTTGCCCTGGGGGTCCGGGATTGCGCCGGGATCGAACGTCGAGAGCGGAACGACCACACCGCCCGGATAGGCCTCGACAGCAACTTCATTCGGCTCACGGACGTCGACGAGGAGAAAACGTCCCTCTTCCATTCCCTTCGACACTTCCTGCGGTGTCAAGTCCTGTACCTGATGATCGGCCACGCTACCTCCTCCGAAACCTGCTCGGGGGCGGCCGCCCCCGAGCAG
>JAKFVP010000415.1 GCA_021732175.1 Bradyrhizobium sp.
GGGCGCGGCAGCGACGCGGGCTCAGGCGTTGGGCGAGGACTCGCCGACCGCTTGCAGCAGTTGCGAGCGGCGCACGCGCTCGCGGTGCGCGGTGTAGAGGCCGCTCGCCACGATGAAGCCGGCGCCGATAATCGTCCATCGATCCGGAATTTCACCGAAGACGAAGAAGCCGAGCAAGCTGACCCAGAGCAACTGGGTGTAGGAGAACGGCGCGAGCACAGAAGCGTCGGCGTAGCGGAACGCCAGCACCACGATCCATTGCCCCGCGGTCGAAGCAATACCGATGAAGACGCCGAACGCGATCGCCTGCCAGGTCGGCGTGACCCAGACGAACGGCACCAGCACCGAGAGGATCAGCAGACCGGCGATCGACGAATAGGTCATGGTGGTAATAGCGCGCTCGGTGGCGCTGAGCATGCGCGTCATGATCAAGGTGCAGGCCCAGCACAGCGCCGAAACCAGCGGGAAGACGGCGGCGACATGAAATGCCGAGGTGCCCGGTCGGAGGATGATGAGCACGCCGAGCAGGCCGACGCCGGTCGCGATCCAGCGCCGCAGGCCGACCGTCTCGTTCAGGAAAACGATCGAGAGTGCCGTGACGAACATCGGCGCGACGAAGCCGGTGGCGGAGGCTTCCGCGATGGGCAGGAAGCTGAGGCCGGTGATGAAGAACAGCGAGGAGCCGAGCACCGTGGCGCCGCGCATGAATTGCAGCGTGCGCCGGCCGGTCTTCAGCGCATAGAGCGGCGAGCCCGGAATCATCGCGGGTGTCATAATCAGGAAGAACACCAGGAACCTGATCCAGGTGATCTCGATCGGCGGCAGCGATTTTGCCAGGTATTTTGCCGTGACGTCCGACAGGCCGAGGAAAATGGTCGAGGCCAGGATCAGCGCGATGCCCTTGAACGGCAGGTCCGGGCGCGCGAGCGCCTTAGGTTTAGACGGCTTGCGTTCGGGCAAAGGTATCGGAGCGCTGTCGATCCTTGCGGCAGCGGCGGGGGGCGGATTCACGGCTGGCTCTAAGGGTGGAAAAAAACGAATCTTGTGAGCCTACAAAACGCCAAATGGCCGGCGTCAGCAAGGTAGGCTAGCGGGATGCCGATATGCGCTATGCGGGACGGAGCACGAAGTAACCCTTTGTTAAGAATGCGATCTCACGCGCAAATGCTGCGCATTTGTCGCGGGGGATCGCGCGATGTTCCGCAATCATGCTCACAACATCGGCAATCCCCGCGGCTTCGGCCCGCGCGGAAACGCCTTGTCGATCGCGGTAATTTCGCCGGCGCTGAGCACGAGATCTCCAGCGCCCGCGTTGTCGGCAGCGTGTTCCGCTGAAGACGCCTTCGGAATCGGGAACACTGACGGGCTACGCGCAAGGAAGCTCAGTGCGATCTGGCGCGGCGTTGCCTTGTGGGCATCGGCGATCGACTGCAGCACTTCGCCACCTGCGCTGCGCGGCGACGGAAAGTCGTTGTGGCCGAACGGTGAATAGGCAACGACGGCGACGCCATGCGTCTCGCACCACGGGATGACAGCGTGCTCGATGGCGCGCTCCTGCAAATGATAGAGCACCTGGTTGCAGGCGATCCGGCCCTTGCCCGACACCGCGCGCAACTGATCGAGATCGTCGACATCGAAATTGCTGACGCCCCAGGAGCGGATCTTGCCCGCCGCCACCAGTTCCTCGAAAGCCGCGACGGTTTCCTGCAGCGGATAGGAACCGCGCCAGTGCAGCAAATAGCAGTCGAGATAGTCGGTCTTCAGGCGCTTCAGCGACCTCTCGCAGGCGGTGATGGTGCCCTTGCGCGAGGCGTTGCTCGGCAGCACCTTGGAGACCAGGAACAGGCCATCGCGCTTTCCGGCGATGGCATCGGCAATGACGAGCTCGGCATCGCCATACATCTCGGCGGTGTCGACATGGGTCATGCCGAGATCGATGCCGCGCTGAAGCGCCGCAATCGCCCGCTTGCGGTCGCCACGGTCGAGATACCAGGTGCCCTGCCCGATCACGGAGACTTTTGGGCCGCCTATGCCGAAGGGATTCTGTCGCACGATTGCCTCGCCCGGAATTTGCCGGGACGAGACTAGACGAATGCGACGCGAAAGTCGTCCCCAGCTGTCATCACCCGCGAAAGCGGGTGATCCAGTATTCCAGAGGCGCCTGAATCGAAACGAGACGTCCCGGAGTACTGGATCGCCCGGTCAAGCCGGGCGATGACAATCCTGTACGACTCGTGCCAATGCCCAATCTCAATAATTCGTCGAGGTCATCTCGTTCGGAATACCGTCGATCGGGCACTCATCGGTGCCGGCGGTCGAGCGGGTCATCGCTTCGACCATTTCGCGGGTGCCTTCGGGATCGGCGATCCACTTCGAATAGAAATCGTAGGGACAGGCCGCGACCCCCTTCGGGCTTTCGCCGGAATTGATCTTGCCGGTGTAGCCGCGGTGCAGCAGCTTGTAGAGATGATTCTGCGACTGGCCGTGGCGGCGGAAGTCGCGGATCATGTGCTTGGACAGCGCCGCGTACTGGATGCCGTTTTCCTCCTCGCCGGTCTCGCCCAGGGTACGGCCATCGAAGCCGATGATGGCGGAGTGGCCGAAATAGGAATAGACGCCGTCGAAGCCGGCGGCGTTCGCCACCGCGACATAGACGTTGTTGGCCCAGGCCATCGCCTTGGAGATCAGCACCTGCTGCTCCTTGGCGGGATACATGTAGCCCTGGCAGCGCACGATCAGCTCCGCGCCCTTCATGGCGCAGTCGCGCCAGATCTCCGGATAGTTGCCGTCGTCGCAGATGATGAGGCTGATCTTGAGGCCCTTCGGCCCTTCGGAGACATAGGTGCAATTGCCGGGATACCAGCCTTCGATCGGCACCCACGGCATGATCTTGCGGTACTTCTGCACGATCTCGCCCTTGTCGTTCATCAGGATCAGCGTGTTGTAGGGCGCCTTGTTGGGATGCTCCTCGTGGCGCTCGCCGGTCAGCGAGAACACGCCCCACACTTTCGCCTTGCGGCAGGCCTCGGCGAAGATTGCCGTCTCTTCGCCCGGGACAACCGAGGCGGTCTCGTACATCTCCTTGGAGTCGTACATGATCCCTTGCGTGGAATATTCCGGGAAGATCACGAGATCCATGCCCGGCAGGCCGGCCTTCATGCCGACGATCATCTCGGCGATGTTGCGGGCGTTGGCGAGCACCTCGGCCTTGGTGTGCAGGCGCGGCATCTTGTAATTGACGACGGCAACGCCGACGGCGTCGTTGCTCGAGGAAATGTCACCGTGAAGCATAGGTCGTCTCCTGTTGTTATTGTGTAGCCTCTATTTTCGACGCGTTTTCTTCACGCGAACCGGTGGCCACTTCGCTCGAAAGCGCTCCGGCTAATGGCTGATCATCCAGGGCCGCGCGGTCGGAAAACTCTTGGCGCCGCTCCTCGTCTTCGTCACCAGCCGCGCCGGCTTCTTGCCGGAGCAGCAGCCGCAGCCCGGGCCGTGCGAGGCCTTGTATTCGGCCAGCGTCTGCGGCGCGTGGCGGCTCTTCTCGTTGGTGGCCTGGGCCTTGCGCTTGTCCGATGGCATGCAGAAGAAGTTCGGCGCGGTGAGGATGACGCGCGGCGCAGACTCCTCGCATTGCGGGCAGGCCTGCGGCAGGTCGCATTCGGCCATCGGCCGCATGTCGGTGAAGGGACCGCAATCGTTACAGAGATATTCGTAGACAGGCATCGTTCTTCCCCTTGCGAGTAAGTGTCGCGAGATGGGTGCGGGGCAGCCAAGCGCGGCCGTCCCGCACCCC
>JAKFVP010000241.1 GCA_021732175.1 Bradyrhizobium sp.
CCACTCGTCATTCCGGGACGCGCCACTTGGCGCGGGCCCGGAATCCATGCTCCCGATCGTGGATATGGATTCCGGGCTCGCTACTTCGTCGCGCCCCGGAATGACGAAAACCATTCACGGCGGCGCCACGTTCGTCATCGGCTTTTTCTGCGCGAGGGCCGCGACCGTCGACGTGCCGATCGGGCCCTTCTCGTCATAGAGCCAGCATTCGCCGATCGCGACGCCTTCCGTCGCATGATGATTGACGACATCAAAGCCGATCCAGCGCGTCACCGGCAGGCGATGCAGATAGATCGTCACGTCGCTGTTGATGTAGCCGAGACCGGCGTCGCCGGCGTTGGCGAAGGGGCTGGCGAAATCGGCGCCGGTCGCGACATGCACGAAGGGCGACATCGGGGTGCCGGCGACGAGTTCGCGCACTTCGCTCATCCAGAGCCGGCGCGGGCCGAGCGAACCCATATGACCCACGATCGGCCGCGTCGTCCATTTGCCGTTCATGCCGAGCCGCGGGTCGGTCGGCGCCGGTATCGTATCGGGCAGCGGCACGTCCCAGTTCGCGGGCGACCAGACATTGCCCGGCGCATTTTCCGTCCGGCGCAATAGCTGGCAGGACGCGCGCGCCATGCTGGTGTCGCCGGAAAAGAACTCCGCCTCGACCAGACGGATGCGCATGCCATCGCGGATGCGTTTGGTCGTGACCCTGGTCGGCGTGTGGATGTCCGGAAGGCGGAACATGTCGACGGTCAATCGGGCCGGCACGAAATCGGGCGAGCCGTGCTGCTCCTCGATCGCATGCGCGAGCAGGCCGATCACGACCCGGCCATGCATGGAATCCGGATTCCACGGGCCGTTGGAGATTGGATTGGGGATGTAGGCGTCGCCTTGCCTGGCGAAGAAAGGTTCTTTTTTCATGGCCGGCGAATGTGGGGGAATCCCGGGGACGAAATCAAGGGCGCGTAGCGCAATCCCTCCATTCGCCCCGGACGACGTCGTCGGTCTCGGCGTTGGCTCGCTTTGCCTGCACAGCAAATGCGTCCGGCGGCAGCAATTGCGACAGCGCCCACACCGCAGCCCCGCGCACCAGCGGGCTCGCATCATCGAGCAAACGCTCCGCCTCGACGGCCAGCGTTGCGTCGCCGGAGTTGCCGATTGCGATCAGCACATTGCGCACGAAGCGGTCGCGGCCGATGCGCTTGACCGGGGATTTTGCGAACAGGGTGCGAAAGGCGGTGTCGTCGAGTCGTGCGAGCTCAGCAAGCGACGGTTCGCGCAGCTCGGCGCGCGCGGAAAGTTTCGCCTCGCGGCCGACCTGCGCGAACTTGTTCCACGGGCAAACGGCGAGGCAATCGTCGCAGCCGTAAATGCGGTTGCCCATGGCTTTACGAAATTCGCTGGGGATCGGGCCCTTGTTCTCGATGGTCAGATATGAAATGCAGCGCCGCGCATCGAGCTTGTAGGGCGCCGGGAAAGCAGCGGTCGGGCAGATCTCCTGGCACGCATTGCAGGAGCCGCAACGATCGATGTCGGGCTCGTCGCGCGGCAGGTCGGTCGCGGAAAAGATGGCGCCGAGGAACAGCCACGAGCCGAACTCGCGCGAGACGAGATTGGTGTGCTTGCCCTGCCAGCCGAGGCCGGCGGCCTGTGCCAGCGGCTTTTCCATCACGGCGGCGGTGTCGATGAACACCTTCACTTCGTCGCCCGATGTCGCCGCAAGCCAGCGTGCCAGCGTCTTCAGCCGCTTCTTGATGACGTCGTGATAATCATCGCCCTGCGCATAGGCCGAGATCGTGCCGCGCGTGCGCTTCTGCAAGACCAGCAGCGGGTCTTCATCCGGAGCGTAGTTGAAGCCGAGCATGATGACCGAGCGTACGCCCGGCCACAGCGCGCGCGGATGCATCCGCCGCTCCGGCCTCTCCGCAAGCCAGTCCATGTCGCCATGGCCGCCGGCGTCGAGGAATTCGCGGAAGCGAAGGCCGGCTTCGCCGATCGCATCCGGATCAGTCACACCAAGGCAATCGAAGCCGAGCGCCTTTGCCTCACGCGCGAGCGCGGTCTTGATCTCTGAAGGCTTGAGTTTTTCGGTCGTACTCAGAAGTCGAGGTCCACATAGGTGCGCGAGGCCGGCACGCCCGCCAGCCACTCGCTGAGCAGCGGACGGAACGAGGGGCGGGATTTCACCCGCGCGTACCACGCCTTTGCCGCGTCGTCCTCCGACCATGGCACATCGCCCAGATAGTCGATCGCCGAAAGATGCGCCGCGGCGGCGAGGTCCGCGTAGGTCAGCCGGTCGCCGGCGAGAAAATTCCGCGTCCGCGCCAGCCAGCCGATATAGGACAGATGATAGCGCACGTTTGCCTTGGCGGCGCGGATCACGTCGGTGGACGGTGCGCCACCGCCGTCCTGCTCGCTCATGAAGCGCTTGTAGATGCGCTCGGTGACCAGCGGGCTGGACGCCTCCTCGAAGAACTTGTCGTTGAACCACGCCATCAGCCGGCGCACTTCGATGCGCTCGCCCATGGCGACCGGCATCAGCCGCTTCTGCTCCATCTCGGCGCCATAGGCCTCGTCGATGAACTCGGCGATGATGGAGGCGGACGGAATGGCAGGCATGCCCTCGGCGAACAGCACCGGCGTCGTGCCCGCGGGATTGAGCGCCAGGAAGGCTTCGCGCCGCTCCCAAACCCGTTCCTCGACCAGACGCACCTCGAATCCGTACTCGCCGAGGATCAGGCGGACGAATCGGGAATGCGGGCAGAAGGCGTGATGAAACAGCGTGAACATGCAGCTCTTGATGCAGCTCTTGGACTGGGCGGAAGCGATTTGACTAAACGGAAGCGGTTTAACAATTCCTCAATCGCGGCGCGCGGCTGAGGACATCCACGAGGATATCCGACAAGCGCGTCTGACAAGGGTACCTGAGCACACGTTTGAGGCAACCGATGTTTTTGCGCTTTTTGCGATTGCGGCTGGGATGCGAATAGGCGAGAAGAACACGGCTTTTTTCAATGGTTGGCGATCACGGATCATAACACAAAGCAGGCCCCGGCATGATGTCTGATACGATAAGGGCAATCATTCTCGGCATCATCGAGGGTGTAACCGAGTTCCTTCCGGTTTCGTCGACCGGTCACATGCTGCTGGCGGAACGCTTCTTCGATCTCGGCGAGGGCGAGTTCTGGAAGAGTTTTACGATCCTGATCCAGCTCGGCGCGATCCTGGCGATCGTGGCGCTGTACTTCTTCAAGCTGTGGCGCGTCGCCATCAACATGTTCACCGATGCGGACGCGCGGCGCTTCGTGATCGGCGTGCTGATCGCGTTCCTGCCCGCCGTGGTGCTCGGCCTGCTCGCAGGCAAATTCATCAAGGGCTATCTGTTCAATCCCTGGGTCGTCTGTTTCACGCTGATCGTCGGCGGCGCCATCCTGCTCTGGGTCGACCAGCTCGATCTCGAGCCCATCTACGATGACGCCATGCGGTTTCCCTTGCTGACATACTTCTATATCGGTCTCGCGCAATGCGTTGCGATGATCCCCGGCGTGTCGCGCTCCGGCGCGTCGATCGTGGCGGCGATGCTGCTCGGCGCCGACAAGAAATCCGCTGCGGAGTTCTCGTTCTTCCTGGCGATACCCACCATGATCGGCGCCTTCGCCTATGATTTCTACAAGAGCCATGGCGACATGACGATGAACAATCTCGGCCTCATCGCCATTGGTTTCGTGGTGTCGTTCATCACGGCGATGATCGTGGTGAAGACCTTCCTCGGCTATGTGCAGCGCCACGGCTTTGCGCTG
>JAKFVP010000400.1 GCA_021732175.1 Bradyrhizobium sp.
ATACCGACGGCAGCTTCGAAAAGCTGATGCGTGACCAGTTCGAGGGCGAGTTCAAGTTCAACTTCAATCTGGCGCCACCGATCCTTGGCGGTGGCGTCGATGCGCTGGGCCGCCCGAAGAAGCGCGCGTTCGGCGCGTGGATGCTGAGCGTGTTCCGCGTGCTGGCGAAATTCCGCTTCCTGCGCGGCACGGCGCTCGACGTGTTCGGCTACAGCGCCGACCGCAAGCTGGAGCGCGACCTGATCGCGGGCTACGAAAAGGACGTCGCCACCGTGCTCGGGCTGTTGTCTCAGGCCACGCACGACACCGCGGTGGAAATCCTCTCGCTGCCCGACCGCATCCGTGGTTACGGCCCGGTGAAGGACAAGGCGGTAAAGGACGCCAAGGCGCGCTACGAGCAGCTCGCCGCCGACCTCGTCAACCCGCCGCCGGCGCCGCGGCAGATGGCGGCGGAGTAGGGACTGTCGTCCCGGACAAGCGAGCGTAGCGAGCGCGATCCGGGATCCATGACCACAGGAAGTGGTTTTGCGAAGCCTGTAGCTCCAGCGTGCTCTGACAATTGCCCCCTGTGGTTATGGGTCCCTGCGTTCGCAGGGACGACAGCCAGCGCATAGCCCTCTCGCCGGGCGGAATATCTCGGCGCTTGCCAAGGCCGCCCGTAAAGGCCAAGAAATCCACTGGATACAAAGAAACGCCAGCGGAGAAACAGTTGACCATCAAGGGCAAGGCCTATGTTGCCGGGATCTATGAGCATCCCACCCGGCACGCACCCGACAAATCCACCGCGCAGCTCCATGCCGAGGTCGCCAAGGGCGCCCTGGAGGATGCCGGGCTCACCAAGGACGATATCGACGGCTACTTCCTGGCGGGCGACGCCCCGGGCGGGCTCTGGCCGATGTGCGATTACCTTGGCCTCAATTCCAAGAAGCTGCGCCACATCGATTCCACGGAAACCGGTGGCTGCTCCTATCTGATCCACCTCGGCCATGCCGCGGAGGCGATTGCGGCGGGCAAGTGTTCGGTCGCCCTGGTCACGCTGGCGGGCAAGCCGCGCACCGGGGCGATGCCGCCGCGGGCGGCCGGCGCCGAGGCCGATTTCGAACAGGCCTACGGGGCTACCACGCACAATGCCTATGGCATGTGTGCCATGCGCCATATGCACGACTATGGGACCACCAGCGAACAGCTCGCCTGGATCAAGGTCGCGGCCTCTCATCACGCGCAATACAATCCGCATGCGATGCTGAAGGACGTCGTCACCGTCGAGGACGTGCTGAACTCGCCGATGATCTCGGATCCCCTGCATCGCATGGATTGCTGCGTCGTCTCCGACGGTGGTGGCGCGATGATCGTCACGACGCCCGAGATTGCGAAAAGCCTGAAGAAGCCGCTGGTGCGCCTGATCGGTCATGGCGAGGCGATGAAGGGACCGCGCGGCGGCAAGGATCTCGATCTCACTTATTCGGCCGGCGTGTGGTCCGGTCCGCGCGCGTTTGAAGAAGCGGGCGTGACGCCAAAGGATATCAAGTACGCCTCGATCTATGACAGCTTCACCATCACGGTGCTGATGCAGCTCGAAGACCTCGGCTTCTGCAAAAAGGGCGAGGGCGGCAAGTTCGTCGCCGACGGCAACCTGATCTCGGGCGTCGGCAAGCTGCCTTTCAACACCGACGGCGGCGGGCTCTGCAGCAATCATCCCGTCAACCGCGGCGGCATGACAAAGATCCTCGAGGCCGTGCGGCAATTGCGCGGCGAAGCCCATCCGAAGGTGCAGGTGAAGAACTGCGACATCGCGATCGCCCACGGCACCGGCGGACTTCTCGGCGTGCGTCACGCCGCCTCAACCTGCATTCTGGAGCGCGTGTGATGGCTGAAGCTAAAAAGTACAATGCCCCGGTGACCAATCCGGAGACCGCGCCGTTCTGGGAAGCGGCCAAGAGCGGCAAGTTCATGATCAAGCGCTGCACTGCCTGCGGCGAGCCGCATTACTTTCCGCGCTCGATCTGCCCGTTCTGCTTCTCGGACAAGACGGTGTGGGAGGAAGCATCGGGCGAGGGCACGATCTACACCTACAGCCTGATGCGGAAGTCGCCGACCGGGCCGTATGCGATCGCCTATGTCACGCTGAAGGAAGGTCCGTCGGTACAGACGAACATCGTCGACTGCGATCTAACTAGCCTGAAGATCGGCCAGAAGGTGAAGGTGGTGTTCAAGCCGACCGACGGCGCACCGCTGCCGTTCTTCACGGTGGCCTAGCCTAAGAAGTACCTTCCCCCCTCATTCCGCCGTAGCCTTTGGCGAAGGCGGATGCGGGGGAAGGTGGCAGCGAAGCTGCCGGAAGAGGGGTTCTGTCCGCGGGTTCGGTGTTTGTTGAAGCAACCCCTCTCCCTACGAGCTTGTTGCGGCGTCCGTGCAGCCCTCTCCCGCAAGGGGAGAGGGCACAGCAACGAACGCCGCGGAAGAGAACAAAATTCGGGGAGAAAAGGATGTCGGCAAGATACGAAGAGCTGAAGGGGCTCCAGAACCTCGGTCAAAAGTACGCTTACACCGACCGCGAGGTGATGCTGTACGCTTACGGCATCGGCATGGGCGCCGATCCCATGGACGAGAAGGAGCTGGCCTTCGTCAACGAGGGCACGCTGACGCCGCGTCCGCTCAAGGTGGTACCGACGTTCGCTTCGGTCGCGGCCTGGGGCTCCGGGCCCGGCGAAATGAAGCTCAATCGCGTGATGGTCGTCGACGGTGAGCGCGACATTACTTTCCACCAGCCGCTGCCGGTGAGTGGCAACATCACCGCGGACTCCACCGTGCGCGAGGTCTATGACAAGGGCAAGGACAAGGGCGTGGTGATCAGCCACCAGACGGTGCTGAAGAACGAGAAGGGCGAGAAGCTCGCGACGATCGTCGCCTCGCGCTTTGCCCGCGGCGATGGCGGTTTTGGCGGACCGAACCTGCCGCAGCCCGATCCGCACAACATGCCGTCCCGCGCGCCCGACAAAATCGTCGATATCACGACGCGTCCGGATCAGGCGCTGGTCTATCGCCTCTGCGGCGATCGCAATCCGCTGCATTCCGATCCCGAGTTCGCCAGGAAGGCAGGCTTCCCGAAGCCGATCCTGCACGGCATGTGCACCTACGGCATCACCTGCCGCGGCGTGCTGCAGACTTTTGCGGATTACGATCCGGCCGCGTTCCGCCAGCATGTCGCGCGGTTCTCCTCCCCGGTCTATCCCGGCGAGACCGTCACTATGGAAATGTGGAAGGACGGCAACGTGGTTTCGTTCGAAGCCAAGGTGAAGTCGCGCGGCGTCACCGTCATCAAGAACGGCAAGACGGTGCTGGGCTAAGCGGCGAGGGTAGTGCGCTCCCTCGCCCCGCTCTTGCGGGGAGAGGGTTGGGGTGAGGGGCTCCAACCGCGCGTTGCGGCCATGGTGAGACCTGTACCCCCTCACCCGGATCGCAAGAGCGATCCGACCTCTCCCCGCAGGCGGGGAGAGGTAAGAAAACAAGGACGGGAGAGAAACACGATGGGATTACTTGACGGCAAGGTGGCGCTGATCACGGGCGCGGGCGGCGGGCTCGGTGAGGCCTACGCAAAACTGTTCGCCAGCGAAGGCGCGGCTGTAGTTGTCAACGACCTCGGCGGGCCGCGCGACGGTTCGGGCTCCGACAAGTCGATGGCGCAAAAGGTCGTGGACGACTACAGCCGCGCCGATATCCTGGTGAACAACGCCGGCATCCTGCTCGACGAGACCTTTGCCAAGGCCAAGGAAGCCAACT
>JAKFVP010000411.1 GCA_021732175.1 Bradyrhizobium sp.
GGATGGTCGGCGACAGCCAGAGGTAACGGTTACCGCCCCAGGTCAGCACCAGCATGATGACGACGGCGGAGGCCATCAGCAGCACGCCGCCGAGCCAGTCGACCTTGCGGTGGCGATGGAAGACCGGGATCTTGGCCATCTTCGGCAGCAGCAGCGCCAAGGCGGCGATGCCGAGCGGCAGATTGATCCAGAAAATCATCGACCAGTGCAGGTGCTCGGCGAACAGCCCGCCCAGCACCGGTCCCAAAATGCCGCCGGCGACCCAGACGCCGCTGAAATAGGCCTGGTACTGGCCGCGCTCACGCGGGGACACCACGTCGGAGATCACGGTCTGCACGACAGGCATGATGCCGCCGCCGCCCAGCCCTTGAAGCCCGCGCGCGAGGATCAGCACCGGCAGGCTCCAGGCGACCGCGCACAGCACCGATCCCGCCATGAACAGGCTGAGCGAGATGATCACCATGACCCTGCGGCCATAGATGTCGCTGAGCGTGCCGAACACCGGCGCAACGGCGGTCGCAGCCAAAAGGTACGCCGTGATCACCCAGGACAGGTTGGTGACGTCGCCAAACTGGCGGCCGAGCGTCGGTAGCGCGGTTGCGACGATGGTCTGTTCCAGCGCGGCCAGGAACATCGTCAGCAACAGGCTCATCAGGATGGCGCGGACGTCGCGCTTGTCAAGCGGCGCCGGCGGCGCAAGCGGCGGCGCGTCCGCGATGTCGATGACCTCGGTCGGGATATGCGAGATCTCTTCGGCGACCTCGTCGGACAAAATCTCTTGGTCGGCAGCTCGACGGCTCTGCCGTTCGAAATCGTTCATCTCAGGGTAATTCGTTCGCGGCGCGGAACTCTCCGCGCATGAATCATTCTCTAAGCCGCAACTTAAAGGGCATTTCCGCACTGCGGCACCCGCCTGCGCGCATGGGAGCATCCCGCGAGCGCGGCCTCGCAACACCGTGATCGCTTGCCCGTCAAATCACGCCCGCGGCGGCCGCTTCAGCTTTGCCCGTTTCGGCAGCAATTTCGGCCACTGCACGATGTGATCCTGCAGATCGTCGACGGACACCTCGCCTTCCACGCCCTCCACGCGCCCGCGCACGGAGACGCCTGCTTCGTGCACGGTGTTGGGATCGCCCGAGATCAGCGGGTGCCACCAATAGAGGTCGCGTCCCTCGGCAACGAGGCGATAGCCGCAGCTCGGCGGCAGCCAGCTCAGGGTCCTGACATTGTCCGGCGTCAGGCGCACGCAATCCGACACTTTGGCGGATCGGTTCGGGTAATCCTTGCAGGCACAGGTGCCCGCATCGAGCAGCCGGCAGCCGACATGGGTGAAGTATATCTTGCCGGTATCCTCGTCTTCGAGCTTCTCCAGGCAGCAGCGCGCGCAGCCGTCGCACAGGCTTTCCCATTCGGCGTCGGACATTTCCTCCAACGTCTTGGTTTTCCAGAAGAATCCCTCCTGGCCCGAGCTTCGTTTGGGCGGTGCGGTCATAAGTTCCCGATTTCCCCGGAATCGCGCCGGTTTCCAGCCCTTCTAGGCGCTGGCCGCGCGGCGGCGCAAGCGGGCTTGGGCATTACGGAACGGATAACTGGCGTATTAGGCCTATCGTTGAAAATCACTGCAACACCATTGGTTTATGGCCCCCGCTCGGTTAGAACAACGGCAGATGAGTCCCAAATGCGCATGGAGCGCCTTGGGTTTGCCGCAACATTCCCGCAAGACGTTTCGTGGCACCCTTGAGGGCGCCGCAGCGCTTTCGAACCGATGAAGTAAACCGGTGCGCAGGATCATACCGCCCAAGTGGAAGCAGACGTTCAAGAACACGATGCTGGACATCGATGCCCGCATCGATTCCACGCTGTTCTCGTCCGCCAAGGGCCTGCGCGAGCTCTATGAGCGCTACTCGACCTTCATGGACCGCTTCTATGTCGGCCGCTGGAAGCGCTGGGTCATCATCGAGCCGTTCTCGGAAGCCGCCACCCTCGGCCTCGGCGGCATGGTGCTGATGCTGGCGCTCGCCATTCCCGCGTTCCGCGAAACCTCCGACGACGACTGGCTGAAGAAATCCGACCTCGCGGTGAGCTTCCTCGACCGCTATGGCTCGCCGATCGGCAGCCGCGGCATCAAGCACAACGACTCGATCCCGCTGGAAGATTTTCCCGACGTGCTGATCAAGGCGACGCTCGCCACCGAAGACCGCCGCTTCTACGATCACTTCGGCATCGACATCCCCGGCACCGCGCGCGCCCTCGTCACCAATGCGCAGGCCGGCGGCGTGCGCCAGGGCGGTTCGTCGATCACGCAGCAACTCGCCAAGAACCTGTTCCTCAACAACGAGCGCACCATCGAGCGCAAGGTCAAGGAAGCCTTCCTGGCGATCTGGCTCGAGACGCGGCTGACCAAAAACGAGATCCTGAAACTCTATCTCGACCGCGCCTATATGGGCGGCGGCACTTTCGGCGTCGACGGCGCGGCGCATTTCTACTTCAACAAGTCGGCGCGCGACGTGAACCTGTCGGAAGCGGCGATGCTCGCCGGCCTGTTCAAGGCGCCGACCAAATACGCCCCGCACATCAACCTGCCCGCCGCGCGCGCCCGCGCCAACGTCGTGCTCGACAACCTCGTCGATGCCGGCTTCATGACCGAGGGCCAGGTGTTCGGCGCCCGCCGCAATCCGGCCTTCGCGGTCGACCGCCGCGACGAGAACTCGCCGAACTACTATCTCGACTACGCCTTCGACGAGATGCGCAAGCTGGTCGACACTTTCCCGAAGTCCTACACCGAGCGCGTCTTCGTGGTGCGCACCGCGATCGACATGAACGTGCAGCGCGCCGCGGAAGCTGCGGTGGAAAACCAGCTCCGCCAGTTCGGCCGCGACTATCACGCGACGCAGGCAGCTCTCGCCGTCGCCGATCTCGACGGCGGCGTGCGCGCGATGGTCGGCGGCCGCGACTACGGCGCCAGCCAGTTCAACCGCGCCACCGACGCCTATCGCCAGCCCGGCTCGTCCTTCAAGCCCTATGTCTACGCCACCGCGCTGCTGAACGGCTTCAAGCCGACGTCGATCGTGGTCGACGGTCCGGTCTGCATCGGCAACTGGTGTCCGCAGAACTATGGCCATTCCTATTCCGGCGCGGTGACGCTGACGCAGGCGATCACGCGCTCGATCAACGTCGTGCCGGTGAAGCTGTCGATTGCGCTGGGCGGCAAGGCGCAGAACCCGGCCAAGGTCGGCCGCCAGAAGATCACGGAAGTCGCGCGCCGGTTCGGCATCAAGGCGCCGCTGCCCGACACGCCGTCGATGCCGATCGGCTCCGACGAAGTTACCGTGCTCGAGCATGCGGTGGCCTATGCGACGTTCCCGAACCGCGGCAAGGCGGTGACGCCGCATGCCGTGCTGGAAGTGCGCACCGGCACCGGCGACCTGGTCTGGCGCTGGGACCGCGACGGCAAGAAGCCGACGCAGGCCATTCCGGCTTCGGTCGCGTCCGACATGGCGGAAATGATGAGCCACGTCGTCAGCGAAGGCACGGCACGCCGCGCCATCATGGAGGGCATTCCGACCGCCGGCAAAACCGGCACCACCAATGCCTATCGCGACGCCTGGTTCGTCGGCTACACCGGCAACTTCACCTGCGCCGTCTGGTACGGCAATGACGACTACTCGCCGACCAACCGCATGACCGGCGGCTCGCTGCCGGCGCAGACCTGGCGCGACGTCATGTGGGTCGCGCATCAGGGCGTGGAGATCCGCGAAATCCCCGGCGTCGGCATGGG
>JAKFVP010000275.1 GCA_021732175.1 Bradyrhizobium sp.
TATCGATAAGGTCAAAGGTCAGCGGCGCATGCACGGGAATGGTCGGGTGCAGGCCGGAGGCCGGCTGCCAGGCCTTGAAGCGCACACCGGCCACCGCCTCGCCGGCCCGGCCGGTCGAGGTCATCGGCATGCGGCGTCCGTTGCAGGTGATGACATGGCGTCCCTCGACGAAGCCGGTTGCCTTGACCTGCAGCCGCTCCACCGAGCTATCGACATAGCGCACCGTGCCGCCGGCCGAGCCCTCCTCGCCCAGCACATGCCAGGGCTCCAGCGCCTGCCGCAGTTCGAGCGCGACGCCGCCGTGATGCACGCGGCCGAACACGGGGAAGCGGAATTCGAGCTGTGCGGTGTACCATTCGGAGGCGAATTCGTAACCGGACTGCTTCAACTCCTCGAGCACGCCGACAAAATCCTCCCAGAGGAAGTGCGGCAGCATGAAGCGGTCGTGCAGCGCGGTGCCCCAACGCACGAACTTGCCGCCCTGCGGCTCGCGCCAGAGTTTTGCGATCAGCGCGCGGATCAGAAGCTGCTGCGCCAGCGACATGCGCGGATCGGGCGGCATTTCGAGCGCGCGGAATTCGACGAGTCCGAGACGGCCGGTCGATCCATCCGGCGAGAACAGCTTGTCGATGCAGATTTCGGCGCGGTGGGTATTGCCGGTGATGTCGACGAGGATGTGCCTGAACAGCCTGTCCACCAGCCAGCGCGGCGCTTCGACGCCGGGCGGCGGCACGTGCGCGAGCGCGATCTCCAGCTCATACAGTCCGTCATGCCGGGCTTCGTCGATGCGCGGCGCCTGGCTGGTCGGGCCGATGAACATGCCGGAGAACAGGTACGACAGCGACGGATGCCGCTGCCAGTACAGCACGAGGCTTTTCAGGAGATCGGGGCGGCGCAGGAACGGCGAGTCCTCGGGCTTGCTGCCGCCGACCACGACATGGTTGCCGCCGCCGGTGCCAGTGTGGCGGCCATCGATCAGGAAACGGTTGGCGCCGAGCCGCGTCTTGGCGGCGTCCTCGTAAAGGCCAGTGGTGATATCGACCGTCTCGCGCCAGTTCTGCGCCGGCTGCACATTGACCTCGATCACGCCGGGATCGGGCGTCACCTTGATCACTTCGACGCGGGGATCGTAAGGCGGCCCGTAGCCCTCGACATGCACCGGCAGCGACAGGTCGGCGGCTGCGGCCTCGATCGCGGCAACCAGCTCGAGATAATCGTCGACCTTCTCCAGCGGCGGCATGAAGACGCACAGCACGCCGTCGCGCAGTTCGACCGACATCGCCGTTCGCACCGGCAAGGGCTCCGGCTCATCCGCCTCAGTCGTGCGCGGCTTGCCGAACTCATCCAGTTCGCCGCGCGGCGCCATCGGATCGTGCTCGACCACATAGGGAAAATCGTCCGGTGGCACATGTTCGAGCGAGCCGATCGGCAGCCTGAGGCCGAGCGGCGAGTCGCCCGGCGCAAGGAACACGTGACCGCGGCGCAGCTTCCACTTCTCGCTGCGCCAGCGCGACGGTCGTTTGCTCGCTACCGCATGCCAGCGCTGGATCGGCAGCACATAGCCGCTCGGCACGTTCAGCCCCTGGTCGAACACCCGCGCCATCCGCGCGCGCTCCTCGGCATTGGCAAGCTTGGAATCCGCGGGGCTGACATTGGCAGGCAGCGCGGCTTCGCGCTCGATCCAGTGCGCGGGATCCTCATAGGCCGGCAGCAGATATTGTGCGGAAAGGCCGAGCCGCTGGACGATGCCTGCGGCCAGCCGTTCGGCATCGGCAATCTTGGCCTTGCCGGGACTGTCGATCTTCGCGATCAGGTCGGCATTCTTCCAGATCGGCAAGCCGTCCTTGCGCCAATAGAGGCCAAACGCCCAGCGCGGCAGGCTTTCGCCCGGATACCACTTGCCCTGACCGTAATGCAGCAGTCCGCCCGGCGCAAAACGGTCGCGCAGCTTGCGGATCAGTTGATCGGCGAGGCCCCGCTTGGCCGGACCGATCGCGGCGACATTCCATTCCGGCGATTCCATGTCGTCGATGGAGACGAAGGTCGGCTCGCCGCCCATGGTGAGGCGCACGTCTTCCGCCTTCAGATCGGCATCGACCTGCTCGCCGAGCTGGTCGAGCCTGGCCCAGGACTCGTCGGAAAACGGCCGGGTGATGCGCGGCGCCTCGCGGATGCGCTTCACGTTCATCTCGAACGCGAAATCGACGTTGGCAAAGCCGGCGCTGCCGGAGATCGGCGCGGCGGACCGATAATGCGGCGTGGCGGCGACGGGGATGTGCCCCTCGCCCGTCAGCATGCCCGAGGTGACGTCGAAGCCGATCCAGCCCGCACCGGGCAGATAGACTTCGGCCCAGGCGTGCAGATCGGTGAAATCGCTTTCGACCTCGCGAGGTCCCTCCACCGGATCGATGTCGGGACGAAGCTGGATCAGATAGCCGGACACGAAGCGCGCCGCAAAACCGAGATGGCGCAGCAGATGGATCAGCAGCCACGCCGAGTCGCGGCACGAGCCCGCGCCCTTGGCCAGCGTTTCCTCCGGCGTCTGCACGCCCGGCTCCATGCGGACGATGTAGCGGATGCGCTTTTGCATGGCGGCGTTGAGGTCGACCAGGAAATTGACGGTGCTGTCGGCCTCGGCCACAACATTTTTCAAGACGTCGTCGAACAGCGGCCCGTGCGCCATCGTCGCGAGATAGGGCGCAAGTTCCGTCTTGAGATCGCTCGGGTACTGGAACGGATACGAAAACGCATAGGGCTCGACGAAGAAATCGAAGGGGTTGACCACGGTCATCTGCGCCGTGAAGTCGACCTCGATTTTCAGCTCCGTCACCTTCTCCGGGAAGACGTAGCGCGCGAGCCAGTTCCCCTGCGGGTCCTGCTGCCAGTTCACGAAATGGTTCGACGGCGTGACCTTGAGCGAATAGCTCAGGATCGGCGTGCGCGTATGCGGCGCGGGGCGCAGGCGGATGGTTTGAGGCCCGAGGTCGATCGGTCGGTCGTATTTATAGTGCGTGACGTGATGCAGTGCGACGTAGATCGACACGGGATGGGCTACTCCAGCAGCTTTTTTGAGCAGAACACCGCGGCGGGTCCCGTTCAAGCCCTAACAACGGGCATGAGGTGCCTATGGGGCGGGCGCGACGGTGTTAACCACCGTCATTGCGAGGAGCGACAGCGACGAAGCAATCCAGCTTTGTTCCGGCGAAGGAAACTGGATTGCTTCGCGGAGCCTGTCATCGGGCCGCGCTTCGCGCGGACCTGTTTACCCGCAATGACCGCTGGACCGGCGGGCCGCCTACATCGTCGCGCCCAGCACCCACGGCGCAAACTCGGCGCCGCCGAAATCGAAGCTCTCGCTCTTGGTCGGATGGCCGGAGGCCGTCTTCAGGATCAGGTCGAAGATGCGCTGGCCGCATTCCTGCACGCTCTCCTCGCCGTCGAGGATGGTGCCGCAATTGATGTCCATGTCGTCTTCCATCCGCTTGTACATCAGCGTGTTGGTGGCGAGCTTGATCGACGGCGCCGGCTTGCAGCCGAACACGCTGCCGCGGCCCGTGGTAAAGCAGACGAGATTGGCGCCGCCAGCCACCTGCCCGGTCGCCGCGACCGGGTCGTAGCCGGGCGTGTCCATGAACACGAAACCCTTCTTGGTGACGGGCTCGGCATAGTGGAGCACGTCGACCAGATTGGTGCTGCCGGCCTTCGCCATCGCGCCCAGCGATTTTTCCAGGATGGTGGTGAGACCGCCGGCCTTGTTGCCGG
>JAKFVP010000467.1 GCA_021732175.1 Bradyrhizobium sp.
TCCGCTTGTCATGCACGGCGTGTCGCTGTCGATTGCCTCCACGGCGCCGCCGAACTTCGAATACCTGCAGGGCCTGAAAGACCTCGCGCATCGCGTCGAGCCGAAATGGGTGTCGGACCATCTGTGCTGGACCGGCGTGCATGGCAAGAACCTGCATGATCTCCTGCCGATCCCCTACACGCAGGAAGCGCTCGACCACGTCGTCAGCCGCGTGCAACTGGTGCAGGATTTCCTCGGCCGCGCCATCACGCTCGAGAATGTCTCGACCTATGTGCAGTTCAGGAATTCGGAGATGACGGAGTGGGAGTTTCTCTCCGAACTCTCGCGCCGCTCCGGCTGCTGGCTGCTGTTCGACGTCAACAACGTCTATGTCAGCGCCTTCAATCACGGCTACGACCCCCTCACCTTCCTGAACGGCATCCCCAGCGATCGCGTGGTGCAATTCCACATGGCCGGCCACAGCCATATGGGCACCCACATCATCGACACCCACGATCATCCCGTTTGCGAGGACGTCTGGGAGCTCTATGCCGCGGCGCTGAAACGCTTCGGCCGCGTCTCGACCATGATCGAGCGCGACGACAACATACCGCCGCTCGATGAGCTGATCGTCGAGGTCAACCGCACGCGCGAGATGGCGGAACAGGTACTGGGCCCGGCTGTGCGATGAGCGATCTGGCCCGCCAGCAAGCCGACTTCCAGCGCGGCATCCTCTCGGGCGACGACAGCGTGCTCGCCGAAATCCCCGACAGCCCCAAGGAGAAGCGCGAGACGCTGTTCGGCGTGTACCGTTACGCCTATGGCTCGCGGCTGGTCGATGCGCTGCGCAACGACCACGAGCTGCTGTACCTTTATCTCGGCGACGAGATGTTCGACGAGATGGGCCGTGCCTATGTCAAGGCGCGCCCCTCCGAGCACCCCAATTTGCGCTGGTTCTCGCAGGGCCTGCCGGAATTTCTGCGATCGAATGCGCCGTACAGCCAATATCCCGTGCTCGGCGATCTCGCCGCGCTGGAGAAGGCGCTGAACGACGCTTTTGACGGCAGCGACGGCGCGGTGGTGTCGCTGGCCGATGTCGCGGCGTTTGCGCCCGACATCTGGAAGGACCTCACCTTCACGGCGCACCCGACCGCGGCGCGCCTCGATCTCACGACCAACGCGGCCGCGATCTGGCGCGCGCTGAAGAACGACGAGACGCCGGCAGATGCGGAAACGCTGGCAGAGCCCGCACGCCTGTTGGTCTGGCGCCAGGACAACACGCCGATGTTCCGCGAGCTTCCCGCAGAGGAAGCCATGATGTGGGACGAAGCTGCGACCGGCATTGCCTTTGGCGTGCTCTGTTCGATGCTGGCGACATATGACGATCCCGATAACGCCGCTGCGCGCGGCGCGGGCTATCTGCACGGCTGGGTCACGGGCGGCCTATTGAGCGGTGTTTCCGCCTGAATACTGAAAGGCCGGATGCATGGGCGTGGAGGCCGAACGCAATTTCGTCGAGCACCTGCCGTGGGACGAAGCCGCGCGCCGCATCGCACGCGGCGCCGCGGCGATCCTGCCGGTCGGCGCCGCCGCCAAGCAGCACGGCCTGCATCTGCCGCTCGAGACCGACCGCATCCAGGCGGAACGGCTTTCGTCGGAACTCGCCGCTAATATCGACGCGCTGGTGTGGCCGGCGCTGACCTACGGACACTATCCGGCCTTTGTCGAATATGCGGGGAGCATCAGCCTGTCGGCCGCGACGTTCGAGGCTGTTGTGACCGAGATCGCGTCGGGCATTCTGGGACATGGCTGCCGCGCGCTATTCGTGCTCGACACCGGCATCAGCACGCGCACTAGCGTCGAACGCGCACTGGCGCGGCTCGACGCCGGCCATGTGCTGCATCTGAAAATTCATGACGGGCCGCGCTATCGCCGCGCCGCGGCCGAACTTGCCCGGCAAGGCCATGGCAGCCATGCCGACGAACTCGAGACATCGCTGATGCTGGCGCTCGCGCCCGAGCTTGTCGACATGTCCCGCGCCGAGGCCAGCCCCATGATCGCACAAGCGATGCCGGGACGCCTGACGCAGACGGACAGGGCCTCCCCGAACTACAGCCGCTCCGGCAGCTTTGGCGACCCGACGCTTGCCACCCTCGAAAAGGGCGAGGCCCTGCTGGCGGCGATGCGCGAGGATCTCGCCGAGCAGGCGGCGACGTTTCTCGCGGCGCTATCCCGCACTGAAGGCCGGGGCGCCGCGTCATGAAATCATCGGCGGCATATCGCGCGATCGCGCTTGTCATCGCTCTTTCGCTCGCGTTTGCGGCCGCATTCCCCTATCTCGCCGGCGCGCAGTCGGAATTCATGCGCGGCGACCGCATGCCCTACGACGCTTTTGAAAAACTGCCGAAGACCGATCTCGACGTTCCCGGCGGAGTCATCCATGTCGCCTTTGCGCCCGGCGAGATCGCGCTGCCCACGGAAAAGGTGCTGGATTGGGTAAGAACGTCGGCGAACGCCGTCGCCACCTATTACGGCCGCTTTCCCGTCAACGATCTGAAATTGCTGATCGTGCCTGTCAACGGTCCGCGCGTGCGCGGCGGCACAACATGGGCCTATCGCGGTGCGGCGATCCGCGTGCTGCTCGGCCGCGACTCCAGCGAAAGCGACCTGCGGCGCGACTGGATCCTGGTACACGAGATGGTGCATCTCGCGCTGCCCGATCTGGCCGAGCGGCATGCCTGGCTGTCCGAAGGGCTTGCCGTCTATGTCGAGCCGGTCGCGCGGGTGCAGGCCGGCGACCTCCAGGCCAACGAAATCTGGCAGGCCATGATGCGCGACATGCCGCAGGGCCTGCCGCAAGCCGGCGACCGCGGCCTCGACAATACCGACACCTGGGGCCGCAAATACTGGGGCGGCGCGATGTTCTGCCTGCTCGCCGACATCGAAATTCGCAAGGCGACCGGCAGCCGGCGCGGCCTGCAGGATGCCATGCGCGGCGTCATCGGCGCCGGAGGCAATCACGAACAGGACTGGTCGCTCGCGCGCGTGCTTGCCACCGCCGACAAGGCGGTCGGCGGCGATGTCCTGACGCGGCTTTACAACGAGATGGGACCAAAGCCGGTAACACCGGACCTTGCCGCGCTGTGGCGCGACCTCGGCCTGCGCCCGCGCGGCGAGGCGATGGAGTTCGACGACACTGCGCCGCTTGCCGCCATCCGCAAGGCGATCACCGCGCGCCCGCAGTGATCGGCTGACGGCGCTGGCCTTTTGCCCGCCGATGGGGAATATGTCCCGGCAGCAAGGAGCGAACCATCGATGGCGCAGACGGCCTCCGACAGCAACGGGACGCGCTGGATCGTCTTTCGCTCGCTGCGTTCGTTCCGCGCCGGCGACCTGCCCGGCGATCTCATCGCGGGCCTGACGCTCGCGGCCATCGCGATCCCCGAGCAGATGGCGACCGCCAGGCTCGGCGGCTTCGCGCCGCAGATCGGCTTCTACGCCTTCATCATGGGATCGATCGGCTTTGCCATGTTCGGCGCCAATCGCTTCCTGTCCTGCGGCGCGGATTCCACGATCACGCCGATCTTCACCGGCGGTCTGCTGCTGATGGCCGCGAGCCACTCGCCGGAATATCATTCGCTGGCGGTTGCGCTGGCGCTGATGGTCGGCGCGATCCTGATTCTCGCCAGTCTCTTTCGCATGGGCTGGGTCGCCAATCTGCTGTCGATGCCGGTCACGGTCGGCTTTCTCGCCGGCATTGCCATC
>JAKFVP010000273.1 GCA_021732175.1 Bradyrhizobium sp.
TATCCGGCCTGCCTGTGCGGGCTTGGCAACGGGGGCAACAAAGGCCGTTCCCCGGGGTGAGCACGTATAAGCCGTAAAGCCATTGCGCGGGGAGGGCCGGGATGTCTCGGCTGTACCTGTAGTGTTTGCCCGAGCGCTTCGGCGCTCGGGATGCCCGTGTGCTCCCGCGCACGGGATCTACGGGCGCAGTCGGCGCCCGGCCTTCCCTGCGCCCTCTGTTTGGAGGGGGAGCAACGAAGATGCAAACCTCGGACAGATCGTGTCGCGAGAATGAGAACGTGTGTTTCAACGCGTGTCGTCCCGGCGAAGGCCGGGACCCATACCGCTTGATTTAGCGAGAGGCGCACACTGGCAGACGTCGAGTGAAACAAGACCCGACCGTGGTTATGGGTCCCGGCCTTCGCCGGGACGACAAAACCTACATCCGCCTTGCCACGTCAGCCGCCATCTCCTTGGCGCCTTCGCTCGTCCGCGCGGCGTAAGCCTTGAGGCGGGGCAAAATGTCCTCAACTCTTTCGGCCTTCAAGAGGTCGACCTCGAGGTTGGCCCGGATGAATTGCGCGCTGCGCATATGCGCGATCAGCGCCATCAGCGGCTCCCAGAAGCCGTCGATGTTGGCAACCAGGATCGGCTTGCTGTGACGGCCGAGCTGCTGCCAGGTCATCATCTCCACCAGCTCTTCCAGCGTGCCGACGCCGCCGGGCAGCGCCACGAAGGCGTCCGAGCGCTCGAACATCAGCCGCTTGCGCTCATGCATGTCGGGCGTGACGACCATCTCCTGCACCCTGGTCAGCGCATTCTCGCGCGCCCGCAGGAAGTCCGGGATGATGCCGGTGACGGCGCCGCCATGATCGAGCACGGACTTGGCGATCGCGCCCATCAGGCCGACCGAGCCGCCGCCATAGACCAGACGAATGTTGTTTTCTGCGAAGATTTTGCCGAGGGCTTGCGCGGCCTCGACGAAGCGGGGGTTTGTGCCGGGGCCGGAGCCGCAATAGACACAAACAGTCTTGATTTGGTTCATATCAGCCATGTGGCACTGCAGCGAGAATTTATCAAGCCTATCGGATTCGCGGACCAGCGAGAATTTCCCCGCAAATCCCCGGAATCGCGAAAGAATTACCAGCAAAGAGGCTGTACGCGACAACCAAAGCCTCTATATGACAGACGACATGCAGCCAGATGAACGACACCGGCGATGCCGGGCAGGGCGCTGATTGATGGCCCACCCGCATTCGCAAGCCGACGCGCCAGCGAACGAACCCGTCACCGCGACGTCGCCCGAGAAGGCGACCCTGACCGGGACGCTGGTGCATCTGTGGCCCTATATCTGGCCGCACGACCGCGCCGACCTGAAGATGCGCGTCGTGTGGTCGATGGTGCTGCTGCTGGTCGCCAAGCTCGCCACGCTCTCGGTGCCCTTCACCTTCAAATGGGCGATCGATGCGCTGACCGGCGCCAACACCGCGCCGGTGGAATCCTCGAACTGGATGCTGTGGCTGCTTGCCTCGCCGTTGTTGTTGACGCTGGGCTATGGCGGTATCCGCGTGCTGATGGCGTTGCTCACGCAATGGCGTGACGGCATCTTCGCCCGCGTCGCCATGCATGCGGTGCGCAAGCTCGCCTACATCACCTTCGTCCACATGCACGAACTGTCGCTGCGCTTCCATCTCGAGCGCAAGACCGGCGGGCTGACGCGCATCCTCGAGCGCGGCCGTTCCGGCATCGAAGTGATCGTGCGCATGGTGATCCTGCAGCTGATCCCGACGCTGGTCGAAGTTGCGATGATGTTCGGCGTGCTGTTCTGGCAGTTCGACTGGCGCTATGTGCTTGTCATCGCGGTCATGGTCGCCGCCTACATGTATTACACCTACATCGCGACCGAGTGGCGGATCGAAATCCGCCGCAAGATGAACGATTCCGACACCGAGGCGAATACCAAGGCGATCGACTCGCTGCTCAACTACGAAACGGTGAAATACTTCGGCTCGGAAGAACGGGAAGCAAAGCGCTACGACCGTTCCATGGAGCGCTACGAGGAAGCCAGCATCCGCACCTACACCTCGCTGGCGGTGCTCAACGCCGGTCAGGCCGTGATCTTTACCGCGGGCCTCACCGCGACCATGATCATGTGCGCGCTCGGCATCCGCAACGGCACCCACACCGTCGGCGATTTCGTGCTGATCAACGCCATGATGATCCAGCTTTACGTGCCGCTGAATTTCATGGGCATGGTCTATCGCGAGATCAAGCAGGCCATCATCGACATCGAGAAGATGTTCAATGTGCTGGCGCGCGACCCCGAGATCAAGGACGTGCCCGGCGCGAAGCCGCTCGTTGTGACATCGGGCAATGTGCGCTTCGAGGACGTGCGCTTTGCGTATGACGCGGACCGCCAGATCCTGAAGGGATTGAGCTTTGACGTGCCCGCCGGCAAGACGGTTGCGATCGTCGGACCCTCGGGAGCGGGCAAGTCGACGATCTCGCGGCTATTGTTCCGTCTCTATGATGTCTCCGGCGGCAAGATCCTGATCGACGGCCAGGACATAAGGAACGTCACGCAAAACTCGTTGCGCGCGGCGATCGGCATGGTGCCGCAGGACACCGTGCTGTTCAACGACACCATCCGCTACAACATCCGCTACGGCCGCTGGGACGCCAGCGACGCCGAAGTGGAGGAGGCGGCGCGCTTGGCGCAGATCGACGCCTTCATCAAGGCTTCGCCCAAGGGGTACGAGACCCAGGTCGGCGAGCGCGGCCTGAAACTGTCCGGCGGCGAGAAGCAGCGTGTGGCGATTGCGCGCACCGTGCTGAAGGGCCCGCCGATCCTGGTGCTGGACGAGGCGACCTCGGCGCTCGACAGCCACACCGAGCACGAAATCCAGGGCGCGCTGGAACGCGTCTCGCAGAACCGCACCTCGCTGGTGATCGCCCATCGCCTGTCCACCATCGTCGCCGCCGACGAGATCATCGTGCTCGATCAGGGCAAGATCGCCGAGCGCGGAACCCATGCCCAGCTTTTGGCTTCCGGCGGACTTTATGCCAGTATGTGGAACCGGCAGCGCGAGGCGGAGGAAGCGCGCGAAAAACTCGCGCAGATCGACGAAGACAACGAGGCGCCGAACCGTGCGCCGCCGCCGATCGAGGATCCGCTGGCGAGCGCTGCCGAGTAAGTGGGTTCAGGGGGCGCTGGCCCAGCAAGCGCGGCCAACCCAGTCAGCCAAGAGAGTTAGTGAGAAGCGATGTCCATCAGCAATTCCATCAGCGCGCAAATCCCGCCGATCCACCCCGAGGGCTATCCGTTCATCGGCGGCTTTGCGCTGGCGAGCCTGGTCCTGTTCTGGATCTGGACGCCGCTGGGCTGGATCGGCACCGTGCTGACGATCTGGTGCGCGCTGTTCTTCCGCGATCCCGTCCGCACCACGCCGGTGCGCGACGGTGTCGTGGTGTCGCCGGCCGATGGCCGCGTCTCCATGATCACGCAGGTGTTGCCGCCGGCCGAACTCGGGCTGGGCGACCGGCCGCTGACCCGCATCTCCGTGTTCATGAGCGTGTTCAACTGCCATGTGAACCGCGCCCCGGTGACGGGGCGGATCGAGAAGATCGTCTACCGGCCCGGCGCGTTCATCAACGCCGAGCTCGACAAGGCGAGCGAAGACAACGAGCGCAACTCGCTGGTGATCGGCACGACCAACGGCCGCATCGGCGTGGTGCAGATTGCAGGCC
>JAKFVP010000219.1 GCA_021732175.1 Bradyrhizobium sp.
GGGGATCGCCTTCGTTGCAGCCGCCCATCTCCATTACATCGCGGGCTCCGCAAATTATCTGCGCAACGATGATCCCATCGGCAAGGAAGCGGGCTTTGCCGGCGTCGTGTCAGCAGCTGACAGCAAGCGCAAGGAAATCGGCAGCCGTTGGTTCGTGACGTCCGACTACCGCATCTATTCGATGCTGCGCTGGCATCTGCGCGATGCCGTGCCGGTCGTGCAGATCAATGAACGCCTCCGATATATCGGCTTCCGCTATCCCATCCTCGACGGTCCCGCCGGTCTCCATGTGGCGCCGAAGGAAAACGCGAGAGCCGGCGTATGGCGCGGTACCGGCGCCACGCTGCAAACGCGCGGTCAGGCCGACCTCGCCTGGCGCGGCCATGTCTACGACGTCTACGCCTTGCAGAAGGTGACGGGCTGGAATCCGGTGCCGTCCCCGCCTTCGGGCGATCCGCTCTCCGAGGCCCATCCGAATTGAGCCGCGTTGCCTGGTTTTCCCCACCTGATCTCTTCAGTCGCGCCGCGGCAAAATCAGAGATTCTGGCGCAAATTCAGGGCTGTCCCGTATCGAAACAGCGCGTTGCACCATAGCAACAGTCAGCCGCAAACATGCCCCTCTCCGGGCTCTCTGCCCTTGCAGTTCCACATTGTGACCGGAAACATCGGAGGTGTTGCGTGGCTATGCGTTCGGACTCAAGACAAGCCGATTGGAGGCTATGATCATGAACCCGCGGCGAATGGCAGTTGAGATGTGGCCCACGCTGGTTTTCGGCGGCGGTCTGCTCGTGCTCACGACTTCTCTCTCGTTCGAAACCGGCAGCGCCGTGCGCGTCGTGGATCGCCTCGCGCCGTCACTGGCGGCCAATGTCGGGCCGGTGACCCTGCCGGCAGCGAAGCGCAATACGATCAATGCCGATGTGGCGAACGCAGCCGAACTGCTTGCGCAGGTCGCCGTCGCGCCGAAGCCAGCAGCGGACAAGCAGCAAGCCATCGTCGTGGCCGCGCTGAGCGATCCGTCGGAAGTACTGACGCAGGAGATGTCGTCGGTGCAGGCGGCTGCATCTGCCAACATCGATCCGCCACAGCAGGACGCCGCGCTTGCGCCCGATCGTATCGATCTCGTCGGCGAGTGCCTCGTCGTGGAAGCCTGCATCGATCAATTTCTGTGGGCGCTCTACGAACGCGCACCCAAGCTCGACACCATCGCGGAAACCGAACGGACTCGCGTGAAGGTCAAGCGCAAGGGCAAGATGGTGACCGTCACAAGGACCGTTACAAGGCGCGTCAACAACGACTTCACCTGGAAAGATCCGAAGGCGGCAGAACGCGCCGGCATGTCGATGATCGACTATGTCATCGGCGGCATGGACAAGAGCTTCAAGCTGAAGCTGTTCCGCATGCTTTACGCGGCCGAAAAGGAGGGCCTGGTCCCCGGCATCACCAGCGCCTTCCGCGACGATTATCGCCAATCCCTCATCTCGGGCGGGACCAGAGCGGCGAGCGACCGCTCCTATCACGGCGGCAGCACCCGCGGCGGCTACGGCAACGGCATGGCCGCCGACATCGTCAGCACCAAGGGCGCCACGCGGGCGCAACGCTGGGTCACCACTGACGCGCTCTGGAGGTGGGTCGACGCGAAGGGTCCCGAGTTCGGTATCGGCCGACCGTATCTCGACCGCGATCCGCCGCATGTCGGCCCGATCGACGGCAAGGAGTATATCAGCAAGCGCGGCGCGCCAAAGATCGCCAGCGCGGACGACAAGAAGAAGTCCGCAGGATCCGACCTCAAGAAGCGCGACAAGCAGGCGACGCAGGACAAGGCTCAGGAAAAGCCCGCCACGAAGCGTCCGGTCGCTGCCAAGGCGTCGAAGTCGAAACCAGGCTAGAGCTTCAGCTTGGGAAGCACGCCATCTTGCGGCGGTCCCAGCGCAGTCCCGGTCCGCCGCAGGGCGGCCGCGCCGCCGTATAGGCCGGACATTGATTGCGCACCGGCATCGCCTGATCCCAGCCGTCGCGCACGCAGGCGCCGCTTGGCGACTCATGGCACCCCGGCCCGCAGGAGAAGGCGAAGGCGGCGTTGAACGTGCCCAGCAGCCCAAGAAGGATCAGGCAGGCTCCGATTTGAGTGGCGCGAAGGATCATTCTCTTGCTCCCTGTTTGCTCCTGTCGGCGTTGCCGCACCAACGGCAGGACGCCTTGCGTGGTTCCGGCTGTTCGCGAGCGGCGAGCGCGACGCCGCTATTTCACGTGAACCAGCCAGCAATTGGCCAGCACGGCATCCATCAATTGCTGCTCCCCTGATGTTGGCGGCTTGCCGATGGAGGCGATCGCCCCCTCCATGGTCATGGTGTAGCTCATCTTCTCGGCGAAGCAGTTGCAGAACCTGCGCAGCACTTCCGGCCTGCGCGCCTTGTTGCTCTCCTGCTTTGATTGTCCCTCGAAGCAGCTTTGCTCCGCACTCTTGATGAGAGACGCGCGCATCTGTTCCGGCAGAGCCGTGGCGAGTACGGAGCTGGCTGAAAGGAGAAGCGCGAGGACCATAACCGATCCCGCCGCCGGCTCGGCGAGCCGATGGATACACGAACGACGGATACACGAACTGCGCACGCCCGGCGGAACAACCACGCTCATGCGTTGTCCCTTCGCTGGAGAAGCAGTATCGGTTGATTTCGCCGCGGCGACAAGGCCCGAAAGGTCGCGCGGCATCCGCTTCCGCGGGCCGGAAGCGGATGATGCTATCGCAAAGCGGGCAGGACGGTCAGGCCAGCGCCTTCAGGGCGCCCTTCCCGGCATATTTGGCCTGCTTCCCGAGTTGCTGCTCGATGCGCAGCAGCTGGTTGTACTTGGCGGTGCGGTCGGAGCGCGCCAGCGATCCCGTCTTGATCTGTCCGCAATTGGTGGCCACCGCGAGGTCGGCGATGGTTGAGTCTTCCGTCTCGCCGGAACGATGCGACATCACGGCGGTATAGCCGGCCTTGAAGGCCATCTCGACCGCGGCGAGCGTTTCCGTCAGCGTGCCGATCTGGTTGACCTTGATCAGGATCGAGTTGCCGCGGCCGGCGCGGATGCCCTCGGCGAGGCGGTTGACGTTGGTGACGAAGAGGTCGTCGCCGACCAGCTGGCACTTCTTGCCGATCAGGTCGGTGAGCTCCTTCCAGCCGTCCATGTCGTCTTCCGACATGCCGTCTTCGATCGACACGATCGGATAGCGCGAGACGAGGTCGGCAAGGTATTTCGCCTGCTCGGAGACCGAGCGGGTCTTGTTCTCGCCGCCATAGACGTACTTGCCGTCCTTGAAGAACTCGGTCGAGGCGCAGTCGAGCGCCAGCATCACGTCGTGGCCTGCCTTGTAGCCGGCTTTGCCGATCGCGTTCATGACGAATTCGAGCGCGGCATCGGCGGAGGGAAGGTTCGGCGCGAAGCCGCCCTCGTCGCCGACGTTCGTATTGTGGCCGGCCTTCTTCAATTCGCTTCGCAGGGTGTGGAAGATTTCGGCGCCACAGCGCAGAGCTTCGCTGAAGGTCTTGGCGCCGACCGGCATGATCATGAATTCCTGGAAGTCGATCGGGTTGTCGGCATGCACGCCGCCATTGATGATGTTCATCATCGGCACCGGCAGCGTCCGCGCCGAGGTGCCGCCGACATAGCGATAGAGCGGCATCTGAAGCGATTCCGCCGCCGCCTTGGCGCAAGCAAGCGAGACACCGAGGATGGCGTTG
>JAKFVP010000011.1 GCA_021732175.1 Bradyrhizobium sp.
ACAAGATCACGATCAGGCTCCGATAGCCTGTCGCTTCATCTTTCTCCCTGTGATGCTGGTGCTCAGCCATGCCACCCGGCGTTCCCATCGCCAGTGGGCGCCACCTGAGCCGCGGTGGACAGACGGATTCGCTTATCATCTTTCGGTTTTGCTCGCTCTGCACCGGTTCGTACCGAACCATGGCCGGTCGATCCCCTTTTCTCATCGGCTAACCCACCCAGCCTATTTCCCTTCGGAAACGGTCTACGCCGAAGCCCCCGGATCAATCAAAAGTCGAAAGGGAGCGGATCCGAAGCGGTGCGCCGGCTGTTCGAACTCCTTCCACGCTTTGTCGATAAGGATGCGCCGGGTTTCAAGGTTATCGCCAGCGGGCACGCAAACTTTCGAAATGCATGGTTCCAGGATGCGGGACTCGATTGGCCAGACAGCTCGCGGCGGACTGCACAGGCTCAGACCGCGTTGACGCTGGGGCGGTTCACGGACGTGTCAACCCCGCGCTCGCGTCTGGATCGACCTTGCATTAACTTGAGTCCCATGTTGACGAGGCGCCATGGCTTCTCAGCAGCGGCTCAGGTATGATAAAATTACATAGCAATTTCAAGCGCGTATGAGTTCGCAGTTTTGTTCTGAATGGCGCGCCATTGTACGCCAGAGCACGCTGTGGTGACCCCCGGGCGCCCATTCCGCTATCATCCCCCTCGGCAGTGAAATAAGCTTCCTCGGCTGGCTATCGCTCCCAACGAGATTCTTTGACGGTGAACTCCCGGAGGACCGCGGCTCGGAATGTTTTTTCGTTTCGAGGCGTACCGCATAAGGTATCTCCGAATTCGATAGTATCGACTATGCGCCAGGGGAGAACACGCTATGGACAGATGTGGATCTCACCAGACGGAGTTGGACGGTCAGCATCGCGGGAACGCGCTAGCGACGCGGCGCGATTTCGTGAAGTGTGCGACGGCGTCACTGCTCATTGGCAGCGTCAGCTCTCTAAATGGCTCGTGGGCATATGGCGGTTCGCCGCTCGCGGAACTGCCGAGTCTTGATGGCGATTTGGTTGTCGATGAGGCAGCTCGGCAGTCGGTCGCCGTCGATTGGGGCTTTCATATCCACCGGTCGCCCATCGCCGTTCTGAGGCCGAAGTCCGTCCACGACGTCGTGCGAATGGTCGCCTATGCGAACAAGCAGGGCCTCAAGATCGCAATGCGGGGCCAAGGTCATTGCGTATACGGCCGAGCCCAAGTGGAAGACGGAATCGTCATTGATTCCGGTACATTGAACGCCGTGTCTTTGCGCGGCAGCGACACCCTTGATGCGCAACCTGGCGCACTTTGGGGTGAAGTGGCAAGGGCCGCACTCACAGAAGGTCGCACGCCGCCCGTGATGGTCGACGCAATGATGCTGACCGTCGGTGGTACGCTCAGTGTCGGCGGGACGGGCGAGACGAGCTATCGGTTCGGCGCGCAAGTGGACAACGTTCTCGAACTCGATGTCGTCACCGGAGCTGGAGAACTTGTGACCTGCTCGCCGGAACGCAACACCGACTTTTTCGCATGACGCTCGCCGGTCTCGGACAATGTGGGATCATTGTCCGCGCGCGGCTCCGCCTGGTGCCGGCGCCCGGATATGTCGCGGTGCGCACGCTCACTTATGACGACGCCGAAGCCTTTCTTTCCCACCAAGCCCGCTTGACCGCGACTGACGGGCTGGGACCGCTTAACGGGCGGATTACGCGGGAAGGAGGACGCGCGCAGTACGTGCTGAGTGCCGGAAGCTTTGTCGCGCAGGCTGATGAGGGAAATCGTGCCCCTGCCTGGATGGCCGGCTTGCGGCACAAGTCCGAGTCGCCACCAACCACGATGCCTTACTGCAATTACCTCAATCGCCGGACAGCGAGCATTGCAACCGGAAAGACAAGCAAAGTGCCGAACCCAGCGCTTGTCGCTACATTGCCGGAAAGCTCGATCCGGCCGTTCCTCACCTACATGCCTAGCCACTCCCGAGGTCTATATCGGCATCTGGTTCTTCGAAGTCTCACCCAAGATCACGGCACGGCACGCGCAGCCGCTACAGAAGATGCCGACCGGGAACTTGAGCTATGAACTGCGGATGCAACGCAGGGCATCCGCGGACAATGCGTCGGATCATCAAGCAATGCTGGCTGCCAATGAGGCGCTGCTCCCGCGGTTGCGCGCGGCGGGCGGCAAGATCTATCCGCCGTTTGCTCCCGTGTTGTCCCATAAGGGTTGGCAGGAGCACTACGGCTCCGACACTTGGCCGCGCTTTGCCGCTGCTAAGAAGCAATTCGATCCGAAAAATGTGCTGACGCCGGGGGCAGGAATATTCTGACCTGTGACGATGCCGATCATATTTTAGGAGTGTTGGGGCGGGATTGCTTGAACGGGCCTCGCAGTTGCAGAGTGCCGGCGACAGTTCGGGCGAAGAGTCGGCGGGATTGGCATAGACTTGAGCGTCGCATCATAATCGCCATGGCGCTATGATGCCGCGACCAATTCTCCGCTTCGAGCGCCCGAATTGCGATGGTCTGCGATGCGGCACTTCGCGTTCGCGACCATTGCTAGCCATGGCGCATCTACCAAGTCACCCGGATGGTGCCGGTACCGGCGTAGGTGTTGCTGCGGCCAGCGAACTCGCCGTCGAACTTGCCCAGGAAGGTCACACCGCTGGTGAGGCGAAACTCGGCACCGGCCGAGACGAGCGCGGAATCCTTCGCCGGCACTGCGCCGTTCACGATGAAGCTCGCACCCGGAAGTGTCTGGAACACGGCCGCGAACGTGGGGTCGCTCACCCAGTCGTGCGCCCAGGCGAGCCGCCCGCGTAATGAGAGTGCGGCTGAGGGATAGAGCGCCAGCAGGCGGTCGAAGCGCACGCCTAGCTCGCTCCTGGTGTCGGTGCCGGTGCGAGAGTTGTAGGCGAGCGCGAAACCGCCGCTGTTGACGTCGGTCTCGCTGTAGGAGGGCGTGCGGAAGCCTTGGGCCTGGATCGCGGCGTAGGGGGCAATCCCGCCGTAAACCGTGCCGAAGCGATAGCCGCCCTCGACGCGCCCGCCGACACTCTGCGCGGTGAACGCCGCGGTGAGATGGTTGCCCGCAAACGCGAAGCGGTCAGTCGACATCCAATGGTTAGCGTAGGCAAACGCGGCGGCGAGATAGGTTGGGCCCCAGCGGGTCGCGCCGTAGACGCCGGCCTGGAAGGCGTCACTCTTGCCGCCACCGAGGCCGTCGGCGAGGCTCCAGTTGGTGCCACCGCCAGCGAGCGCGAAGCCCGCGACGGTGTCGGGGTTGAGCCGATAGTCGAGGCCGCCGGCAAATCCCGCGGTGCGCGCCGAAACGTCGTGGCTGCCGAGCACGGCGGGATCGCCATCGGTCTTGTTGCCGCCGCCGAAGCCTGCGCCCCACGCCGTCCAGCGCTGCGCGAAGGTCGCCGTCTGCGGGGCAGCTTTCGACGCCTTGAGCACGGCGGAATAGGCGAGCGCAACGTCGTCGGGCAGAGCCTCCCGATCCGGGGCGAAAGCGAGCGCAGGGCCGCTGGTGCCCGCGATGCCGCTTCTGCCGTCGACGAAGGGATCGAGCATCAGGTTGAGGAACTGGCTCTCTAGCTGGAAGCCCGCTCGCTGGGCGCCGGTCGCGGCCTCGCCCGAGAGCTGGGAGAGCGCATTGCCGAGATTGCCGCCAGTCAGCCCGAAGATGCTCACGA